>NZ_MUKP01000109.1 GCF_002081715.1 Nocardia donostiensis | reverse complement strand
TCCAGGATGTGCGCGCGCCGGGCCAGGTCGGCGCCGCCCGCGGGGTCGGCGATATCGGCCGGGTGCTGCGCGGATGTGCTCGTCACGAGTTCGGCCAGCAGGTCCCTGATATCGGCGCGGATACGCTCCGGGTCGGCAGGTTCGGGCTGTCCGGCCGCGCCGGGCAGATGCTGTCCGGGTAGCGGTACCCCGGAGCGCGGCGCGGGTGTGCCGGGACCTGATGCGTTCGGGCGGGGCGTGGCGGTACTCATCGTGTCGATAACGCTAGCGGATTGCGGGACGGGGCGCGCGTACCTGCACGGCCCGACCTGGGTTGCTGCGCAGTTGCCGCTGGATATCAGCGTTATCAGCAGCCGCGGCAGGCAGCGGCGGCTGGTTCAACGCGTCGAGGGTCTCGGCGACAAAAGTGGGGTGGCGTCCGGCGGGCAGCTCGGTCAGCTCGGCGAGCGTGCTGACGCCGGTCAGCACCAGCAGTGAGTCCAGCCCGACCGCTGCGGCGCCGTCGATATCGGTGTCGAGCCGGTCACCGACCACCAGCGCGGCGCGGGTCCCGGCTCGGATGAGCGCGTCCTCGAGCAGCGGCGGATACGGCTTGCCTGCCACGATCGGTTCGCGGTCGGAGGCAGCGCGCAATGCGGCGACCATCGCACCGTTGCCGGGTGCCAGCCCGCGTTCGTTCGGCAGGGTCTTATCGGTGTTCGCGGCCACCCACAGGGCGTCGGCGCGCAACGCGTACGCGGCTTCGGCGAGGTCGGGCCAGCCGGTGTGCGGGGAATGGCCCTGCACGACCGCAGCGGGGGCCGCGCCGTCGTAGCGCCGCACCGGTTCCAGTCCGACTGCGCGGATTTCCTCGACCAGATCATCGGTACCCACGACGAGCACCCGCGCCCCGCCGCCGAGTTGTTCGGCGAGCAGCCGGGCCGCGGCCTGGGCGCTGGTCACGACATCGCCCGCCGTCGCGGGATAACCCAGTCCGGCCAGATGCGCGGCCACCACATCCGAGCCCCGGCTGGCGTTGTTGGTGACATACACCAGTCGCTGTTCGCCACCGGCCAATGCCGCCGGACCCCCGTCGATCACGGCATTACCGCGATACAGGGTGCCGTCCAGATCCAGTAACAGCGCGCCGTATCGGTCCCGCAACCGCATCAGATCACTCCACTTCCTGCACGCACGAACCCGGCGCCACCGGTCACAGTTCCCCGGTCAGTTCGGCGGCACGTTCTTCGGCGTCCGTTTCCCCGTCGATATCGGCGGCCGCGGCATTGAGGAACCAGGTGAGCCCTTCCTCGGTGCGTCCCGCGGCCACCAGCGCGTCGGCGTAGGCATAGAACAGCCGCGCCGCCGCCGACCCGGTGCGGGCGGGGTCCAGTTCCGGCGTCTGCAAGGTGACCACAGCCTGGTCGTACTGCCCGAGATCCATCCGCGCACCTGCGACGACAATCCGCAGTTCGCTGGCTTCGGCGCCGCTCAGGGCGCGAGCTTCCTCGCTGCGACCGAGCTCGATCGCCCGTTCGGGACGGCCGAGGCCACGCTCGCAGTCGGCCATCACCGCGAGCAAGCCGGAGCCGCCCGACATGCGCCGCGCGGTGCGTAGCTCCGACAGCGCCTCGGCCCATTCCCCCGCGTGGTAGGCGGCGACTCCCGCGGTTTCCCTGACCACCGCGATCCGTCCGGCCCGCTGCCGGGCGGCCCGCGCATGGGCCAACGCCAGGCGCGGATCGTCGTCGAGCAGCCGCGCCGCCATCACCAGATGGCGTGCGACGGTTTCCGCGTTGCCTTTGTCCAGGCTCAACAGATCCCGGCGGATCGTCGGATCCAATTCTCCCGCCTGCACCTCGTCGGGCAGGTCCGGTTCGTCGGGGCGTGGTGGCCTGCGGTCGAGGCCCCGGCCTGCGCCTTCACCGCCGCGGCGGCGATCCGGCTGACCGGCGCGTGCGTTCGGGAAACGGTTCGCCCGCTCGTCCCGGCTACCTTCGCCGCGGGCGCTGTCGGCCCACCGGCGCGGCCTGTCCGCACCGCGTCGTGCTGTTTCGTCGTGCTCCCGGCGCATGTCATCACGGCCCCGCGCGCCCGCATCGTCGCGGCGGGGCGGAACCTCGTCACGCTGCGGGCGCGTCCAACCACCATCGCGGCCGGGCCGGTCGCTGAAACCACCTCGCTCGCTGCCCTCAGCACGGGAACGGAAGCCCCTGTCGTCCGCCCCGGCTCCGGAGCGCCGCGAATCGAAGCCGCGTTCCCCGGACCTGCGTTGCCCACCGGAACGTCCTTCCCACCCGCGACCACCGCCGCGCGGGCCTTCGTCACTTCCCCGCGAGCGCGCTCGGTCGCCTCGTTCCTTTCCTGGAGCCCCTCCGCCGTCACGGCCACGGCGCGGTTCTGTTCCTTCGCTGCGGCCCCGCCCACGGTCCTCGATCCGGCCTGCGCCGCCGCCCGGTCCGCCGCGGCGGTCGTCGTCGCGCCGAAATCCGGCTTTCCGGTCGTCGTTGTCACGGGAGGAACCGCCGGCACTGTCGCGGCCGGAACCGGCGTCGCTGTCACCGCGACGGCCGAAGCCACGCGCGGGAGCGTTGCGCCGGAAAGGTTTCCGACCGTCGTTCTGTTCCGGCACGGTGGGTTCCCTTTCTGAGTCGAGACGGTTGATACCGCGATAATGGAGTTCGACCGCGGGTTCGATAGCGGTTCGTCGCCGCGCCAGAACTCGCATAAACGACGATAGGGGACCCAGAATGTGGGTCCCCTATCGTGGAAGAATGTTCCGGCGGTGTCCTACTCTCCCACACCCTGTCGAGTGCAGTACCATCGGCGCTGGCAGGCTTAGCTTCCGGGTTCGGAATGGGACCGGGCGTTTCCCTGCCGCTATGGCCGCCGTAACTCTAT
>NZ_MUKP01000108.1 GCF_002081715.1 Nocardia donostiensis | reverse complement strand
GCGCAGCACGATTCCGTCGATCACATTGAGGGTGAATCGCGACAGGGTCTGCACCGGAACGGTCCACTGACTGCCGGTGGCGTCGCGGGCGTGGTCGAGGATATCGGCGACGGTGGTGTCGTTGAACGTGTACTGTTCGCGCGCGATCGCCAGTTTCGCCGGCGTGCTCTCGCCTGCGCGCAGCGCGTAGGTGGTGGTCTCGTAGGTGAGCAGTTGCCGTTCCGGGGTGGCTTCTATGTTGAGCCACATCAGTTCCAGTCCGGAGCGCACCAGTTCGCGTAGCGCTTCTCTGCCGGTTCCGGCGGCCTGCCATACCGTGTCGTCGGCGTCGACGGAATCACGTAATTCCATCGATAGCGCCTTGACCAACTCGGTCATCAGCGCATCTTTGTTCTCGAAACAGTAATGCACCACACCGAGTGAGACTCCGGCCGCCTGCGCGACATCGCGCGTGGTCACGCCCGCAACTCCCTTTTTCTCGGCAAGGCCGATCGCGGCCTCGATAAGGTGGGCCCGTCGTTCTTCGACGCTCAATCGGGAGGACACCTGAGCGAGTTAAGCCGCCGCGGCGCGAACAGTCAATTCATGGCCAGGAATAACTACTGCTGGACGCCCGTCCAGTTGTATGGTTCGCTGCGATCGGATCGAAGGGAGACCGGTATGGCGGTGACACGCAGAACGATGCTGGCTCGGACAGCGCTCACGGCAGCCGCCGCGGGGGCGCTCGCCCCGATGACGACGGCGCTACCCACCAGCCGGGCGAACCCCGATTCCGGCGGATACCACATCGGAGTCGGCCTCTCCGATATCACCGGCCCCGCCGCCGAATGCGGGATGATGGGGTACTCCCAACTCGAGCAGACCACCGCCGGTATCCATCTGCGGCCGCGCGCCCGCGCATTCGTGATCGCGGCGGGCGGCACCCGCATCGTCTTCGTCGTCGCCGACAACGGCATGATCTTCCAGTCGGTGCACCGCGGCGTCCTGCTCGAACTGAGCCGCCGATTCGGCGATCTGTACACCGAACAGAACGTGGTGCTCACCTCGACGCATTCGCACTCCACCTGCGGAGGCTCCAGCCACGACTACGCCTACAACCTGTCCATCCTCGGCTACCAGCAGCAGGTCTACGACGCCGAGGTGAACGGCATCGTCGAAGCGATCGCGGCCGCACACGCCGACCTCGGACCGGGTTCCTTGGCGCTGGGCCGCGCTGAATTGCACGACGCGAGCGTCAACCGGTCCCGGACCGCGTTCGACCGCAATCCCGACGAAGACAAACGGCATTTCCCGGCAGCCATCGACCCCGCGGTGACCACGCTGTCACTGCACAAGGGCGGCAGGCGGGTCGGCGCCATCACCTGGTTCGCCACCCACAACACCTCGATGACCAACACCAACCGCCTGATCAGCTCGGACAACAAGGGTTTCGCGTCGTTCCGTTTCGAGCACACCGATCACGGAGTGCGCTATCTGGACGGTCCGGGTGATTTCGTTGCCGCGTTCGCGCAAACCAATGCCGGCGATATGTCGCCGAATTTGCATCTACGCCCCGGATCCGGCCCCACCGAGAACGAGTTCGACAACACCCGCATCATCGGCGAACGCCAATACCGCGCCGCGCACCACGCGCTCACCGATGCACAAGCCATCAGCGGACCCGTCGGCGCGATGCTGTGCTACATCGACCTCGCCGATATCGCCGTGGACGGCCGCTTCACCCCGGACGGCCTACCGCACCGCACCGCCCCGGCCGCCGCGGGTATCTCGCTGTTCGCGGGCAGTGTCGAAGACGGTCCCGGTCTGCCGGGCGCCCCGATCCCGGAAGGGGTGCGCAACCCGCTCCTCGATGCGCTCGGCGATCCACATGCACCCGCACCGCAGTGGCTGGCCGACGCCCAGGCCCCCAAGGCGATCGGCGCGCCGCTCGGGCTGCTGCCGCCGGTGCCATGGGTGCCGAACGTGCTGCCCATCCAACTGGTGCGCATCGGCGAACTATATCTGGCGGCAGCAGGCGGCGAATTCACCATCGTCGCAGGTCTACGCATCCGCCGCGCGGTCGCGGCAGCGCTCGGCGTTGCGCTGGAGCAGGTGCTGCTGCAGGGTTACGCCAACGCCTACCACGAGTACGTGACCACGCCCGAGGAGTACGACGCCCAACAGTACGAGGGCGCTTCCACGCTATACGGCCGCTACACCCTGTGCGCCTACCAGCAGGAATTCCACCGATTGGCAACGGCGTTCGCCGCAGGCACCCGGGTCCCGCGCGGGCCGGCACCGCGTGAGGTCTCGGCATTGCAGCCCAACTTCGTCCCCGCCCCCGGCCCGGATGCCGCCCCCGCGGGACGTGGTTTCGGCGATGTGCTGACCCAGCCTGCCGCCACCTATTCGCCCGGCGGCAGGGTCGAAGCCGAATTCGTCTCCGCCCACCCGAAACACAATCCGCGCCGCAACGCCACCTTCCTGGAAGTGCAGCGACTCGACGAGTCCGGTCGATGGCAGCGGGTTGCCAACGAAGGGGAGTGGGCGGTGCGCTTCTACTGGCGCAAACACGGCAGCGCGGAATCGGTGGCCCGTTTCGTCTGGGACATCCCCACCGTCACCCGGCCGGGCCGGTACCGGTTCCAGCATTTCGCGGACCGGCTCGGCGGCGACGGCGCGCTGCACCCGTTCACCGGAACCACGAACGAGTTCCGGGTCGGCTGAGCTCACAGCCCGGTTTGTGCACCCTTGTCGCCGCGCCGCGCGCCACGGCGCTGAACGAAGAAGATCGCGTAACCGAGCGCTCCGACGGCCAACCCCATCAGACAGACCGGCCGCGCCGCTTCCCAGCGTTCCCCGCTGAGCCATACCACGACAGTTGCCACCGCCCACAGCGCACAACCGATCGCCAGAACCGGCCGAGGATCGGTTAGTCGCGGCGGTATCTGCGGCACCTGCTG
>NZ_MUKP01000107.1 GCF_002081715.1 Nocardia donostiensis | reverse complement strand
TCGACGGCGGTGAGGGAGTCGATGCCGTGGTCGGCGAAGGTGCGGTGGGGGTCGATGGCGTGTGGGTGGGTGTGGCCGAGGACAGCGGCGGTGTGGCTGCACACCAGATTCAGGAGTTCGTGGCGCTGTTCGGATTCCGGTAGCCCGGCCAACCGCCGGCGCAGGTCCTGTGCCGAGGTTTCGGGTGCGCTCGCGGGCCGAGGCCCGACCGTGACCAGGTCACGGAGAATCGGCGGCAGAGTCCCCGCCCTGGCCGCTGCCGTCAATGCCGGACGGTCGAAACGCACGGCGGCGACCGTGGCCTGTGCTCGGGTGACGGCGGCGTCGAACAGTGCCAAACCCTGCTCGGTGTCGAGAGCCGCGACGCCGGCGCGGTGCATGCGGGCCGTGTCGGCGGCACCGAGCCGGGCTGTCATGGCGGTGACGCTCGCCCAGTTACCCCAGGCGATCGAAGTCGCGACCAGCCCTTGGGCGCGGCGGTGCGCGGCCAAAGCATCCACCATGCTGTTGGCCGCCGCATAATTGCCCTGCCCCGGCGAACCGAGAACGCCGACCGCGGAGGAGAACAGCACGAACAGCGTCAGATCGTGCGCTCGGGTGAGTTCGTGCAGGTGCCGGGCGGCGTCGGCCTTGGCTGCCAGGACGGCCGAGACACGTTCGGGTGTCAGGGAATCGATGACACCGTCGTCCAGGACACCGGCGGCATGCACGATCCCGGTCAGCGGCGCATGCGCGGGGATCGACGCCAGCAGATCGGCGACGGCGGCGCGGTCGGACACGTCGCAGGCCACGACCCGCACCTCGGTGCCGAGTGCGGTCAGGTCCCGCGCCAGTTCCTCGGCGCCGGGTGCCCGGGGGCCGCGCCGGCCGGCCAGCACCAGCAGACGTGGCTGGTACCGGGTGGCCAGATGCCGGGCGACGACGCCGCCGAGACCGCCCGTGCCACCGGTGACGAGCACCGTGCCGTGCTCCAGGGTCGGTGCGGGAGGCAGCGTGAGGACGAGCTTGCCGGTGTGCCGGGTCTGCGCGAAACAACGGAACGCCGCAGGCGCCTGCCGGATATCCCAGGCCCGCAGCGGAAGCCGGTGCAGACGACCGTCGATGAACAGGTCGAACAGGTCGCCGAGGATCCGGCCGATTCGGTCGGACCCGGCGTCGAGCAGATCGAAAGCTCGATACCGCACACCCGGATACTCCGCGGCGATCTCGCCAGGATCGCGGATATCGGTTTTGCCCATTTCGACGAACCGCCCCCCTCGGGGCAGCAGCCGCAGTGAGGCGTCAACGAATTCCCCGGCCAGGCAGTCGAGGACGACGTCCATACCCGCGCCGTCGGTAGCGGCCAGGAATTGCTGTGCGAAGTCCAGGCCGCGGGAGTCGCCGATGTGGTCGTCGTCGAAGCCGAGTTCCCGCAGGATGTGCCACTTACCGCGGCTGGCGGTGGCGAAGACCTCCGCGCCCCACAGGCGGGCGAGTTGGAGGGCGGCCATACCGACACCGCCGGTAGCGGCGTGTATCAGCACCCGATCCCCGGGCCCCACCTCGGCCAGGTCACACAGTCCGTACCAGGCGGTCGCGAACGCCACCGGGGTCGCAGCCGCGTCGGCGAACGACCATCCGGGCGGAACCTGTACCAGCGAACGGTGATCGGTCACTGCCACCGGTCCGATACCGCCGGTGATCAGGCCCATCACCCGGTCACCCCGTGCGATGTCGTCCACCCCCGCACCGACCGCGAGCACCACACCCGAGATCTCGGCACCGAGCGCTACATCCGGATCCGGGTACACACCCAGGCAGATCATCACATCACGGAAGTTCAACCCGGCCGCGCGCACCCCGACCTGCACCTGCCCTGCTCGCAGCGTCGGCTCGGCAGACTCGTGCGGGGTGAGCGCAAGACCATCCGGTGTGCCCGGTGCCGGGCAGTCCAGTCGCCATATCCCCGACGCCGGCGGTTCCAGCAGGTCTGCGGGCGGCACCGTCAGCCGAGGCACATGCACCACCCCTGAACGCACCGCGAACTGTGGTTCTGCATCGGCCGACGACACCACCGCTGCCAGCGCCTCGTCGACGTCGGCGACATCATCGGGGGCAGTGCCGATGTCGGCGAGAACGATCCGCCCGGGGTGCTCGGATTGGCCGGAGCGCGCAAGTCCCCAGACGGCGGCGCCGGACAGATCGGTGACGTCCTCCCCGGCCACGGACACCGCGCCGCAGGTGAGCACCACGAGCCGGCTGCCGGTGAAGCGTTCGTCGGTGACGAATCGCTGTAGTACCGCCAATACCTCATGGACCGGCGCATGCGGATCGGTGCCGGTCGTGCGGCCGCGGCAGTCGAGCACCACCACGGCGGGGTTATCCATGCCGTCTTCGATCGCCGCTACCGCCTCCGGCCACACCATGGAGGAAACGGGCTGCTGGACAGGAGGAACGGGCGCTGGTTTCCATATCGGTGTGTGCAGTCGAACAGTCGCGGTCGCTGCGAGGTCGAGCCGGACCGGCCGGGTGGTCAAGGCGCGCACCGACAGCACCGCGCGCCCGGCCGTATCGGACACCGCCAAGGTGAGGGCACCGGTGTCTGTGTCGCGGCCGATCCGGGCCCGCAGCGCGGTCGCGCCCGTCGCGAACCGGGTCACGCCCGTCCAGGTGAACGGCAGCAGCGGCGTTACCGCATGCTCGGATTCGGTGTCGAGGCAGACCGCTGCCTGCAGGACGGCGTCGAGCAGCGCGGGGTGTACTCCGTATCGCCGGGCGCCGCTCGCGGAGTGCGGTAATGCTGCGTCGATGTAGAGATCCGAGCCGGTGCGCCGCACCGCGCGCAACCCACGGAACGTGGGCCCGTACTCGCAGCCGAGGGCGGTGAGCCGGTCGTAGAGGTCATCGACATCGATCTCGGCAGCCGACGCCGGTGCCGGTACCGAACCGTCTTCGGTACCGGCGATGTCCCGGGCGAGAGTGCCCGCGGCGTGCCGGACCCAGGCGCCGTGGTCGACGACGCGGCCGTGGATGGTGATCGGTCGCAGGCCGTTTTCGGCCGCGCCCACGACGACCCGAATCGTGACGGCCTCCTCGGCGCGCAGCACCAGAGGCGCGAGCAGGGTGAGTTCCGCGACGGCGGGCGTATCGACTTCCGCACCTGCCCGCAGCGCCAACTCCAGGAACCCGGTGCCGGGGAACAGGACCGTCTCGCTGACCGCGTGGTCGGCCAGCCACGGCTGGGAGCGCAGGGAGATCAGCCCGGTGAGCGTGGCCCCGCCCGTGCCCGGATCGGCGACGACCGCGGCCAGCAGCGGATGGGCGGCGCCGGTGACGCCGAGTGCCACCGGGTCGGCGGCCTCGGTGGGATCGAGCCAGTAGCGGCGATGCTGGAAGGCATAGGTGGGCAGCGATACCCGCTGCACGCCCGACTCCTCGAACAGGACCGACCAGTCGACGGCGACACCGGTGATGTGCAGGTGCGCCGCCGACCGCAGCAACCGGTCGAGCCCGCCGTCGCCGCGCCGCAACGAACCCACCACGGCACCAGCCGGGTGCGTATCGGCTGCGGCGGTATCGCCGCGCCGTTCGTCGAGAACCGCGGTGATACCGGGTGTGAGCAGGGGATGCGGGCCGACTTCGACGAACACGGTATGCCCGTCATCTGCGGCGGCGGCAACGGCCTCGGCGAACCGGACCGGCCGGCGCAGATTGCCGAACCAGTATTCGGCATCCACGCCGAGGGTGTCGGTTTCCTCGCCGGTCACCGTGGAATAGAACGGGATCGCCGCTGGTCTCGGCACGATATCGGCCAGTTCGCGCAGCAGGGGCTCACGCAGTGCTTCGACATGACGAGAGTGAGAGGCATAGTCCACGGCGACATGACTCGCCCGGATACCGTCGCGCGCGCAGTCGTCCACGAACCGTTGCACCGCGTCGGGATCGCCGGAAACGACCACCGCCGCCGGGCCGTTGACCGCTGCCACGCACACCGCCTGCCCATAACGAGCCAGCCGCTCGGCCACCTTTTCCGCCGGTAACGCTACCGAAGCCATCGCGCCCGCACCCGTGAGTTGGTCACTGATCAACCGGCTACGCGCCACCACAACCCGCACCGCATCCTCGAGCGACAACCCACCCGCCACATACGCCGCCGCCACCTCACCCTGCGAATGCC
>NZ_MUKP01000106.1 GCF_002081715.1 Nocardia donostiensis | reverse complement strand
AGCGTATCCGCGCCGATATCAGGGACCTGCTGGCCGAACTCGTGACGAGCACATCCGCGCAGCACCCGGCCGATATCGCCGACCCCGCGGGCGGCGCCGACCTGGCCCGGCGCGCGCACATCCTGGAACAGGCGCACGACGTGCTGGTACAGGCTCTGGCGACGGTGGACAAGATCTGAGGTGGCCAGGCGCGCACGAGTGGACGCCGAGCTGGTTCGCCGCGGATTGGCCAGATCGCGAGAGCACGCGGTCGAACTGATCGCCGCAGGCCGCGTCCTGATCAACGGCGCCGTCGCCGGGAAACCGGCGACCGCGATCGAAGCGGGCACTCCGCTGCTGGTGAAGGAACGAGCCGACGAGGTGTCGTGGGCATCGCGAGGAGCGCACAAACTGCTCGGGGCACTGGAGGCATTCGAACCACAGGGACTGACCGTCGCCGGGAAACGCTGCCTCGACGCGGGCGCCTCCACCGGAGGTTTCACCGATGTGCTGCTGTCCAAGCAGGCGCGGGAAGTGGTAGCCGCCGATGTCGGATACGGGCAGCTGGTGTGGCGGCTGCGCAACGACGAACGTGTGCGGGTGCTCGACCGAACGAATGTCCGCAGCCTCACCGCCGAAGCGATCGGCGGTGAAGTCGAGGTGGTCGTTGCCGATCTGTCGTTCATTTCGCTCGATCTGGTGCTGCCCGCGCTCGCCGCCTGCTCCGCGCCGGGCGCGGACCTGCTGCCCATGGTGAAGCCGCAGTTCGAGGTCGGCAAGCAGCGAGTAGGCTCCGGCGGTGTGGTGCGTGATCCCCGATTGCGCGCCGAGGCGGTGCGCACGGTGGCAGCCGGCGCCGCGGAACTCGGGTTACAGACCGTGGCGGCGGTGGCCAGCCCGCTGCCGGGACCGTCAGGGAACGTCGAATACTTCCTGTGGCTGCGCAAGGAAGATACGTGCGAATACGACCGCGAACAGGTCGCGGCGCTGGTCGAAGGTGCGGTTGAGGAGGGTCCACAGTGAACGCGCAGGCGGCGGGTGGGTCCGGCCATCGGGAAATTCTGCTGGTCTCACATCCGGGACGGCCCGAGATCATCGAAACCGCGCATCGGGTCGCGAAGATCTTCGCTGACGCAGGCATCGGATTGCGGGTCCTCGACGACGAAGCCGACAGTACCCGGTTCGAATCCGGCGCGCGCTTGTTCGACCGGCCCGGTGGCTACCCGGTGCGGGTGGTCGAACACGCCCCGGATGCGGCGGCGGGCTGCGAAATGGTGCTGGTGCTCGGGGGTGACGGGACTTTCCTGCGGGCCGCGGAACTGGCCCGCACGGCATCGGTGCCGGTGCTCGGTATCAACCTGGGGCGAATCGGGTTCCTCACCGAAGCCGAGGCCGAGCACCTGGACGAGGCGCTGGCGCAGGTGGTGCATCGCGACTACCGCATCGAACAGCGGATGACCCTGGACATCAGCGTGCGCGTCGAGGACGAGATCGTCGAAACCGGGTGGGCGCTCAACGAGGCCAGTATCGAGAACGCCGCGCGGATGGGTGTGCTCGAGGTGGTGCTCGAGGTCGATGGACGGCCGGTGTCGTCGTACGGCTGTGACGGTATCCTCATCGCCACCCCCACCGGGTCCACGGCGTATGCGTTCTCCGCGGGCGGGCCGGTGGTGTGGCCGGAACTCGAGGCGTTGCTGGTTATTCCGAGCAACGCGCACGCGCTGTTCGCGCGGCCGCTGGTGACCAGCCCGGAATCCCGGATCGCGGTCGAATCCGTTGCCACCGGAGGAGATGCGATAGTTTTCCTGGATGGCAGGCGCACCCTCGCACTGCCGCGAGGCGGCCGGGTGGAAGCGGTCCGTGGTGCTCAGCCGGTGCGCTGGGTGCGGTTGGATTCCGCGCCGTTCGCGGACCGTATGGTGCGCAAGTTCGAGTTGCCGGTGACCGGCTGGCGTGGCCGACGGCGAACGGAGAGCACACGTGCTGACAGAGATAAGGATTGACGGTCTCGGCGTCATATCCACCGCCACCGCCCAATTCCACGAAGGTTTGACGGTTCTGACCGGTGAGACCGGCGCGGGCAAAACCATGGTCGTCACCAGCTTGCACCTGCTCGGTGGAGCGAGAGCCGACGCGGGCCGGGTGCGGCTCGGCGCGTCGAAAGCGGTGGTGGAGGGCCGCTTCACCGTCGACGACGTGAACGACGCGGCGCGCGCCGAGGTGCAGCAGGTGCTGGAGTCGGCCGCCGCCGAACCCGACGACGACGGCAGCATCATCGCGATCCGCAGTGTCGGCAGCGATGGGCGTTCCCGCGCGCACCTGGGTGGTCGCGGTGTACCCGCCTCGGTGCTGGCCGATTTCACTGCTCCGTTGCTGACGGTGCACGGGCAGAACGACCAACTCCGTTTGCAGCGGCCGGAGCAGCAGTTGCAGGCACTGGACCGGTTCGCAGACGACACCGTGGGTCCGCTGTTGCGCGAGTATCAGGCGCATCGGCGGACCTGGCTGGACGCCCGCACCGAACTGCTGGAACGCACTGCGCGCGGGCGTGAGCTCGCGTTGGAGGCCGAACGGCTACAGCAGTCGCTGACCGAAATCGACGCGGTCGCACCCGAACCCGGTGAGGACGAGCGGCTGGTCGCCGAGATCCGCAGGCTCAGCGACCTGGACTCGCTGCGTGAGGCGGCTGTCGCCGCGCATGCGGCGCTGGCCGGACCGGCCGACGCCCCGGAAGACGGCGGTGGCGCGCTGGACGCGTTGGGGGTGGCCCGTTCCCGGATGGAAACCGCAGAGGACCCGGCATTGGCCGAGCTCGCGCCGCGGTTGGGGGAGGTGATCGCGGTCGTGGTGGATGTGACCACCGAACTCAGCGGCTATCTGTCGGACCTGCCGTCGGACCCCGGCGCCTTGGATTCGTTGCTCACTCGGCAGGCCGAACTGAAAACCCTGACCCGCAAATACGCCGCCGATATCGATGGCGTTCTCGCGTGGGCAGACGAAGCGCGCACCCGGCTCGGGTCGTTGGATGTCTCCGAGGAGGCGCTCGCGGCATTGGCCGCCGAGGTGGATGCTGCCGCCGAGCGGGTGCGGGCCGCCGCGGTGAAACTGTCGGCCGCGCGCAGCAAGGCCGCGGGTGCGCTCGCCGCGGCCGTCAGCGCCGAACTGGGTGGGCTGGCGATGGGCAAGGCGAAACTGGAGGTGCAGGTGCGGCCGGTGTCCGCGGGTCCGCAGGATTCAGCGCCGCTCGCCGTCGACGGGGCCGAACTGCACGCGGGGCCGACCGGGGTGGACGAGGTGGAGTTCCGGCTCGCCGCGCATTCGGGCGCGCAGTCGCTTCCGTTGAGCAAGAGCGCTTCCGGCGGCGAGCTGTCGCGGGTGATGCTGGCGCTCGAGGTGGTGCTCGCCGGTTCCGATCACGGCGCGACCATGGTGTTCGACGAGGTGGACGCGGGCGTCGGGGGCCGCGCCGCGGTGGAGATCGGGCGCAGGCTGGCGCGGCTGGCCCGCACCCATCAGGTGATCGTGGTCACCCACCTCGCGCAGGTTGCGGCGTTCGCCGACACCCATCTGGTGGTGAACAAATCCGATGACGGGGAAGGCGCCGTCAACTCCGGAGTGCGGGCGCTGACCAACGACGAACGCGTGGTGGAGTTGGCGCGGATGCTCGCCGGTCTGGACGACACCGAAACCGGGCGCGCGCACGCGTGGGAACTGTTGAACATCGCCCGCGCCGAACGTATGGCTGCGTACTGATCAACAGAGGACCTTGTCCCGGCCGGTCGCCTCGGCCACCACTCGACCGGCCGGTGACGATAGGCCATAGGCATCGATGGCCCAGCTCGCGGCGCGCACCGCGCGAGTGGCAACGTGCCCGGGGCGCGAACCGGTGTATCGGCTCTGTCGAGCCGAGGGACGTCGTTCAGCCGGCCCCCCGCTATCTGCTCGCCGCGGCGGGCTGGGGAACCGGCCCGGGGAGCTTCGATTAGGAGAAGAGGACGGCCGCGCCGCCGACAGCTGCGGTCGCGGTGTCCTGGGTGGCGCCGGGAACCCGTATCCGCTCACCGGAACCCGTCGGCTGCGCATATCAGTGCGGGCAGGCGACTGCTGAGAAGCCGGAGCGGCGTCGCAGGTGGTCGCGGCTCCGGCACGTGGGTCAGCGGACGGCTTTTTTCACTCCGCCGATCATCTGGTTGATGAGGCCGCGGAGACCGATTTCGAGCACCTTGGCGGGCACGGGCAGCGACGGTTCCGACTCCATCG
>NZ_MUKP01000105.1 GCF_002081715.1 Nocardia donostiensis | reverse complement strand
ACAAAGCGCACGGCCGGAGCGAACGCGCAGGTACGCACAAAGCGCACGGCCGGAGCGAACGCGCAGGTACGCACAAAGCGCACCCGAGCGTGTCAGCCCCGCTGTCCCCGCGGCGGCGTCAGCAACTCGGTGCCTACAAAAGGAACCAGGGCGTCGGGCACCCGTACCGAACCGTCGGACTGCTGGTGGTTCTCCAGCAGCGCAACGATCCACCTGGTGGTCGCCAGCGTGCCGTTCAAAGTCGCCGCGATCTGCGGTTTACCGTTCTCGTCCCGGTAGCGCACAGACAGTCGGCGGCCCTGGAAGGTGGTGCAGTTCGAGGTGGAGGTGAGTTCCCGGTATGTGTTCTGGCTCGGCACCCAGCCTTCGCAGTCGAATTTACGGGCCGCTGAACTGCCCAGGTCTCCTGCGGCGACGTCGATGATCCGGTACGGCACCTCGATCGCGGCCAGCATCTCCCGTTCCCAGGCCAGCAGCCGCTGGTGTTCGGCGTCGGCGTCAGCGGGCCGGCAGTAGACGAACATTTCGACCTTGTCGAACTGGTGCACCCGGATGATGCCCCTGGTGTCTTTGCCGTAGCTGCCTGCTTCCCTGCGGAAACAGGACGACCAGCCTGCATACCGCTTCGGGCCGTCGGCGAGGTCGATGATCTCGTCGGAGTGGTAGCCGGCCAGCGGCACCTCCGAGGTGCCGACCAGATACAGATCGTCCTCGGCGAGGTGGTAGACCTCGGCCGAATGACTGCCGAGGAAACCGGTACCTGCCATGATCTCCGGCCGCACCAACACCGGCGGGATCATCATGGTGAAACCGTTGGCCACCGCCCGCTGCGCGGCCAGTTGCAGCAGCCCGAGTTGCAGCAGCGCTCCGTAGCCGGTGAGGAAGTAGAAGCGGGCGCCGGAAACTTTCGCGCCGCGCTCCATATCGATCAGCCCCAGCGATTCGCCCAGTTCCAGATGGTCTTTGGGGGCGAAATCGAATTCCGGTGGGGTCCCGACGGTCTCCAGCAGGACGAAATCGGCTTCGCCGCCTGCCGGGGCGCCGTCTTGGACGATATTGGAAATGGCGCGCTGCGCGGCGTCCAGATCGCGGTCGGCGGCATGCTGCGCCGCTTCGGCCTCCTTGACCTTGGCCGACATCTCCTGCGCCTGGGTGAGCAGCGCGGGCCGCTCCTCCTTGCTCGCCTTGCCGATCAGCTTGCCCATGGCTTTGTGCTCGGCGCGCAGATTGTCGGCGGTGGCGACCGCGGCCCGGCGCGCCGCGTCCGCCTCTAGCAGCGCGTCCACGAGCGCCGGGTCTTCACCACGGGCTCGTTGCGATGCGCGGACCCGCTCCGGGTCTTCGCGCAGGAGTCGGAGGTCGATCATGGCTGACCAGCCTAGTTCGCAGGGTTCTCGACGCTTCAGGCGAGTACAGCTAACTAAACACAGTGCAGTGCACTCAACAGCGGTGCGTTCCTGGTCAGACAGGGCAGAGGCACTGAGGGCACAGTCGTGGCTCCGCACGTTGTTCAGCGCACTCGACACAAACCACCGCGGTAAACATCGCACGACACCGATGGGGCGGGTCGTGGCATTCGAGGGGGATGCGCTGCCATGATGGACCGCGATGTCCACCGATGATGTGCCCCCGTTCCCGCCGGCGCCCGAGAGCACTCGGGACGGCGGCTCGTCGCGCTCGCGCGTTGATCGCCGGGCACACGGTCGGGCGGACGGCCGCCGCAGTAGCCGCGTACTCGGATCCGCGAAGGCTCGCACGCTCGGCTCGTTCGGCCGATACCGGCCCGGGTCGGCAGCGGCCGGGTCCTCGCCGGGTATTGCGGGCGGCGCCGAGGATGCAGAGTCACAGGGTGGCGGCGTGCGGCTGTCAGCCCCCACTTTGCGCTGGGGGCTGCTCGCGGTCGCGGTCGGCGCCGTATCGGCGGCGCTGGTCACGCTCTTCGTCACCGGCTTCGAAAACGATACGGGCCTGGCAGCGCATGGTGCGGCAGGCGGTGGGCAGGCCAAGGCGGAGAAGGTATTTGCCTCCGTCGGCTCCGGCGACTGCCTCACCTGGACTGCGCCCGATCATTCCGACCTGGTGGAGGTCGATTGCGGCGGTGAGCATCTGTTCGAGGTCACCGACACCATCGACCTGAGCAAATACCCTGGCAAGGAATTCGGTCCCGGGGCGCGCTGGCCGGATTCGCTGCGGCTCACCGAACTCCGGGAGGAGCATTGCGTGCCCGCCGCGCAGCGGTACCTGGGCGGGCGGCTCGATCCGCGCGGCCGCTACGCCGTCGGCCTGATGTATCCCAGCAATGAGGGCTGGGCCAAGTCAGGAGACCGTATTCTGCGCTGCGGCCTGCAGGTGCCGGGGCTCAGCGGCAGCCCGCTGCCCAAAACCGGGAGGGTGGCCGAAAGTGATCAGTCGAAGGTCTACGAGCCCGGGGTCTGTCTCGGCATCGACCAGAACCTGCCTACCGACCCGGTGGACTGCAGTAAGCCGCACGCCGTCGAAATGGCCTCCACCGTCGACCTCGGCGCCCGGTTCAACGGCGGCCCGCCGTCCAAGGAGGAACAGGACAAGTTCCTGGAGGAGGAATGTGGCCGCACCTCCAACGAGTACCTGGGCGGGCCTGATGTCTTGCGCAATAAGACACTCACGGTGTTCTTCGACTACATCGACGCGCGCAGCTGGTTGGCGGGCAGCCGTAAACTGAACTGCATGGTCGGAAAAGGCGCCGACCAAGAAGGTTTCGCACCGATCACCGGATCGGCCAGGGGCGATATCCTGATCAACGGGCAGGCACCGGTGCCGCCGCCCAACACCGGACGTTCCACGCCCGCACCGCTTCCCGGCGCTGCACCGCTGCCGCCGCAGCCGGAACCACGCTAGAAACAGAGGTCGTACGCGCATGCCGGTCGCTATGTCCGAGGACCGTTTCGAAGAACTGGTCGCCGACGCGCTCGATCTGATCCCGCCGGAACTGACCCGCGCCATCGACAACGTCGTCGTGCTGATCGAAGCACGCAATCCGGAAGACCCGCATCTGCTCGGCCTGTATCACGGGATCGCGTTGACCGAGCGCGACAGCCATTACGGCGGTTCGCTGCCCGATACCGTCACCGTCTACCGGGATGCCCTGCTGGAGATCTGCGCCGACGAAGCGGAAGTCGTGGAAGAGGTGGCGGTCACCGTGATCCACGAGATAGCACACTATTTCGGGATTGACGAAGAGCGACTGCATCAGCTGGGATGGGGCTAGTCTTTAGCCTGGGTTGCCGACGAACCGAGCCCGCAGGGGATTGCCCGGATTCGCAGGCGTAGGGAAAGATCGGAAGAAAGTTCGGATTCGATGGAACCGTTTGCGCGGCTGTCGCGTCCAACACTCATAGGGGGAATTCTCGTGGTTCCGCCCCACAGTTACCACCAGAAGGAGTCGAGGCATGATCGGCCACGTTGACGTCACACCTGAGCTCATTCTCGCCGCCGCGGTCGAACTGGATCTGCTGGCCGACCGGCTTGCCGGGGCAGCCGCTATCAGCGCGCCCGCGACCCATGTGATTCCCTCCGGAGCCGACGAGGCATCGCTGTTGGGAGCGCACCATATGAACCGCGGTGCGGCCACCCACGATCGTGCCGTCGCCCAGGGCGTGCTCGAACTACACCATGCCGCCGCCACCTTGCGGACCCAGCTGGCGCACTACCTCGCACAGGACGCCGCCTCCGCGGCCGTCACCACCCTGACCGGGGGGCCGTTCACCTCGATCGCCGTCTAGAGCGCCCACGATCCACATCGATACACCTAAAGGGGAGAAACAAGCATGACCGCAGGCATCACCGGGGTGTTCTGGCTACCCAGATTGGCGGAAGGCAATTCGATCGCGCTGAACGCAGGAGCGCATGCCGTCCCGATGACCGCGGCGGCCACCGCATGGGGCGCGCTGACCGGCGCCTGGGTGGACGCCACCGCAACCGTCGTGCGAGTGTTGGCCGAACTCGGCGTCGGTATGCAGAGCTTCAACGGCGTCGGCGCGCTGGCGCGGCTCGGCGGATTCCTGGCGTGGTCCGAACAGCAGGGTGTCCTCGCCGCCGCGATGGGCACAAAGGCCGCCACTCAGGCCACCGCATACACGGTGGCCTCGATCGCGATGCCGAGTCTGCCCGAGATCGCGGCCGTCAATGCTGCCCGAGCCGCCGCGCACACCACCGGTGGCGTGCTCAACGGCACCTCGGAGATCGCGGAGGCCGCCAAGGCCCTGCTCGATCTGCGGGCGGCGCTGACGATGGAGACCTACGAAGCCGCCGTCACCTCGACGGTGGTCACCCCCGGCGAGTTCATCGCCCCGCCACCGATCGCCCACGGCGCCGGACAGGCCACCGCCGGGGAAGCCGCCGACGCTTCCTACCAGAGCGGCAACGGCGACCCGGTGAAAACGGCGATGGCGGCCGCCGCCGCGATCGCGAACAACCCGGGTGTGGCCAGTGCAGCCACCCAGGTCGCGCATGTCGCGGG
>NZ_MUKP01000104.1 GCF_002081715.1 Nocardia donostiensis | reverse complement strand
CAACGGAAGCGAATGCCTCGTTGATTTCGAACAGATCGATATCGCCGATGCTCATTCCGGATCGCTCCAGCAGCCGGGTGCATGCTTGAACCGGGCCGTCGAGATGGAATTCCGGCTCCGCACCCACCAGCACCTGGGTCCGAATCCGGGCACGCGGGCGTAAACCCTCGCGCTGCGCGGCTTTTTCATCCATCAGCAGCACCGCGGCCGCGCCGTCGGAGATCTGCGAGGAGGTGCCCGCGGTGTGAATGCCACCCTCGAGTACCGGCTTCAGCTTGGCGAGGCTTTCCAGGCTGGTATCGCGCAAACCCTGGTCCCGGGTGACGTCCAGCTTCTCCCCGGTGAGATTGCCTTCCTTGTCCACCGCGGGTGCGCTCACCGCGAGTACCTCACGGTCGAACCGGCCCTCGGCCCACGCCTGCGCCGCCAACTGCTGCGAGCGGACACCGAACGCGTCGATGTCTTCACGAGTAATACCGCGCCGCTTGGCGATTCGCTCGGCGGCCTGGAACTGGTTGGGCATATCGATATCCCACGAAGCCGGCCTGCGCGGCCCGGCGTGCTCACCGACGTTGGCGCCCAGCGGAACCCGGCTCATCGCCTCCACACCGCAGGCGATGCCGATATCGATGGCGTCGGCGGCGATGAGGCCGGCGATGAGGTGATTGGCCTGCTGGGCCGAACCGCACTGGGCGTCGATGGTGGTGGCGCCGACCTGCCACGGCAGGCCTGCGTGCAGCCAGGCGGTGCGGGTGATGTTGTTGGACTGCTCGCCGGCCTGGGTGACACAGCCGCCGATGACCTGTTCGACCGAGCTCGGATCCAGGTGGGCGCGTTCGAGCAAGCCGCGCTGCGCCAGGCCGAGAATCTCTGCCGCATGCAGGCCCGACAGCCAGCCGTTGCGTTTGCCGATGGGGGTGCGCGCGGCTTCGACGATCACAGGTGTGCCCATGTTCAACCTTTCCTCAATGGGACAGAAAACTGAAACGTGTTCACCACGCTGGCTCGCGGCGGATCTGTCCCGTTTCTTTCCTCATTGTGCCGCCTGTGCTTCAATAATTGTAGAACGTGTTTCAGTTACGTTGAAGGAGGCGTCTGGTGGTAGAGACCCGGAATGCGCGGCCGAACCTGCCGGACGGGTTCGACGTCACGGACCCCGACATCTACGCCGTGCGGGTTCCGGTCGAAGAATTCGCCGAACTGCGGCGGTCAGCACCCATCTGGTGGAACCCCAAATCGCCGGATGTCGGCGGGTTCACCGACGACGGGTTCTGGGTGGTCAGCAAGCTCGCCGACATCAGGGAGGTGTCGCGGCGCAGCGAGGTGTTCTCCACGTTCGAGAACACTGCTATCCCCCGGTTCAACGACGATATCGAGCGTCAGCAGATCGAGCTGCAGCGGTTCGTCCTGCTGAATATGGACGCTCCCGAACACACGCGGATGCGCAAGATCATCTCCCGCGGCTTCACCCCGCGCGCGATCAACTCGCTGCGCGCCGAGCTTTCTGCCCGCGCCGAGGCCATCGTGACCGCGGCGGCGGAGTCCGGTTTCGGAGATTTCGTCACCCAGGTGGCCTGTGAGCTGCCGCTGCAGGCCATCGCCGAACTGATCGGCATCCCGCAGGAAGATCGGATGAAGGTCTTCACCTGGTCGAACGAGATGACAGGTTACGACGACCCGGATATCGATATCGATCCGGTGGCCGCCTCGACCGAAATCCTCGGCTATGCGTACCAGATGGCGGAAGCACGTAAGGCGTGCCCGGCCGACGATATCGTCACCACCCTGATCGAAGCCGATGTCGACGGCGACAAACTGTCGCCCGAAGAGTTCGGTTTCTTCGTCATCCTGCTGGCCGTCGCCGGTAACGAGACCACCCGCAACGCGATCACCCACGGCATGATGGCCTTCCTGGACAACCCCGACCAGTGGGAGCTGTACAAGAAGGAGCGGCCTGCCACCGCCGTCGACGAGATCATCCGGTGGGCCACGCCGGTGACCTCGTTCCAGCGCACCGCCCTGGAAGACACCGAACTAGGTGGGGTGCAGATCAAGAAGGGGCAACGTCTGGTGCTGCTCTACCGTTCGGGGAACTTCGATGAGGACGCCTTCGAAAACCCTGAGAAGTTCGACATCATGCGCAAGGACAACCCGCATGTGGCCTTCGGCGGAACCGGCGCCCACTACTGCATCGGCGCCAACCTGGCCAGACTGGAAATCGACCTCATTTTCAACGCCATCGCCGACCACCTCCCGGATATCACCAAAGTAGGTGAGGCGAAGCGGCTGCGTTCCGGCTGGCTCAACGGGATCAAGGAATTCCCGGTGGACTATAAGGGCGGCTGCCCGGTCACTGGCCACGCCGCAAGCTGAGTTCTGGTGGATAGTGGATAAAGCCCCCGTACCTCTGGGTACGGGGGCTTTGCCGTTGGTGCTGGGGTATCAGTCGATCCGCTTCGTCGTCGCCATAGCGCGATCGACTTCCCAGTACGCGCGCAGCGCGGCGATCTTGCCTGCCGCATCCACCCGGTAGGTGAACACACCCTCGGCGTCGATGCGGTGCCCGCCGATGGTGGTGCGGATGGTTCCGGTGAACGCGACCTCCGCGCCGCAGGCAAACGAGTCGCCGAACAGGAATTCGATCGACTCGGTCGCCGCGATGGCTTTATCCCAGAACGCGGAGATCGCCTCGTGCCCGCGGTGACCCTTGCCCTCCGGGTCGAAACCGGAGGGGCCGATCGGATCCTCGACAATGCCGTCGGCAGCGAAGAGGTCCAGCCATGCCTGTTTGTCGCGGGCTCGCACCGCGGCCTGTGAGGCGAGCCCGGCCCGGCGGGCGGGATGTTCTTGTGTGCTCACTGGATCGGGTCCTGAATGTTCTCGGCGGCGAACTTACGCAGCGCGTCCTGTTTGGCGGCCAGCTCACCGTCGAAACCGATGCCCTCGGCCAACCACGGCACCACGATCGCGTCGGTGACACCGGCATCGGCCAGATCCTGATATCCGGAGCGACCGAACTTATCGATACAGACCGCCTGGATTTCGAACGGCACATCGGCGCGGCCGTACTCTGCCCGCAGCGTGGCGAGGGTGTCGATGGTGCGGCACAGGTCGTCGAATTTCATCATCGCCGACGTCCAGCCGTCCCCGACCCGCGCTGCGCGCCGCAGCGCCGCGTCGGTGTGGCCGCCGATATAGAACGGCACCGGTTCGCTCGGTGCGGGGCTCATCTGCAGTTCGTCGAAATCGAAGAACTCGCCGTGGAATTCGACCATCCCGCCGCCAAGGACAAGCTTGATGACCTCGATCATCTCGTCGACCCGTGCGCCACGGCGCGCGTACGGCACACCGCACCACTCGAACTCTTCCGGCGCCCAGCCGATCCCGACACCGAACCCGAACCGGTTACCAGACATATTCGCCACCGAACCCACCTGCCGTGCCAGCAGCAGTGGATTACGCGAACCGAGTTTGAGCACATTGGTGTAGAAACGGATCCGGGTGGTCACCGCCGCCATCGCGGTTGCACCGATCAGCGGATCCACCCATGGCGTTTCCGGGCCCCAGAAGCGGCTGCCATCCGGCGTGTACGGGTACTTCGCCGCCTGCGACTTCATATAGAAAAGCGAATCCGGTAGCGCGATCGACGAGAAACCGCACTCCTCTGCGGTGCGCGCCAGCTCGGGCAGCTGCTCGAGTGGACTCAATGCGATACCGAGTGTGAACTTCATCGCCGCTCCGATCCCACAACCCACATCGAGAAGTACTGCGAACCGCCACCGTAGGCGTGTCCGAATGCCTTGCGAGCGTTCTCGACCTGATAGTCGCCCGCCCGGCCCATCACCTGTTTGGCGGCCTCAGCGAAGCGGATCATGCCGGACGCGCCGATCGGGTTGGACGAGAGCACCCCACCGGACGGGTTGACCGGCAGCAGGCCACCGATTTCGGTTTCCCCCTTGTCGGTGAGTTTCCAGCCGTCGCCAGGGGCGGCGAAGCCGAGGTTTTCCAGCCACATCGGTTCGAACCAGGAGAACGGGACGTAGATCTCGGCCGCGTCGATCTCGGCCAGTGGATCGGTGATCCCGGCTTGGGCCCACAGCGCCTTGGCCGCTTCCTGGCCGGCTTGCGGATTCACCTGGTCGCGGCCTGCGTAGGCCAGCGGTTCGGTGCGCATGGCGGTGGCGTGGATCCAGCCCACCTTCTTCCCGGACGCCTCCACAGCGGTCGCCGATTTCTCGCCGCCGATCACTACGGCGCAGGCGCCGTCGGAGGACGGGCAGGTTTCGTCGAAACGGATCGGGTCCCACAGCATCTGGGTGGCCAGTACTTCTTCGACGGTTTTATCGCCCTGTTTGAGATGAGCGTGCGGATTCTTGGCTCCGTTGCGGCGATCCTTCGCCGCGACCATCGCACCGACATGCAAGGGTGCGTTGGACCGCCGGATATACGAGCGGACATGGGGTGCGAAGTAGCCACCGGCGCCTGCGCCGACCGGCATGGTGAACGGCACCGGAATCGACAGAGCCCACATGGCATTCGATTCCGACTGTTTCTCCCACGCGATGGCGAGCACCTTCTCGTGCACACCGCCCT
>NZ_MUKP01000103.1 GCF_002081715.1 Nocardia donostiensis | reverse complement strand
CTTCCGTCCGGGCAAGGCGCCGGCCAAGCTGCTCGAGGCGCGCCTGGGTCGTGGCGCGATTCTGGAGCAGGTCGTCAACGACGCGCTGCCCGGCCGCTACAGCGAGGCCGTCACCACCTCCGAGGTCAAGGTCATCGGCCAGCCGGAGATCGAGATCACCAAGATCGAGGACGGCCAGGAGCTGGCGTTTTCCGCCGAGGTCGACGTCCGCCCCGAGATCGCCCTGCCCGACTACAGCGCCATCGAGGTCACCGTCGACGCGATCACCGTCGAAGATTCCGATATCGATGAGCAGCTGCAGTCGCTGCGCCAGCGGTTCGGCACCCTGACCGGTGTCGATCGCCCGGTGCAGGACGGCGATTTCATCTCCATCGATCTGTCGGCCACTGTCGACGGCGAAGAGGTCCCGGAGGCGGCCACCACCGGCCTGTCCCACGAGGTCGGTTCCGGCCAGCTGATCGAAGGTCTGGACGAGGCCGTTATCGGGCTGTCGGCGGGTGAGTCCAAGGAGTTCACCTCCACCCTGGTCGCCGGTGAGCACGCGGGCAAGGAAGCGGTTATCACCGTGACCGTCGGGTCGGTCAAAGAACGCGAGCTGCCCGAGGCCGACGACGAGTTCGCCCAGCTGGCCAGCGAATTCGACACCCTGGAAGAGTTGAAGGAAGACCTGCGCGGCCGCGTCGAGCGGGTCAAGAAGGTGACCCAGGCGGGCGAGATCCGCGACCAGGTGCTGGAGAAGCTGCTGGAGGCGGTCGAGGTCCCGCTGCCGGAGGCGGTGGTCAAGGCCGAGATCGAGGCCGTCGAACATGACGCCGTGCACAGCTTCGACCACGACGAGGCCAAGTTCGTCGCGGCGTTGGAGGCCCAGGGCTCCAGCCGCGAGGAGTTCGACGCCGACACCAAGCAGGCCGCCGAGAAGTCGGTGAAGACCCAGCTGCTGCTGGACGCGATCGCCGAGGCCGAAGGCACCCAGGTCGGTCAGGAGGAGCTGACCGAACGGATCCTGTTCCAGGCCCAGCGTTACGGTATGGCCCCCGAACAGTTCATCCAACAGGTGCAGCAGGCCGGTCAGCTGGGTGCGGTGTTCGCCGATGTGCGCCGAGGTAAGGCGCTGGCGGGTGTGGTCGGCAAGGTGCAGGTCACCGATTCCACGGGCGAAACCGTCGACACCACCGAAATGTTCGGTGAGCCCGGGGAATCGGGCGAAGAGCAGACCGCAACGGATTCCGAGTGAAGCCCGCCGCGTCGGTAGCCGTGGGGCAACGGCCGTCGCGGCGGGCGCCGGGCGGGATGCAGCCGGGCGATATAACGGAGACCATCCCCCCATCCAGAAATCAGCGTGACCGGGTCCGAGCGGATATCGCGATTGCGCTGTGAGCGAAGAAGGGCGGTACCGGGAGTTCGGTGCCGCCCTGCTTCGTTAATGTTTGTGACAGCAACGAGCCGGCGAGAGAAGGCAGGTATCCGTGACAATCAATCAGGCAGGGGTCATGACAACCGCGACTGCTGGTCTCAACCTCAGTGATTCGGTATACGAGCGCCTGCTGCGTGAGCGCATCATCTTCCTCGGCACCCAGGTCGACGACGACATCGCGAACAAGCTCTGCGCGCAGATCCTGCTGCTGTCGGCTGAGGATCCGACCAAGGACATTTCGATCTACATCAACTCGCCGGGCGGTTCGGTGACCGCTGGCATGGCCATCTACGACACCATGCAGTTCGCCGAATGCGATATCGCCACCTACGGTATGGGCCTGGCCGCATCGATGGGCCAGTTCCTGCTCACCGCGGGTACCAAGGGCAAGCGTTACGCGCTGCCGCATGCACGGATCATGATGCACCAGCCGTCGGCCGGTATCGGTGGTTCGGCCGCCGATATCGCGATCATGGCCGAGCAGTTCGCGCACACCAAGCGTGAGCTCAACGAGCTGCAGGCGCTGCACACCGGTAAATCCGTCGAGCAGGTCACCGCCGACGCCGATCGCGACCGCTGGTTCACCGCGACCGAGGCCAAGGAGTACGGCTTCATCGACCATGTGATCAGCCACGCGAACCAGCAGGCCAAGGGCTCGAGCAAGTAGGGATTGCGCGACCTGGATATCCGTATCCGGGCGTCCGCATCCGGCGTTGTTCACTAGACACACTTTGGAGACGAAGATGGCCAACCTGATCGATCCCCGCGCAGGCCTGGGTGGCGTTGCTCCGGCAAGCCCGCAGGCGCGCTACATCCTGCCGTCGTTCATCGAACACTCGAGCTTCGGCGTCAAGGAGTCCAACCCGTACAACAAGCTGTTCGAGGAGCGCATCATCTTCCTCGGCGTGCAGGTGGACGACGCCTCGGCCAATGACATCATGGCCCAGCTGCTGGTGCTGGAATCGCTGGACCCCGACCGCGACATCACCATGTACATCAACTCGCCGGGCGGTTCGTTCACCTCGCTGATGGCTATCTACGACACCATGCAGTACGTGCGCGCCGACGTCGCCACCGTCTGCCTGGGCCAGGCGGCGTCGGCCGCCGCCGTCTTGCTGGCCGCAGGCACCCCGGGCAAGCGCGCCTGCCTGCCCAATGCCCGCGTACTGATCCACCAGCCTTCGCTGGAGGGCGGTATCCAGGGGCAGGTGTCGGATCTGGAGATCCAGGCCGCCGAGATCGAGCGCATGCGCAGGTTGATGGAGACCACGCTGGCGCGACACACCGGTAAGGATGCCGACACGATCCGCAAGGACACCGACCGCGACAAGATCCTGACCGCTGAGGAGGCCGTCGAATACGGGATCATCGACACGGTGTTCGACTACCGGAAGCTCAGCGCCCAGAAGTGAGCGCGGCGGCCTGATGTTCGCTCGAAAATAGCTGAACAGCAGGCGAATCCGGCCGGGACGGGTCCCACCGCGCTGCGGCCCGGCCGGATCTCCCGCCACCCGCGGACCGGCGTCCGGTAACCGGACGGGCGCGGACCGCGACCGGTCGCCGAAACGGGACAACGGGTGTAAAGATCCGTGAGAACCGGCACAACCGAGGCGACAAACCTGCTCGAGTTGTCGACCTCCGTCGCGCACACCGGGTACGGTCAACTCTAGGGACCTTTGCTCCCGGTTGACAGCCCCGCCCCATCCATCCGGATTCCGTAGCCGGATTCGCACCATCTGGACGGCGGCCGGCTGACAGCTGGATGGATGGTTGCACGCGAACAAGGAAGTAGGGACCCACGAGATGGCGCGCATCGGTGATGGCGGCGATCTGCTGAAGTGCTCGTTCTGTGGAAAGAGCCAGAAGCAGGTCAAGAAGCTCATTGCGGGACCAGGGGTGTACATCTGCGACGAGTGCATCGATCTGTGCAACGAGATCATCGAGGAGGAGCTGGCCGAGTCCAGCGAGGTCAAACTCGATGAGCTCCCCAAACCCGCAGAGATCCGGGATTTCCTGGAGAACTACGTGATCGGGCAGGACACCGCCAAGCGCACGCTCGCTGTGGCGGTGTACAACCACTACAAGCGTATCCAGGCAGGCGACAAAGGCCGGGACAATCGCGGCGAGAGCGTCGAGCTGGCCAAGTCGAACATCCTCATGCTCGGCCCCACTGGATGCGGTAAGACCTATCTGGCGCAGACGCTGGCGAAGATGCTCAACGTCCCGTTCGCGATCGCCGACGCCACCGCGCTCACCGAGGCGGGCTACGTCGGTGAGGACGTGGAGAACATCCTGCTGAAGCTGATCCAGGCCGCCGACTACGACGTCAAACGCGCCGAGACCGGCATCATCTACATCGATGAGGTCGACAAGATCGCCCGCAAGAGCGAGAACCCGTCGATCACTCGTGACGTCTCCGGCGAGGGTGTCCAGCAGGCCCTGCTGAAGATCCTGGAGGGCACTCAGGCCAGCGTGCCCCCGCAGGGCGGCCGCAAGCATCCGCATCAGGAATTCATTCAGATCGACACCACGAATGTGCTGTTCATCGTGGCGGGTGCGTTCGCGGGCCTGGAGAAGATCATCTCCGACCGCACCGGCCATCGCGGTATCGGTTTCGGCGCCGAGGTGCGGTCCAAGGCCGAGATCGACACCACCGATCATTTCGCCGACGTGATGCCGGAGGATCTGATCAAGTTCGGTTTGATCCCGGAGTTCATCGGCCGTCTGCCGGTGGTCGCTTCGGTGACCAACCTGGACAAGGATTCACTGGTGAAGATCTTGTCCGAGCCGAAGAACGCTCTGGTCAAGCAGTACATTCGGCTGTTCGAGATGGATGGCGTCGATCTCGAGTTCACCCGGGACGCCCTGGAGGCGGTCGCCGATCAGGCGATTCTGCGCGGCACCGGCGCACGCGGGCTGCGGGCCATCATGGAGGAGGTTCTCCAGCAGGTGATGTTCGATATCCCCAGCCGCGACGATGTCGCCAAGGTGGTCGTCGACGCCGATACCGTGAACGACAACGTGCTGCCGACCATTGTGCCGCGCAAGCGCGAGCGGGCCGAGCGCCGCGAGAAGTCGGCGTAAGCCAGCATCAGCTTCCCTGAGCCGTCCCGTGCCCTCGGCGCGGGACGGTTTTGTTATCGATACCGCGGCCACGGCTACCCTGCGGCGCCGTTCGTTGTATGGTCGACGCACTCGGACCAGGCATCGCACGACGAGGAGCGAGCCATGACGAACCGGTTGTCACCGCACGGCCTCCGCGCCCTCACCGCTATCGGGGTGTCGGCCGCCGGTGTGTTCGCCGCCATGGTGGCGGCACCACCCGCGGAGGCGGTCGTGACCCGAGTCGGCGTGATGCCGGATATCAATTTCGGTTTCGACACCAACTACGGCACCGGCTGCTCCCACACCGTCGAGGCGATCCTGACCGAAGCGGTGACCCCGGTGACCTTCTACGACAACGGCGTCCCCTTCGCCACGGTCCCCCCGTCGGGCGGTGTCGCGCTGGTGACGTGGGTGCCCTCGACAACGGGTCTGCACACCCTGCGCGCAGTTCAAGGCGTCGACACAGGCGCCTACGTCCAAGTGGAGGTAGGCGAAGGCGTACACGTCGGCTACGGCTGCCTGGTTCGCCTACCGTAGCCCGCCCACAGCCCCCGACACCCACCGATCGAATGCGAGCAACCGCAGGGGCGGACACGACCCGGAGTAGCACGCCCGCCCGGT
>NZ_MUKP01000102.1 GCF_002081715.1 Nocardia donostiensis | reverse complement strand
GACTGGACCCCGACCGGGGATATCGGCTACTTGTTGGGCGAGGAGCTGGTGGTGTGCGGGCGGTCCAAAGAAGTCATCACCGTCGCGGGGCACAATGTTTCTCCCCACGACGTAGAGCGGGTCGCCGCGCTGGTTGCGGGCGTCCGGCCTGGGGGCGTGGTCGCGACGATGGCTGCACAGCGCACCGAGGTCCGCGCCGAACGCCTGTTGGTGGTTGCCGAGTTCAGTGGTAAGCCGGTCACCGGCACCGAAGATCGGATCATCGCCGCGGTAACGGCCGAATGCGGTGTTGTACCTGGAAAAGTGGTGCTGGTGAAACCAGGTGAACTACCCCGCACAACTTCTGGGAAGTTGCGGAGGCTGGAGGTGGCGACATGGTTCTCGTGATGTCGCCACGAAACACATTGGGTTGCATTGGACAAGCGCAGGAGGTCTCGGCGTGCCGAATAATGCGGTGACGAACGGTACTTCGACCGAGAACTTCTGTGCCGCAGTCGAGGCCGTGCTCGACGACAGATTCCGAGAGACGGTGGCAGAGGCAGCGCGGCAGGGCGTTTTTCCACGAGAAGTTCTTTCCCGCCTCGGCGCTGCCGGGGTCTTCGCCGACAAATGGGCGGGAGGGTATCGGTTCCAACTCGCCAAACTCGTCGGGTTGCATACTGCACTCGGCGCGGCATGCTCGGGTGGCGTCGGTGTAGGGGTGAGTCTGCACGACTCGGCACTTGCCGTACTTCACCGATTCGCCGGTTCGGATCATCTCCGCTCGCTGTGCGCCGACGCGACGGCAGGCACCGCGGTGCTATGTATCGGCGTATCAGAGGAGACGGGCGGCTCGGACCTGCAGGCTGTACGGACGACCGCCGTCCGTGACGGTAACGGGTATGTGTTGACGGGGGCGAAAGCGTTCGTATCGCTGTCCAACGTAGCCGACTTCGCATTGGTGCTCGCGCGATGCGTAGAGAATGGAGACGACCCTCGGCCGGGTAACCTCGGTTTGTTCGCACTTCCCCTGACGTCGGCGTCGGTGGGCAAACCGTACGACAAGTTGGGGGCGAACTCATTGGACACGGCCCCGATCGAGTTCGACACCTGGTTGCCCGATGAGGCACTGTTAGGCCGTCCCGGCACCGGGTTAGCCGCAATAACCTGGGGATTGACGCATGAGCGCCTATCGATCGCGGCTCAGGTGTCGGGCGCATGTGGCCGAGTTCTCGGCCTCACTGTTGCGCGGATGATGCGACGTGAGCAGTTCGGCAAACCCTTGTTCGGCCACCAGGCATTGCGCCTTCGGGTGGCCGAGCTGCACGCCAGGGTCGACATGCTACGACTCGCGTTGCAGGGGGTGGCGGCGACGGAGCAGATCGACGTACGAACGGCGGCCGGCTTGAAGGTCACCGCTGCGCGGCTGGGTCAAGAAGTTGTCGGGGAATGCCTCCACATCTTCGGTGGCGCCGGATATCTGACGGCGGAAACTCCGCTCGCCGGATGGTGGCAGGATATGCGGTTGTCCCGGATCGGCAGCGGCACCGACGAAGTGCTATGGGAACTCGTCGCCGCGGGGATGAAGCCGGACTTCAACGAATACGATGCGCTGTTCGACTGAGTGGAGCGCGGGAAGGAATCACCACCCGCGACTCTCGGTTCTCGGTTCGTCATCCCAGCAGAAACAACTACATCGAGAGGAACGGGCCGAGGAGCAGCAGAACGGGTAGTGGCCGCAGATGGCGGTCAGCAATCCGCAGCTTATTACCTCGACCCATCTCGGCGATGCGTTGCAGGCGGCGGGTGACCACTCTGGAGCGTTCGGAGTGTGGACCCGAGTATTCGATGTCCTCGAACCGCTGGCCTACCCCGACGCCGTCGAGATCGAAATCCAAGCTCATCGGCTACCGGCGGTGCCGGTAGCCGACAGATCGATCTCACTTGATCTCGAAGGCGGCTGATGAGACCCGAAGTGGATCTTCGTCTCAGCGGGGCCGGGGCAGTGGCATGGCCAGTGCGATCCACTCTCACTAGACCTCGGGCGAACCGGGATGGCCCTCGGCATACAAAATCCCCCTCGAACCGAGCTGACGGAAGCGCCGGCGGAAGTCAGTGGCCCGCGCGAGGTGGATTCGGCAGTGGGCGGGCAAGGTACTCGATTCCGTACTTGCGACCGGTGAGGGGGCACTCCTTCGCCTCGGCGGACACGGGCGGTGCGGACGCCTCCGGATGCTCGAGCACGACGCCGTCCTCGAGAAACATGCCCTCCAGCCCAGCCGGTGCCACGAGAATCAGCATCCGGGCATCACGTTCAGCCTCGTTGCGAAAACCCCGGACGAAACCGACAGGCATGTTGAGAAACGTTCCGGGTCGAGCCAGGACCCGCTCCTCCGACGTATAGAAGGCGACTTCTCCGTCCAACACGTAGAAAGCCTCTTCTTCCCGGGTGTGCCAGTGAAAAGGCGCACCCTCCCCGGACGGAAGTGTTGTCTCGAACAGCGAGTACCGGCCGTCGGTTTCGTCACCGGTAGCGAGGAATCGGTAGACATTGCCCACGGATGCGACGTGCAGTCCCTCCTTCTTGTGCCGTACCGTCGGCAGCCGGGTTTCCTCGATATGTACGTCAGTGCGCTGGTCAGTTTTTCGCATGAAACAGCCCTCCTCGGGTCGAGTGTGTTTGCTGAGGCAAGAACAGCCGTATGATCTGTAGTTCTCGTGACGCCGGAATATCCGGTTGGAAGGTGAACATCGAACTCACCAGGCCGCTCGCGCCCACGTAGCGTCCCTCGCCGTGGGTGAGGCGCCAGATGACAGACCCCTGCAGGGTTCCCTCGCGGGCGCTGGCCTCCAGTACCCCCTCGAAGACCGTGGTGAAGTGCACGATGTCTCCGGGAGACCCCAAGGTGATCAGGCCGGCCTCGGTGAATGTCGTCTCGCTCGTCATGACGACTCGCGAGGTATAGCTGACTCCGGACGGAGCGGCGGCACACTCGTCGTCCAGAACCGTGACGTCTCCCTCCTTCGAGTCCATGTCGAAACCGGATCCGTCGACAAGCGCCGCCGAACTCGGTTCGTACCGGACCATGAGCACGCACTGATGCACTTCGAACTCAGGCTCCGGAAGTTCGGGAATCGACATTGTCCTCTCCTGTCCTTGATTCATCCGCTGTAGAAGTAAGCAGGCCCACTACGGCGTGGGTGCCGGCGAGGGCAGGTCCATCAGGTCGAGAATTTCTTTGGTGAGATCGCTGTCAGCGATACTGAGCCCGAGAACGGCCTCGAAGTGGTCGAGGCCCGGTTGCGGAAAGCCGCGCACCTGTGCCCCCGCGGCTCGGCAGGTCGCGAGGTAATCCTGTGACTGTCGGCGGAATTCGGCGGTCTCGACTTCACCCCAGCTGATCAGGAGCGGTGCGCACAGGCGGGGCCGATGGAGTTGAGGGCTTTGCAGCTCGATCGTGCGGCGGCTGAGCTGTAGCGCGGGCGCCAGCTCTGTGTAGGGCAGCGGACGCAGATCGAAGAGGCCGCTGATGGATGCACCGCCCTTGACGACGTCAGCGGGCAGGCCGTACTCGGCACTCCAGTCGGTCTCCAGCAGCATGGCGACCTGGTGGCCTCCTGCGGAGTGGCCGGACACGTAGATCCGGTTCCGGTCGCCGCCCCATGACTCGGCGTTCTCGTAGATCCATTTGATGGCCGCGCGGCTCTGCCGGGTGATCTCGTCGATGGTTACCTTGGGTGCCAGCGAGTAGTTGGTCACCACTACGTCGACCCCGTTCGCGACAGGACCGGCAGCCACCAGGGCGAACTCCTTGCTGGACAACGTGCGCCAATAGCCTCCGTGTATGAAAACCAGAATGGGCCGCGGCCCGGCATTCTTCGTGGCCGTATAGAGGTCGAGGTGTTCGTCGAGAGTCGGGCCGAACTGAATGTCGAGACGTGCGTCGAGCCTCGCGCGCACCGCGTCGCTGAGGCTCACGTAGCGCGCGAGTACGGCGTCGCTGTCGACGGTCGCCTCGACCGCATACTCGGCGTCCAGTGCCGCTTGGTCTCGGAAATCTCGGTAGAGCAAGAAAGGCTCCTTCGGATTGGTCAGCGAAAGGTGTCATTCGGGCGGTCGGTGGGGACCTACCGTTCGGGGTTCCGGTCCCGAAAGGCCGCAACGGCCCGGCCAACCTCGTCGTCCACCAAGTCGTGGTTGATGGCGAAGGCGGCTGCGGCTCCCATACCGGCCGCGGTGACCGCCAGCGCCCTCGGATCGACGACATTGCCCGCAGCCCACACCCCGGGCACGCTTGTTCGTCCAGCACGATCAGTGATCAACCAGCCGTTCGCGTCCCGGGCGCAGTCGAGGTCGAACAGCAATTCGTCACGAGGGACCATTCGTGGGAAAACGAAGACCACGGCGCGAGGAACGACGTGCCCTTCGGCCAGTTCGACCCCGCGCAACCGGTCGTCATCCACTACGAGCCGTTCGATCCGGCCCTCCATGATTTGCACACCACGGGCAGTCAGCCGCAAGCGCTCCTCTTCGGTCACATCCAGCTTTCCTGGAAGTAACACCACGTCGTCGGACCACTGGCGTAGCAGAAGCGCCTGGCCCACCGACCCAGGACCGGTTCCGAGCACTCCGAGTGGCTGCCCCCGAACTTCGTACCCATGGCAGTACGGGCAATGCAGCAGGTCCCGGCCCCACCGCTCACGCACTCCAGGAATCTCGGGCAGCTCGTCACGCAGGCCCGTGGCCATGAGGATTTGCCGGGTCCGCATCGTCTGGCCCCCTTGGAGTCGCACCGAGAAACCGGGAGCAATGTGGTCCACCTGACCCTCGATCAGCTCCACCCCGTACCCAGTCAATTGGATTCTGCCTTCCTCGAAGAAGGCGGCTCGGGGTGCTCCGTCGTTGGCCAGAAACGCGTGCAGATGTGCGGCTGGCGCGTTCCGGGGCTCCTTTCCATCCACCACCGCGATCCGGCGATCGGCCCTGGCCAGCACCAACGCGGCATTCAGCCCCGCCGCACCCCCGCCGACAACGACCACGTCGTATTCGTTTTCCTTCTTCCTGTCGCTCACGCGATCACCTCCACTACCAGATTGCGGGCGGCGCCGAGAAGGTGATGATTTTCGTTGCCGTTTCCGGGACGAAGTTCGGCTGCGCAGCAAAGCGGCAGGCATGGCCTTACCCCGCTGGTCCGGTCCGGGGGTTGTGAGAGTCTGAATGCCCACGTTGTGGGCGGAAAGGCTCGATATTCATGGCGACACGGAAACGACATACTCCTGAGCAGGTCGTGTGGAAGTTGACCGAGGCCGATCGGCTACTGGCCGACGGTAAGGACGTGGC
>NZ_MUKP01000101.1 GCF_002081715.1 Nocardia donostiensis | reverse complement strand
TGCTGCTCCTTCGGCGCCCGGGACTTACCCGGAACTCTCCCGCACGGCGGCGACGCTGTGACATTATGCCGCGCCTGCGGCGCGGCGGGTTCGCGGCCCCCTTGTGGCTCACGTTTCCGACCCTCGCGACTCGCGCCTGCGGCGCATGCGCGAGGGTCGGACGTTCATCCGCCCCGGCGCCCCTAGCTGCGAGGGCGGAAACGCGAGCCGGCCGCGAACGGGCTCGTAAGACTCGCCCTCGCCGGGGCTGGGAAAGCATTGAGAGCTGGTCTCGGTTCAGGGGCGGCAATGCGTCGAGATGACGGGTGGACGGCGGTGGTTTTCTTGGCACGGATCCCATGATTCGGGAGCTCCGGGCGCAGAGAAGTTGTCGATAGGCGAGCGAGAAGCTGGCGGCAGGGCGAGTGGTTGTCGAGCTGTTCGTGCACGGCAGTAGCGGCGAGGGTTCAGCTCATACGGCATCTGCCGACATCGCCACGCACCTTGCGCTGGCGCGGCGAAACGAGTCTCTCCCGCGAGCTGATCGGCTGTGATTACTCCGGCTGCCCTAGTAGCAGGCCCTGCATTGCGGGGCACATGTCCTCGGGCTCCCTGTGACCGCTCCGGTTCTGGCCTTCCGTCGCTCGACTCCATCACGATCTGGCAACGGTTGGGGTAGGGGGCACGAGTAAACGGCGTCCCCAGGCCACCCCTTACCGGGCCCGAAGTTCCTCCCAGGATCAGCGAGGGCCGGTGACGCGCAAGGCTAGCCCGTTTTGCGGTTCAGGCGAGCTTTGCGGCGGTAGGCGAGCTCGTCTTCGGGGCGGTCGCTGGCGGGGGTGGCGCGTTCGGCGGGGAAGGCGGCGATGGCGCCGGTCAGTTCCCGCATGGCCCCGCTCACGGCGATTCCGAAGACTCCCTGGCCGCCTTGCAGTAAATCGACCACCTCCTCCGGGGAGGTGCACTCGTAGACCGAGGTGCCGTCGGAGAACAGGGTGACACCTGCGAGGTCCTGCACCCCGCGGCTACGCAGATGGTCCACGGCGATGCGGATGTTCTGCAAGGAGATGCCCACGTCGAGCAGCCGTTTCACGATCTTGAGGACCAGGATGTCCTTGAACGAGTACAGCCGCTGGCTGCCGGAACCGGCCGCGCTGCGGATGGACGGCACAACCAGGCCGGTGCGGGCCCAGTAGTCGAGCTGGCGGTAGGTGATGCCTGCCACCTGGCAGGCGCTGGGGACGCGGTAACCGACCATGTCATCGGGCACGGAATCGTCCGGGAACAGTCCTGGCTGGATTGCGGGCTGTGCGGGCCGGCCAGCCGGACCTGCGTCCGACCGGGGCACGTCCTGTGTGTGCTCTGCCACTGACCACTCCCTTGCTACGCCGACGCTTGGCTCATCGATGATGACCCGGCTTGATGACCGAATCTGCTGACCGGCGACCCCTGGTCGACCGGCCGAACCGACGTGGTCCAACTGTCGAGATTACTCCCCTTGATTCTCCCGAACCCGGCGTCGAGCCTCCAACGCGACGCGCGGAAATAGACTCGACCTGATACTGAGGCCTGATCGATCGTTATCAGCTGTCGGTGGCCTTGAAATCGTCCGGTGACACCGACTCGAGGAACTCCTTGAACTTCTCCACCTCGTCCTCGCGCTCATCCGGCATCACCAGCCCCGCCTCGTCGAGCACCGGCTCCTCGGCGTAGATGGGGCAGCCGACCCGCAGCGCGATCGCGATCGAGTCCGACGGGCGCGCGGAGACACGCAGGTCGTTCTCGAACACCAGATCCGCGTAGAACGTGCCTTCCTGCAGGTCCACGATGCGGACCTCTTTGAGGGTATGCCCCAGATCGGCAATCAGGATCTTGATCAGATCGTGGGTGAGCGGACGGATCGGAGTGACGCCCTCCTGCTCCAGCACGATCGCAGTGGCCTCGGCCTGCCCGATCCAGATCGGCAGATACCGTTCCCCGCTCACTTCACGGAGCAGCAGCACGGGCTGGTTCTGTGGCTGTTCGACACGGATGCCGATCACGCGCATTTCGCTCATCGCACTGCCTCCCATACTCGCCGGCCGCTCGGCATCGCCGCTGCCGAGCACGCCGTATCCACGAGTCTAGGCGAATTTCCGGCACCACCGCGACGGGAGTATCCGAGGAAACGGCGTGTTGTCTCTGCACGGACGATCAGCGAGGCGGACCAGGTTCACCACGCGCCGAGCCGGACTCAGCCGCCGAGCGAACTGCGAACCGACGCCTTGACCAGGCTGGCGTGCAGAGTCAGCGATAGTGCCGCGAGTTCGCGTACCGTCTCCTCTGCCCTGGCGCGCGCACCCGCGTCGCGGCTCTTGGCGATCGGCGCCGCGATCTGCGCAATCAACGACGCCTCCCGGTCTGCGGCCAGTTTGAACGCGCGCAGATGCCTCGCCTCCAAACCGAATTCGGACAGCGCCCGCGCGGTTCTGGCCAGGGTGACCGCATCCGCATCGAAGAAACCGGCGGCACCGGGAACGATCAGATTCGCCCGGATCAGATCAGTGAGAAATTTCTCATCGATGCCCGCCTGCTCGAGCAAGTCCGCGCGAGTGAGCCGGAGCTCGTGATCGAACCGGATCTCGTCCGGGGACACCTCCCCCGGAACGACACCGAGTCTGCGCGGCACCCCGGACCGCCCGGCAGGCGCACGGCGCTCCGCCTCGGTGGCCTGCTCGGGGCGAGCGGAATGCGCTCGGGCGCGGGCTTCCCGCACACCGAGCGACGCCGCTCCGCTGTCGATCGCTTCGAGTTGCTCCTTGATCACTTTCAACGGCAGGTACTGATCGCGCTGGGCGGTGAGCACGAAGCGCAACCGCTCCACATCGGCGATGGAGAACCTGCGGTAGCCCGACGGGGTCCGCTCCGGCCGGATCAGACCCTCCGACTCCAGGAATCGGATCTTGGAGATGGTGATATCCGGGAAATCGGGGCGCAGCAGGTCGAGCACGGAGCCGATCGACATACCTCCGCGCGCCCACTGCGCAGCGCCCGTCATGACCTAGAGCCTTTCATATGACCATGCCGACCGCGTTCATCGGCACACCCTCCCTGAAGGCAGGCGCTGTCAGTGGCTGCCCGCACCAGCCGCGGAATCGGTGGCCTGCGTGCGTGGGCCGGTCAGGAACACCAGCCGGAACTTACCGATCTGGACCTCGTCTCCGTTCTGCAACTCCGAGGAATCCACCGGCTCCCGGTTCACATAGGTGCCGTTGAGGCTGCCGACGTCGACAACCTGGAAGGAGTCCTCGTCCTGACGGAACTCCGCATGACGGCGGCTGACGGTGACGTCATCGAGGAAGATGTCACTGTCGGGATGCCGGCCCGCCGAGGTGGTCGGCTGATCCAGCAGGAACCGTGAGCCCGCATTCGGGCCGCGCTTGACGACCAGCAGAGCCGCGCCGACGGGCAGCCCTTCGACACCCTGCACCGGCTGTTCACCGGTCGGCTCTCCGGAGCGCGACGCCTCGACCTCGTTCAGGAAATCCGCGCGGAAGACCGACGTCGTCTCGGCCGCGGTCTCCCCGTAACCCGGGTCTTTGTTCTCGCTCACCGTTTCTCTCCTCCTCGAACCTGATAACCATGCAGGCAGGTGCTGCCTCGACCTCGCGACCCGCGTCGCGGCCCTGGAAGCTGTTATCGGCAGTAACCGATAACGGCTGGCGGCACATCCGTTGGCTTTGACCGTACCCTGCCGGGGCGTACCCGTGCAGGTAGAACCGGGAAGGCTGGGTCAGCCCCCGATAACTCCTTGATAACCTGCGGCATCCAGCAGTTCACCGAGCGTCGAGTCCAATGCGGCGGCGTCGCCGACCTCGAGCTCGAACAACCAGCCCGCACCATAGGGATCGGTGTTCAACGTTTCCGGCTTCGCCTCCAATTCCTGGTTCGCCGCAACGACTTTCCCACTCAGGGGAGCGTATATGTCGGAGACGCTCTTGGTCGACTCGACCTCCGAGATGCCGTCTCCCGCGGCGACCTCGGCGCCGGTGGCGGGTAGCTGCACGAACACGACGTCACCGAGCTGCGACTGAGCGTAATCGGTGATGCCGACCCGTACCCGGGTCGGGCTGATCCGACGCACCCATTCGTGCTCTTCGGTGTAGCGCAGATCCTCCGGGGTCTGGGTCACGTGGCGTCCTTTCGTCGTGCACAGTGCACGCAACTCTATGCGAGAGTCCGACGATCGTCCGTCTCAGGTATCCCCAGCAGTAGGCATCGAACGCCTATCGGCAGCGTTTTGCCGCGTGGTTGCGGTGGCCGGATCACCCGCTGCCGGTCGGCCGGACAGGGATGACGCGGGCGACCGCGATCGCCTTACCCGTGTAGAGCACCCCGGTCCACACGTACACCGCGGTGCCCCAGATCAGCAGCGCGCCGCCGAAGGCCCGGGCGAAACCGTCGCCCGCCCAGTCCATCTGCCCGGCCAGCAGCCAGGGCAGCGCCGACATCAGCGCGAAGGTGGCGGCCTTGCCCAAATAGATGACACCCGGCGGGTCGAGGTCTCGGCGCCGGTACACCGACAGTGTCAGGGTAAGGATCAGGTCACGGCCGATCAGCAGCACCGCCACCCACCACGGGATCAGCCCGCGGGCGACGAAAGCGACCAGGGTCGTCACCAGGTACAGGCGATCGACGAACGGGTCGAGCAGCGCGCCCAGCCGCGACGACTGATCGAGCAGCCGGGCCAGTTTTCCGTCCAGGAAATCGGTGACGCCGCTGACCACCAGCAGGGTGAAGGCCCAGCCGTCGGCGTGCTCGACCAGCAGCAGCCACAGGAACACCGGGACGCCGATCAGCCGGAGCACGCTCAGCACATTGGGCACGGTGAGCACGCGGTCGGCGAAGATCTCCGCGACCGCATTACGCCTGGTCCGGTCCGCTGCCGTGTTCGAGGCGGGACGGCCCGGTTCGCTGGTCTCCGGATCGCTCGCCCCCGGTTCGCTTGTCACAGACCGTGCATACCGCACCGCTGTCGTTCGTCACCATTCGCCCCTGGCGCTTCCCTACGAGGGCGCCCGTACTCCATGGCCCCGGCCCGGCCCTGCACCGTGCCCGGCAGGTGATGCCGCACACCGGCTCGGTAGCGTACGCCGTGATGTCGAAGAGCCGTATCCATTTACGTAATCATGTGCCCGCCGAGGAGGTATTCGCCCGCGGGCGGGCACTGCGGGAACGCGTCCCGCTCGACTCCCGGGATCGAAAGGTGCGCGCCGACACGCGGCCGGGGGTGGTCGAGCACATTGCGGCAGGCAATGTGGGCAGGCTGGCGCATCTGGTGCCGTTGCGGATCGGCCGGATGGCGGCCTCGCCGTTCACCTTCTATCGCGGCGCGG
>NZ_MUKP01000100.1 GCF_002081715.1 Nocardia donostiensis | reverse complement strand
TACGAACGCAGAAGGCACACCCCAAAGCGCACGGCCGGAGCGAAGGCGGAGGTACGCCTAGAACTGATCCTGGTTGTAGTCGAACCCGTCGCTTTCGTCGGTGTGCGTGGCGCCGATGACCTCGGGGGTGGATTCACCGAGGGGTCCGGTGAGGTCGTCGTTGCCGATGACGCTCTGATACGACTCCACGTTGCGGGAGTGTTCCTCCTCGTTGTTGCGCTGGCCTGCGCCTGCGGCCGCCGGGCTGCCCATGAATCCGGTGCTGGTGCCTGCGGGGGTGGTGTTGAGCGCGCCGGGTATCCCGGGTAGCCCCGGCCGTATCCCCCCTGACATCGGTGCTCCCGGCAGACCGGGGACGCCCGGCGTCGACGGTGCACTCGGCAGGCCGGGAACGCTCGGGCTGCCGGGGCCGCCGGGGGCACCGAAGCTCGGCGAACCCGGGGTGCCCGGGGTATTGAGCCCGGCGGCGGTGGTCGACGGGGTCCCGGTGCTCAGCGGCGATTCCAGGCCGGCCACGGTGGTCGCGGCGTCTTCGGCCTGCGACAGCATCGGCTGGCCGATGTTCTGTGCCACGGCCTGGGCGACCTCCGCGGGCTGTGGTCCCGCACCGGAGCCGAGGAGTTGGTGTACTACTCCGTTCAATTCGGCGGTTTTGCCCGCCAGGTCACCACGGGTGACGTTGACCACGCCCACTGCTTCGCCCAGGTGCTGTGTGGCCGATGCGATCAGCGCGGTCTGCGCGGGCGGGGTCATGATGACCGGTGCGAGTGCGGCGGCCTGGGTGGCGAACGAAGACGCGATGCGGGTCAGTTGCGCGTTGCCCTGTTGCACCACGGCGGCGGCGCGCTGGGTGAGCTCGGAGATATCGATACCGCGCTGACTTGTTTCCAGTCCGGTGTTGTTGGCCTCCTGCCCGGCGATCTGGGCGTTGCGCGCGGCCTGGCTCTGCCACAGTTGGTCGACGGTGGCCATACTGCCCCGGCCGACCTGCATCGCCGCCTCGATGATCTTCGACGACTGGCTCAGGATCGCGGTGGGATCGAGTGCGCCGATGACACCGGTGCCGAAACTGCTCAACAGGTCGAGGATCGGTTTGAACAGCGCGTCGACACCGGGGAGCGCGGCCAGGCCCGCGCCGCTGAGCAGGGCGCCCACCGGATCGTCCGGCAGCGTGGGCGCAGCAGCCGCGGCAGCGGGCCCGGCCGCCGTTGCTGTGGCCGCCGGAGCCGCGCCGAGTGCGGGGCCGACTTCGTTCTGCGCGTGGCCGAGCACTCCCTGTGCCGTCTCTATCACCGGCGCCGCGGCCTGGTCGAGGGCCTCGTGCGCGTCACCGAGCAGCGCGGCGGCACCGGTGGCCGCGCCGGACAGGATGTCCTGCGGATCCGGTGTTCCAGCGGCCGACAGCCCGGGCAGGCCCGCGGGCACGGTACCGGTGGCGGGAGTGTCCTCGCTGATCTTGCGGGCGAGCACGAATTCCGGCGGCTCGATCGGTGGCAGGTCTTCGGGCAGTTGCGGCAGCGGCAGGTCCTGGATCGCTGTGCTCGTCGGCGGCTCCGTGGTCACGGCTTGTTCGGCTGCGGCGTGTTCGGCCGTTGCGGTGGTGTCGGTTTCGGGGGCGATCACCCCGGGGAAGCCCGAGTCGAGCGGCTTCACAGCGCGCCCCCGATCTCACCGGCGACCTTGCCGAGCGCGGCAGCGTTGCTCATATCGCCGACGTCGTAGTTGACGGCCGAACTGAACGCCGCACGGGACAATTCGTGGTATTTCGCCGACAGATCGTTGATGTCTTTGGCCTGCAATACCTGCGCGGCGGCGAACATGGCCAGATAGTCGGCTCCGATCAGCCCGAATACGGGGGTGAGGGCGGCGATGTTGGCTGCCGCATCGAAATTGCCCGCTCCCGCGATCTCGCCGGCGATCCCGGCATTCGTCGTACCGAAGGCCCGCAGCGCGTCGGTTTCTACCGAGAGATCACTCATCGAGCTCCCCCCAAATCGTTGTGAACATCAGTATCGCGAACATCAGTACCGGGTGAACGTTGTGTCCTTGTGCCCCAACAGCGCATGCCCCTGCGGCGCCGTTACGGTTGCGGCCAATATAACCCACGCCGACCGGCTCGGCACGATTCATCGGCGACGACCGAACAACTAGAACGTGTTGCAAATTAGAACGAGTTCTATATTCTCGTCGCATGAAGGTCGCAGTGACCGGCGCAGCCGGCTACCTTGGCACAAATCTGCTCCCCCTGCTCGCCGAGCGCGGCGACGAGGTCGTCGCCATCGACCGCGTAGCGCCGCAGCGCGCGCAACAACCGCACGTGAGGTGGGTTTCAGCAGATGTGCTCGATCCGGAATCGATGCGTTCGGCGCTCGACGGCGTGGAGCTCGTCTACCACCTCGTCGCTGTGATCACGCTGGCCGACAAGAACGATCTGGCCTGGCGGGTGAACACCCGCGGGGTCAAGGTGGTCGCGGAGGCAGCCCGCGCAGCCGGGGTGCGCCGCTTCATACACGCCAGCTCCATCCACGCGTTCGATCAGTACAACTGCGGCGGCCATATCGATGAGCAGACGCCGCGATCGACCGACCCCGGACTACCGGTCTACGACCGCTCCAAGTGGCAGGGCGAAATCGAGCTGCGCTCGGTGATCGACGACGGACTCGACGCCGTACTGTGCAATCCCACCGGCGTTTTCGGCCCCATGGACCACGGCACACCGATGTCACGGATCAACCGCTCGCTGCGCGATGCGGCCCGCGGCCGTATCCCCGCCATGATCGACGGCGGCTTCGACCTGGTCGACGTGCGCGATGTGGCCAAGGGTCTGATCCTCGCGGGCGACAAAGGCCGAACGGGCGAGAACTACCTGCTCGGCGGCGAAATGATCTCGATGATCGACGTCTGTCGCATCGCCGCCCGCCACGCAGGTAAGAAGGGACCGCGGGTGACCATCCCGCCGCGTCTGGTCTCCGGGCTCATCCCGGTGCTCGAACCGATCGGCAAACGCCTCGGCACCGATATCGTGTCCAAGGCCGCGCTGGGTGCCCTGATCTCCGCACCCGTGGTGGATCACGGTAAGGCGGCCCGCGAACTCGGCTACCACCCACGCCCGATCGACGAGACAGTCCGCGACCTGGTCACCTTCTTTGCCGAACGCGACAATCCGGCCGCGGCGCAGGCCCCGCAGAGCGCTTGACAGCGTCTAGAACGCGTGTTCGACTGGTCTGGTGCGGTGGCAAAGCCAGATCCTGGACGCCGACGACGGCGCGCTACCCGGCCTCGATCGAGCCGGCTTCGCACGCACCGTGCAGACACCGGAATTCGACGGCATCACTTTCCACGAAGTGCTGTGCCAGAGCGCACTGAACAAAATGCCCGAGAGTTCCGGACTGCCGTTCCGCTGGACGCTCAATCCGATGCGCGGCTGTTCGCATGCCTGCCGCTACTGCTTCGCGCGCGGCACCCATGAATACCTGGATCTGGACGCAGGAACGGATTTCGACAGCCAGATCGTGGTGAAGACCAATATCGTCGCGGTTCTGCGCCGGGAACTCGCGCGCCGTTCCTGGCGTCGCGAAACCGTCGCGCTCGGCACCAATACCGACCCCTACCAACGCGCGGAAGGCCGATACCGCCTGATGCCGGGCATCATTCGGGCGCTCACCGATTCCGGCACGCCGTTTTCCATTCTGACCAAGGGCTCTCTGCTGCAGCGAGATCTGCCGTTGCTCACCCTGGCCGCCCGTGAAGTGCCGGTGCATCTCGGGGTTTCGCTGGCCACCCTCGACCCCGACCTACATCGCGGACTCGAACCGGGCTCTCCCGCGCCGCGCGTCCGGCTGGATCTGATACGGACACTGGCCGATGCGGGTTTTGCCGTGAATGTCATGGTGGCGCCGGTGATTCCGTATCTCACCGATGGCCGCGCTCAGCTCGGTGAACTCTTCGGCGATATCGCCGCCGCGGGCGCGTCCTCGGCCGTCGCGTTCCCGATGCATCTGCGCGGCAGCACCCGCGGTTGGTTCCTCGGTTGGCTCGCTGAGCATCATCCGGCGCTGCTGCGCCGCTATCGCCAGCTGTATCGGCGTGGTGCGTATGTGGCGCCGGAATACGCCGACTGGCTGCGCGAGCGTATCGATCCACTGCTGCGTGAGCACGGGCTGTGCCGGGAGGAACCCGGTGAGCCGGAAACACCGCCCGAGCCCCGGCCACGGGAACAGCCGCAGCTCGCCCTGTTCGGCTGACCTACCGCAGGCGATTCCCGACAGGCCACCCACATTCCCGGCGCGCCGCGGCCCCGGCGGAGTAGGTTGGCGAAAGGCAGCTCTCTTCGACGAGGAAGTGAAGCAGGCATATGGTGTCGCACCACAACGATACGACCGATTCCGGCGCCGTCGAGCGCGGAAACGATTCCGGCGCAGCAGTTCTGGACCGGGTGGTGATCCGCTTCGCCGGCGACTCCGGCGACGGGATGCAGCTCACCGGCGACCGGTTCACCCACGAAGCGGCGGCATTCGGTAACGATCTGGCCACCCAGCCCAGCTTTCCCGCCGAGATCAGGGCCCCGCAGGGCACCCTGCCCGGCGTGTCGTCGTTTCAGATCCAGATCGCCGACCACGACATTCTGACCGCGGGCGATCAACCGGATGTGCTGGTGGCGATGAACCCGGCAGCGTTGCAGGCCAACCTGGCGGATGTGCCCCGCGGCGCCACGGTGATCGTCAACACCGACGAATTCACCAGCCGCAATCTCGCGAAGGTGGGCTACCGAGGCGACCCGCTCACCGACGACACCCTCACCGATTTCGTGGTCCATCAGGTGCCGATGACCTCGCTGACCCGCAGCGCGACCGAACCAGCCGGGGTGGACAAGAAGGCCGCGCAGCGCGCCAAGAACATGTTCGCGCTGGGTTTGCTGTCGTGGATGTACGGCAGGCCGATCGGCGGCACGGAACGTTTCCTGCGGGAGAAGTTCGCCGCAGCGCCCGAGGTCGCGGAAGCCAACATCCTGGCCTTCCGGGCGGGCTGGAACTACGGGGAAACCACCGAAAGCTTCGCCACCACCTATTCGATCGCCCCGGCCGCGCTGCCGCCGGGCACATACCGCCAGATCACCGGGAACACCGCGCTGGCCTACGGCCTGATCACTGCGGGTTCGCTGTCGGGTCTGCCGGTTTTCCTCGGCAGCTATCCGATCACCCCCGCCTCGGACATCCTGCACGAACTGAGCAAGCACAAGAACTTCGGTGTCACCACCTTCCAGGCCGAGGACGAGATCGCCGGGATAGGCGCGGCGCTCGGCGCGGCGCTGGGCGGAGCGCTGGGCGTGACCAGCACCTCCGGTCCCGGTCTCGCTTTGAAGAGCGAGAC
>NZ_MUKP01000010.1 GCF_002081715.1 Nocardia donostiensis | reverse complement strand
ACGACAAGGAGACGCTGGCAGAAGGTGGCCTGGCCGGGGCATCGGACCCGACGCTGCCGTTGACCGACCCGGCGCGGGTAGTGCACGGACTGACGCATCGACTCGACCCGGTGGAGTACGCGCGGACCATGGCCGGGTGGTCGTTGCTGCATGCCAGGGGCCAACAGATCGTCGCCGGGCTACGGCAGGTGTCCGCCCCGGTACGAGGCCAGGAACCCGCCGCCGAAGGATTAGGCGAACATCGGCACCCGATCGTGCCATGGCCTCACGAAGACAACCTGTGTGGTTGGCTGACACTGCTGGACATCGCCGCCGTAACCGGCCGTAGCGACCTCGACGTGTTCACCGGTGACCTGGCAGGGACGCTGGTCAGTGACATCGAGAAGGCATTCGGCGGACCCAAGCAAACCTTCGCCGATATTGATGAGGCGGTCGCTGGACTGCGGGAGTGGGGTGCGCGGCTCGACGACGAACAGCCGGGCGGTGGCCGCGATCTGGGCCTGTTGGTATTCGAACCGACACACACCGGCAAGGACGGGGATATCGGCCACGCGTATTGGCTGATTCGGCGAGTGGATGCGGACCGCACGGTGCGGATCGAGCAGCGTGACATCGGTAAAGGCGTATTCCAACCCAATTTTGTGCCGTCGAGGGCAACGGTCGGAAAACCGGTGGACGGCATTTTTCTCGGCAGCTTCGGCGAGCGGATCGAGGTTGCTGATGCCGATGGGGTGGTGCGGGTCAGCCGTCGCGACTACCGGGTGGGCTCATCCAGCCGGGAAGAGGCGTCATATTCAGCAGACGACAGTGAGCTCTCCTCCGAGCCTCGGAAACGCTCGGGCAGCGGGGCGGATGAGAGACCGGCCGAACGGACGTCGACGCCGTCGATCGACAAAGTGGCCGACTTGTTGCGTGCGGTGCAAAGCGGCGATGAAGCAGCTACCGCACGGCTGCGTCGACAGTTCGGACCGAACCTTTTCGGTCAGATGATGCGGGTGACCGAAGGCCGGGAGTCCGTGGCTCGGGATCTGGTGGACCAGGTGTTCGACCGCATGGCGAGTGGCTCTCTGCGTACGAACGCGGACGTCGAGCAGTGGTGGACCTCGGTGGTCAAGAACGTGGTGGTCGAACATCGGCGGCTGGCCGCATTCCGTGCCAGGTTGGCGACCGCTTACCAAGCCCTGGTATCGGCAGCGACATTCACTACGGTGGAAAGCGCTCTGGCGGGGGTGTCATGGCCAACGCTGCACCTCGGTCTGGCGGCGCTGCCTCTCGAGCGGCGCCAGGTGGTGATAGCGCTGCTCGAAAACGGTAGGTCGCTGGCGCAGATCGTCGAGATGATGCCTCCCGAATACGAGGAGATGGCCGTCCGGCAGCTGGTCGACGACGGTGTTCGGCAACTGGTCGCGGAGATTGCCGGACATCACGAGGACGCGGTGCAGCTGGATTCCGCCCCCGAGCACGGCACCTCAACCGCGAATCCGGAAACCGAGCCCGCTGCCGAAACAGCAGGGGACAAGCCGGAGAACAGCCCGGCAGCGGCACCTGCATCTGCTCGCTCTCGTAGAAGCAGTGCATTGGACACGGTCTGGGCCGCCCTGCGGGTAGACAGTGCGAAATGGTGGGATTGCGTTCAGCAGCTTCCTTCGGAGAAGCAGAAAACGCTTATTCGCATGCTCTTCGTGGAACAACTGTCCTTGGATGAGATCGCGGTAGAGCTGGAGAGCAACGCGGCGGCTGTCAGTGCCCTGGCGAACCGTGCGGCTCGCAATATGCTGACGCTGCTTCCCACAGGATTCGGCGACCTGTCCGAGCTGGCCGCTATCGTTCGACCCACCCACGCTGACATCGCCCGTTCGATCGGGGTGCATCGAGAAACGGTCAGCAGGGTGTTCGCGCTCGATACCACGATATCGCCGGATACAGCACGTCGGGTGACAGCCGCAGCGGAGCGCTTGGGCCTCATGGTTCCCACGGCGGTTCGCGATTTCGCCCACCGCTCGGCGCCGAAAACCCCACCGACGCAGCGAGATGTCGCGCATTGGGCCGGAGTGAGCCGTTCCACGGTCCAGGACGCGCTCAGCGGTGCACGCCAGGTGAGTCCGGAGCTGAGGCAACGCGTGATGGAGGCGATCAGCGAGCTCGGCTACCTGCCAGGAGGCGCCTCTGTCGAGACAGCGGACGAGGGGCGGACGCCCTCCGTTCAGCCCACACAGGGTGATCTCGCGCGCCGGCTAGGGGTGGACAGGGAAACCGTGAATCGGGTGTTCGCCCGTGATCCCAGGGTGGATCGGGAGACGCGGCATCGGGTGGTGTCGGCCGCGGACGAACACCGCTATCCGGTTCCCGAGGAGGTCCGCGAGTTCGTCGACGGCGAAGTTGTTGTTCCGCCCGCGTCACCGCAACGGAAAACCGCGGGTGCGCAGGGCGATGGGGAGGACACAGCACCGACACGACCGACGCAAGGTGACGTGGCGCGCCGGGCCGGAGTGAATCAGGCAACGGTGAGTCGCGTATTGAATGGTGTTTCGAGCGTTTCCCTGGAGCTGCGGAGACGGGTAGTTGCCGCTGCCGACGAAATCGATTTCCCGATTTCCGACGAGGTTCGGGCATTCGCGGCCGAGGATAATGCGGCGAAGCACCAGCCGACGAAGGCCGACGTAGCGCGCCGCGCCGGAAAGAGCCGGAAAACTGTGCTCCTGGTGCTCGCTCGCGACACCAAGATCCCCCCGGTGACCCGCCTCGCGATTGTCGAGGCGGCGGATGGAGTCGGCTTTCCGATACCCGACGATGTCCGCGCCTACGCGAGTGACCAGGTAGTCGTCGAACACGCGGCTACGAAGGCCGACGTAGCGCGCCGTGTCGGAAAGAGCCGGAAAACCGTGGACATGGTGCTCGCCCGCGACACCACGATTTCTTCGGCGACTCGGCTCGCGATTGTCGCTGCTGCGGATACGCTGGGATATCCGATATCCGAAGACGTCCGTGAATACGCTCGGGCATCAACGGTTGCGCAGGGTGGTGCGGAGAGTTCGAGCGAGGTGCCGCCGAATACATATGAGGTCGCGCGGCCGGACAAACCATGGGAAACCCGACCGCTGGGCGCACAGCTTCCGGATGTTCGTTTCGTCACCGTGCGGAACGGTAAGGTTTACGATGCGAACGGGAAGCTCTACACATCTGATCCAGAAGGTGAAGTCTTCCTGATCGATGCGAACCCGATCCGCTTCCGCACGGGCGGGCTCCGACTCTCGCACCCCGCCTTGTACAGCACCTATTCCGATCCGGATCAGGGCCCTATCGGAATGGGATACTGGGTGGTTGTCGAGGGCGAAGTGCGGGAGGTTTCGCCCGGCAGTGGAGTGTTTCCGACGGCATCGAACAATCCGAAGTTCGCCGTTCAGGTCCGTCATGTTCTCCGGACCAGAGGGGTGGATCTCTCGAGAGTTGAATTCAACAATCGAGGAAAACATGGGTTGTGGATTGCCAGTACCGCAACCCTGGACGCAAGCCATTTCATCAATCGACGTGGGCTCGATGCCAAGGGGATGTTCACCGGTTACGGCGACGTCACCGGTTACGGCGACGATTATTGGATAGAGGCGTCCCGGGTCGGTTGGAAAGTCGGCCAATTGTCGGTGTTCCTGACGGTCAACAAGGTAGGCGTCGAACCCGGGAAATTCACGTTGGTGCTGGCACACGGCGATGGTTCACCCGCGGCCCGGATTGCCGATGCCGAACTCGGACCCGATGCTTCGCAGCTCGCTCCGGCGATATCCGATTTCTGGTCGTCGGTGCTGGAACCCTGGTTCGTCGCGTCCGGGGTCTCCTTCACGAGGGAATGGGGCCGCAGCGTGCAGTCCGGTGACGGCACAGCCTCCCCGGGCGTGCCGGGTGACCGGGCATCGCGTGATGATCCGTCGACATTCTCTGCTGTCGACTATCGGCTGGGGCCCGACTCGTGGGCGGTGCGGGGTGCGGTGTCGCCTGGCGACCCGGCCGGAGTGCGGGATGCACTGGATATGGTCGGGGGGAGGTCTGCGCGGAGCACGGCGCGTGGGCTGTTCGGTTTGGATGTGTGGTACGCCGCAGACCCGAACATTCCGGCTGGTAGGGGCGCACACTCGTTCGGGTCGCGACCGCCGTCCCAGTGGAGCGACGGCACGGCGCCTCATGCCCGGCAACCACAGCGCGATGCGGCCGAGCAGGGCACGGGTGCGGACGTGAACAGCCGGTCGACGGATCGGATGACCGCCACTGCCGCGTCGGACACGTCTGCGAGTACCTCGTCGAGGTTTCTTCCCGGGCCCGCTTTGCAGGTGGTTGCGGCTGCGGCCGATGGTGATGAGGCGACGCGGGCGGAGTTGTGGGGTGCTGTTGCGGGATTGAGGTCGCAGCGGCAGCGACAGGTGATGCGACTGCGGTTCGGGTGGGAAGGAGGACCGAGGCGGACGATTTCGCAGATCGCGGCGGAGTTGTCTATCAGTGAGACGGCGGTTTTCGCTTTGCAGAAGCGGGCGGTGCGGCTGGTCGCGGAGAAGCTGACTGGGGGTGAGTTGCCTGGTGCTCCTGGTGGTGCGGCTTTGGAGGTGGTTGCGGCTGCCGCGGATGGTGATGAGGCGACGCGGGCGGAGTTGTGGGGTGCTGTTGCGGGATTGAGGTCGCAGCGGCAGCGACAGGTGATGCGACTGCGGTTCGGGTGGGAAGGGAATCCGAGGCGCTCTATTTCGCAGGTTGCGGCGGAGTTGTCTGTCAGTGAGACGGCGGTTTTCGCTTTGCAGAAGCGGGCGGTGCGGCTGGTCGCGGAGAAGCTGACTGGGGGTGAGTTGCCTGGTGCTCCTGGTGGTGCGGCTTTGGAGGTGGTTGCGGCTGCCGCGGATGGTGATGAGGCGACGCGGGCGGAGTTGTGGGGTGCTGTTGCGGGATTGAGGTCGCAGCGGCAGCGACAGGTGATGCGGTTGCGGTTCGGTTGGGAAGGGGAACCGAGGCGGACGATTTCGCAGATCGCTGCGCGGTTGTCTGTCAGTGAGGAAGCGGTCATCGCTTTGCAGAAGCGGGCGGTGCGGCTGGTCGCGGCAAAGCTGACCGGAGACGAGTTGCCTGGTGCTCCTGGCGGTGCGGCTTTGGAGGCGGTTACGGCTGCCGCGAACGGTGATGAGGCGACGCGGGCGGAGTTGTGGGGTGCTGTTGCGGGGTTGAGGTCGCAGCGGCAGCAGCAGCTGATGCGGTTGCGGTTCGGGTGGCAAGGGGGACCGAGGATGTCTATCACTGACATCGCCGCGGAGTTGTCTATCACCGAGAAAGCGGTTTTCGCTTTGCAGAAGCGGGCGGTGCGGCTGGTCGCGGCAAAGCTGACCGGAGACGAGCTGCCTGGCAACGTCGGCGATACCGCTCTGAAGCTGGTGAAGGCTGCGGCGAATGGCGATCCGGAAACCAGAGAGGCGTTCTGGAAAGCTGTCGAGAGACTGTCGCCAGCCCGGCAGCAGTTGTTCAAGTTGCGGTTCGGGTGGAACGGCCGGCCCAGGCTGACGATCGCTCAGGTTGCGAGCGAGTTGTCGTTGACCCAGGGCGGATTCAGTGCGTTGCAGCATCGGGCTGCTATTGAACTGGCGGAAATACTTTCAGCGAAGACAGGTGATTCACCGACATCCAAGCCCGAGCCGAAGAGCTATCCGGCAAGCGGGGACGACATCCTGGGCGCCCCCCATGGGAAGACACCCTTGTCGCCGGCTACCGCGGATCCGAGTAGATCGCCTGCCGAGCGCATCGCTGAAGCCCGCGATACCGTTCGCCGTGCGCTGACGGGTTGGCCCGTGGACGGGCATACCGCAGCCGCCGAAAACATGGTCGAGGCGATGCTGGCCAGCGCTGAGGGGCACGCGGTCGTTGAGGCGACGCACGGCGGTGACGGCGACGACCGGTGGGTCACGATAGCGGTTGTCGACGAGAGCCGGGTCCTGCCCGCCCGGGGTGAACCCGACACATCCGGACAGGTAACCCCTACCGACGCGGGACGGGTCACCGCGTTGTGGGACAACACCCCGCAATCGAAGGGTGGGTTCGAGCTGCTGCAGAGCGGTCGGCGCACCAGATGGATCACCTTCTTCGCTACCGAGGGACCCGGTGATCCAACGCTGGCGGTGAACGAGCCCGCGTTCGAATTCAGATTCGCCCCGGATGAGATTCTGACCACCGATGGCTCCGGGCAAGTTCGTGCCGCCACCATCGAGCTGCTGGCCGCGGCAGGCTGGGAGCGAGACGAGATCAACGATGTCCTGGTGCCGCTGGCGGAAGTAGTCACCAACGCAGGCGTGCACACCGACGGAAGCGCCACGATCCGCGCCTACCTGAGCGACGACCAGTTCACCTTGACCGCGATCGACGAATCACGCGGACTGCCGACCTGGCGGCTGGAAAGCAACGTCGAGCCAGAAGACACCACCCCACTGGACCAGACCGACCCCGACGCCCTGGACCATCTGCTGGCCCTGGATTTCGACGCCCCGGAATCCGGCGATCCGAACGCCCTCACGGCCGTCTTCGATCCGGCTGCCCTGGAATCCGACGAATCGGCTGCCTCGCAGCCTGGTGGTCGCGACGAGGATTCGATGCGTCATCGCAAAGACGGCGAACACGGCCGCGGCGCGGTCATCATCGCCAACTATGTGACCGCACTCCACATCGAACTGGCCCGCGACGCAGCGCCAGGCAAAGCCGTCTCCATTATGGTTCAGCGCGAGCGTGCCGAGGTCGCTGCGTCCACACCTGCTACCGCGATCGACACGAGCAACCCCGGTGTACCGGCCGTCGATGCTCCGCGTTCCCGGCCTGCTCCGTTCCTGCCCGAAGGTAGCGTCGAACCGTTGGTGGCCGGCATCGATGACCGTCGCATCGACGACTGGAAGAGCCTGCGACACCAGCAACAGAAACAGTTCCGCGAACTCGGGATAGTCCACATCACCGGTGGTGGTGGCACTCGTGGGGGGCAGCAACCCGAACCTCGGGATGCACAGCCGTCGACGTCGCGGCAAGAGCCGGCTCAGCTGCCCGTCATACAGGATCCGCCGCTGAACCTCACCGATCAGGAATTCGCCGAAGTCGGATCCGAGCTGCAGCGCTACCCCGGATCCGAATACATCTTCCAGCGACCAAAGCCTGCACCTGGCGAACTGGTCGGTGAGGTGTGGGTGAACGGCCCGCAGCGTTACGCGTGGGAACTCGAATGGCTCGCTGCGAACGGCCCCCGCCTCGGAGCGCTCGCCGCGTTCACGATGGCCGCGTTGGAGGTGGAGGCCATACTCGGCCTGACCAATACGTCGCCAGGGCAGCATTTGTTCGTGCAACAGCGCCCCCGGCGGCCCGGTGAGATATTGCCCACCTGGAAATATAAGACGGTACGGGAGGGAATGCCGAACCAGCCCAGCGGAAGCGACACCCTAGCTCGGGCCACCCCGATCGGCCTGCCCTCTCGCAAGCTTTCCCTCGACGAGCTTCCGCAGTATGCGTATATCGCACTGGTCGCAGGGAGGCCGATATTCGAGGTCGACCGCGAGCTGACGAAGCAAGTGCTGTCGCCCATCGAGCAGAGACGATTCGACTTGGTCCCCACTGACGGGGTGTACACCTTGCACTATCCGCTCAGTCGCTTCCAGGAGAATCAGTCACCGGAATTCCTCCGTTCGCGGTATCTTGCCAACGTCTACTTGTACGCGATCGGCTCGCGAACGTTCTACCAGTACTTCATGGACGACGTCGTCACGCTTTATCAGCTCCGCACGGCTCATGAGCTTCTGGATAGTTACACCGGCCGCGATTTGTCCGTCGAAGAGCGGATAAGTCAATGGTTCGTGGCAACGGTGACAGCCACGTTGGACGCTGAGCCCGCCGCGGCTCCCCGGATTCTCCGCGAAGCGCTGCATGCCCAGGTGCATCGCGATACCGAACACATGTCCGTCGAGGATCGGGCGGTACAGGAGTTCGCGGCGAAGGTAGACGAATTACTGAGCGGCCACTTCGATTTCGGCAGCTATTTGCGTTACCGCGACCTTCCAGAAGCGCACGAATATATGCGCACCGTCCAGGAAGCCGTCCGTAAGCGTCACCCGTACGACGCCGCCATGCAGGTGCCCTTCCTCGCGACCCTGCTCGAACCGCCTGCGGAAGCCGCGCAGCCCACACCGGAGCCTCGTTCTGCGGCAACCCCAGACGCCATCGGTGCCGGTGCCCCGACCCGAGGAAGCGGTGCACCGGCACGGCACCAGGTCACCGGCGCCACCGAGAACCCATTGTGGACCGCTTCGGCTCGACGGGTTCTGGTGGATGTGTTGGCGATGCTCGGATATGACAGCACCCACCCGAAGGATCGGGAAGCGGTGATATCGCTCGCACGTGGTGTCACCGCGGATGTCAGGGCGACGGCCGAGCGATACCGCTGGACTGTACCCGAGGGACAGGAGCCCTATGACTGGCTGATGGATATTGCGCGTAAAGCCCTGCACCGCAGAATCACCGAGCGCATCCGCAGCGGCGTCGTACGTATGATCGCCGACCGCGCCCGGGACGCGGAACGTGCGCCAGAGGAGGTGCGGCTGCTTGCGCACGCGGTGGCCGAGGCGCCTTTCGAGGTGATCGTTTCGGCGCTGCACGGCCGCATCGGAAGAACTCATCGTGAGTGGCTGAATCAGCAGTTCGGCACGATGCGGCGACAAGACCGGCCCACCTCGAGATTCGGTGCGGGTAGGGCTGCCGCGTCGGCATTGGCCGAGGCAGTGCTGGCGACCTATCCGATCGCCCTGGATCAGTTGCCCGCGCCCGGTACATCGGACTACGACCTGCTGCATCTCCTGGTCACCGAGCGGTTCCCGGACTGGGTCGTCGCGAGCTGCGACGGTGACCTGTCCCGATTGCATCAGGTGTTGGCTCAGCTGACCGGTCCTGTGTCCGAGTACTGCACCCTGCGGTTCCTGCACAATCTGGGGCCCGAACAGGCTGCGGCGCGGATGCGCTTGGATGCCGCCGACGCTCGCGTCCTGCAGACCCAGACCGAGAATGAGCTGCTCAGCGCCGTTCGTGAGGTAACAGGTACATACCAGCGGTCGTCGGCGCAACAGGCGGTCGGTGACGGCCGAGACGGTTCCGGCCCCGATGAGCACATGGTTCGAGCCAGTCGAAGCGATCTCGCGCGGGCGGCCGGAGTGTCACAGGCAACGGTGAACGCGATGCTCGCCGGCAAGCGTGTCAGTGTGCGGACGTGGCGGCAGGTGGTGGATGCGGCGGAGCGGATCGGTTTCGTGTTGCCGCCGGAGGTTCTGTCGGCGGAGCCGGCACCGAGGCTGACGCAGCGGGAGCTCGCGCGGGCGGCCGGAGTGTCACAGGCAACGGTGAACGCGTTGCTCGCCGGCAAGCGTGTCAGTGTGCGGACGTGGCGGCAGGTGGTGGATGCGGCGGAGCGGATCGGTTTCGTGTTGCCGCCGGAGGTTTTGTCGGCGGAGCCGGCACCGAGAGTGCGGCAGTTGGAACTGGCACGGGCGGCCGGTGTTTCACCGGCAACGGTAAGTGCGGCGGTCAACGGCAAGTACGTCAGTGCGGAAATGTTGCGTCGGCTGGTGGATGTAGCGGAGCGGATCCGTTTCGTGTGGCCTCCCGGATCGGCGGTCTATCCAGGGGGCAACGTTCAGGTGACGGGTGCTGCCGAGTGGGTCCCGCCGAAATCGCGGTCGAGACCCGACGAGCAGGACTTCGAACGCGAGCCGGGTGAGGCCTCACCGGTGCCGACAGCGGTCGATCGTCGTTCCCGGAAACCTCAGTCCTCGCTGAATCCTTCGTCGTATGAAGAGGAATTGGCTCGTGCGGCGCAGGTGGGTCTAGGTTCCGTCATTCGGATGCTGAATGGCGAAGCAGTAAGTGCGTGGGTGCGTCGCCGCATCGTAGCCGCGGCCGCCTCAAAGGGTTTTGTGTTGCCGCCGCAAGCCATGGAACCGGACGCTCCTTCGCCGGCTCTGATCGTCCAGGTTGTCGAGTTCGCGTATACGGCCGGAGTCTCGACGGCGTCGGTGATGCGAATCCTGAACGGTGAGAGAGTCGGAGAATCGGCGCGGAGCCGAACCGTTGAGGCGGCTGCTCGGACCGGTTTCGAGCTGCCGCCGGGAGCCGAGTCCGGGCGCGTGGGACGCAGCGGTACGCAGGCCGGTGTCACGTTGTCGAGGAAGGCCGAATCGGCGCTGCTGGCCAGGGCTCGCTCCGGTGACCGCCGGGCATCGGCCGAGTTGTGGGCCAATTCGAGAAAACGTGTGCTGGCCGAAGTGCTGTCCATTGTCGGCTACGACGGCGCGTCGCCCGCCGAGCAGTACACCCTCGTCGCTTTGGGTCGGGCGGCGATGGACGACGTCCGAGCCACGGTGGATCGCTACCGCTGGGCTGTTCCTGCAGGAAAAACCGTTCCGGACTGGTTGCTCGATCTTGCCGGTCGAGCGGTCGAACGCAGGACCGCCGAGCGTGTTCGCGAAGCCGCCCTCGAGTTGCTCCAGACCGACGACATGCTGGATTACGCCGACTCGGAGCATGAGACCCCTCTGCTCATCCACGTACTTGCTTCGGCGTCGCTTACTGTGGTCACCGAAGCACTGAACAAGGGCCTTCACAAGAGTCATCGCAACCGCCTGTCTCGGCGGATGAGGCTCCATGGCTCTCCGGCCGCAGCACGCCGGTCCAGCGTGGGATCGGCTGCTGTGCCCGGGGCGCAAGATTTCGCCGCGGCTAGAGCGCTGGCGGCGGCGGTGGTAGCGGCGGTGCCCAACTCGCCCGCCGTGAAGCAGCCGGCACCTCACCCTGAGCCCACGGACGCGCCGCAACCTCGGAGCCCACGCAATGCGCACCCCCTCCGTGGTGGAAGTGCCGTACCTCCGCCGCCCGGCTCGGTCGATATCGACGAGGTGATGGCCGAGGCGCTGGACCTTCCCTACCGGCGGCACGGCCGCTCCGGGCTGTGGGTCCCCGACGTCGGTCGTGGTGTGCCGAACCAGGCGCTGGCCTTCCATCACGACCCCGAAGGCGAGGGCCATGGGCAGGGCGACGAGCATGAGGCCGCGGGCCAGGGCCAGCCCTCCGAACCCCCGGGTGAAAGCTCACGTTCCGGTTTTCTGAAGTGGATTCGGGCGAAGGCACGTCCGCAGAACTCGCATATCGCGCGGTTGAATACCGGCGCAACCATCGCCACGATCGGAAGTGTCGGCCTGGCCGGCTACGTTCCGCTGCTCGTCGATCAAATGAGTGGTTCCGCGCAGTTGACCGGCCTGACGACCTCCGCGACGATGGCCGCCGGGCTGATCGCTCAGTTCCCGGCCGGCAGGATCTCCGAGCGGTTCGACAACCGGCGGGTCATTCGAATGACGTCCGCAACGGGGCTCGCTGTCACCGGCGTCACCGGTGGCTGGCTGCTCACCGGGCTGCCAGGTGCTCTGGAGGCTGTCATCGGATCGGCGGTCGCCCTCACGGTCGCCGGTACGGTCACCCGGACCAGCACAAGGGTCTACGGTCAGGCGCTGGCCGTAACCGAGGAGCAGAAGAAGTCCGCGATGACCGCGGCGCGGGTGATCAATCAAGGTTCCGGCAGTGTCGGTAGGTTCGCGGTCCCCATGCTCGGCCGGCTCTCGCCGGCTGCCCCGTTCTTGGCCGGTGCTGCCTCCTATGCGGTCAATCTGGGAATGCTGGCCAAGCTCCCCCCGGAAGCGCCGCGACCGGCGTCCGAGCGAGCCGGTCCGTTCGAGGGTGCGCGCGGCATGTGGCGGGACCCCTATTTGCGCGGCTATTTGGGACTACTCGTTCCCTGGGGTGTCGGGGTCTCGGCCGGCCAGGTGCACCTGGCGGGCATCATCAACGATGCGGGCTATTCGGCGACCACTACCGGGTTGCTCCTGTCCGCCAGCAGTACCGGCGTGCTGCTGGCCGCGTTCACGCCGAAACGGGTGACCAACCATCTCAACCTGAAATGGATGCTTCCGGTCACGATGTCGGCGTTCGGGGCCCAAATGGCCGCGTACGCAACCACCACGGATCCATGGATTCTGGGGTCGGCCGCGGTAGCGGTCGGTTCCACGGTGATGCTCAACAACAAGAAGTTCGACGAGTACCAGGTCGCTGTAGTGCCCCAGAAAGCCCTTGGTGGTGCATTCGCGGCCACGGCCATCGTCAATGGTGTGGGCGGAGTGATCGGTGGCGCCGTCGGCGGTATAGCACTAGATGCTTTGGGGGGCGCCGCGACGGGATGGATGAACGCGGGCTTGTTCGGCGCCGCGGCGGTCGGCTCGGCCGCTCTCGCGGTTTTCACCCGGAAGAATCCGGCACCGGGACGCAACGATGCCGACTCTGGTGTGCAGGCGGTCGCCGAAGCACCCTCCACCGAGTCGGTGCCGTCGCGTGGTGGTCGGGCCGGCTGGGCGTTCGCGAAGACCAGACCACTGGGAACCGGGCAAAACTCCGGCCTGCCCGACGACGCGTCGGCTTCCAGGTCGGCGTCCGCGCGACAGGCGGACGGCACCGGCCCGTGGGCTGCTCCGGCATCGGCCCGCACCTCACAAAAACTTGTCAACAGACTCACTGGAGCCCCTCCCACGATCGATGGCACTGTGGCCCGCCCATGGGACGACCGCATCCTGCCGGGAGAGCTGCTCGAGGACTTCGGTCTTCGCGCGGAGTTGAACGCCACCGGTGGCGGTGCCACTCGCGGTGGGCATCAGCATCCCGAGCCCAAGGAGCCTGCACCTGGTCGTGAACTCGCCACGGATGGGTCAGCGGATCGTTCGACACCGAGACATGTGGGAGCCCTCCGGCACGAGCGGTTCCGACGCGCAGTAGAAGACGCAGCACAAGGCGCGCAGCGGGCAGCGTTGGCTCGGGCGAATGATCGTGACTTCCGGGACGCCGTCGTCGGATTGCCCTCCGGAGAGCGTCGATTGCTCATGTTGTTGTTCATGGGAGACGGGAGATCGGTCGAGGCGGCCGCGCGAGTGATAGGGGTCGGGACGAGCGTCGTCTCGGAGATGCTGCCGAAAGCGTTGACCCGGTTGGCGGTAGCGCTCGGCGCTGAGGGCGACGGGCACCAGTTGGACGATGATGCGGACGCGTTTCCGACGGCAGGGGAGGAGCTGGCGGAGCTTCTAGCGGGCGGTGGTGTAGATGTTGCCATGTCCGATGGGCGGCTGGCGTCCGCGGTCACGGTGCTGCGGTTGGTGCGTGACGAGCATCTGGACCAGTTGCGTCGTGTTGTCGAGCAGTTGCCTCCGGTGGGGCGAGACACGTTCCTCCGATGGTTCCTCGGCTATGAGTTGTCCGAAATAGCCGAAGCAGACGGTGTGCGGGAGTATGCGATCCAAGAGCGGCTGCTCAGCCTGGTTCCCGACCTGATCGAACAGCTTCCCAGCGCGAACGAGACAACCCGCGCTGCGGCGGCACCGACAGCGGTGTCTATGGCGGCCCTTGCGGATCCGGCACAACGGAAAAGCCTCTACTTTGCACTCGGTGAAGCAGATCCCGCGATAGGCCCGTTGAGTCGAGCGGTGGCCACCGCGAGTCGAACCGCATGGCAGCATGCCGTGGCGCAGCTTTCGATCGAGCAGCGCGAATCGATTCTTCGACTGGCAGCAGCGACGGATGGGCTGACGCTGGCCCGAGATCGCGTAATACTGCGGCTGCTGGCGGTGACACTGGCCGCTGAGCAACGGAAGCCCGCGGTCGTGGGAGAGGATGTCGCTCCCGCCGACCGAGTCCGACAGGCTATCGAAGAAATGTCTCCCGCTTTGCAACAGATCGGTGAACAATGGTTTTTCCATGGCCGGACGCTCACCGATATTTCGGATGAGACGGGCAAAAACCGAAAACGGGTCCTCCAGCAGTACAGTGTCATGGTTCGCCAGCTGATCGACCAGCTGGCCGGTATCGAGCCGGTGAACTTTGCCGCAGCAACCGAGACACTCAGGCATGCATTGGCAGAGGATGCCGGGGCGTTGCAGCCTTACCAGAGCTTCTTCACACCCCACCAATGGAGTTGCCTCGCCTTGGCGTCAGGGCAGGAGCCACTCGTCTCGACCGCAAAGATCGCAGAAACTCTCGGCATCACAGCGCGGGCGGCTTTCAACCTGCGCCGTCGGGCCGTTGTTCGTGCCGCGGAATTGCTCACTGCCGGAGCCGGTGCGGTAGATCTCGAGGGTGCCGCGAAACCCCCTGTTACCGGCAGCGCCGATCTGGAGTTGATCCGAAACACCCGGCCCCAGACCTTGCGGTTCGTGTCACGGTTGTTCGCGCCGCACCATCGAGAGTTCATCCGACTGCGATTCCTGGTCACGCCGAAGCGGACTTTGCGCGAAATAGCGCGGGAGCTAGGGATTTCCGAAGAAGCGGCGGCGACAATGCAGGACCGGCTGGTCCCGAAGATCGCGCTGGCGCTGACCACCGGTGAGGTGGTCAGCAAAGGCGGGCCCGCGTTGGAGCTGGTCAAGATCGCGTGGCTGGGGCATCGCAGCGCGGTGTTGCGGGCACTGCCTCGGCTGACAGCCGATGAACAGCAGAGCATCCGGTTGCGGATCATCCAAGAGAAGACGCGCGCGGAGATGGTGGCTGCTCTGGCCGCGACGGGACGCAAAGAAAAGGCGGTCGACCAGCTGTTCACGCGGGCGGTCCGTCGTCTTGCCGAGGAGATCACCGGGTGTAAACCACCCACCCCTGCCGAAGCCACCGAACGGATCGAGGCATCCCAACGTCACGATCCGGTGTGGTTCGCGGAGTTCGTCCGCTCGGTGTTCGCCGGCGGTCGGTTCACCGACGACGAGCAACGCTATCTCGAACTGCGGTTCATCGACGGCCTTCGGCCGAAAGACATCGGGGCGGCGACCGGCAAGAACAAGAACGCGGTTCACCTGCTGGGGCGGCGAGTTGTCGTCAAGTTGGCGGAGTTGCTCGTCGCCGAGCTGCTTCCTGGCGAACACGGCGACAAGTACACGGTGCTCGGTACGGTGCGGCCGGCCTCGGTCGAGGATGTCGCCCATCTCGCCGGGGTGAGTCCGGATGTGGTGGAACTGGTGTGTCGCGGTGAAGTGGACTCACCCGAGGTGGTAGCCGCGATGGATCGGCTCGGCTTCTCGGCATTCCAGGAGGGGGAGCTGCTCCAGCCGGTCACCGGTGACGGCAGTGCGCCCGATTATGGAATGGCCCCCATATCAGGGCCTGCTGTTATGAATCCATCGACTTCTCGGTCGTCTCCCCTCCCGACCGGGGGCAGCGTCGAACCATCGGCTGTCGATATCGATCGTCCCATCGATGCCTGGAAGAGTCTGCGACACCAGCAACGGGAACAGCTCCGCGGCCTCGGCATTGTCTACGCGGACGGCGGCGGCGCGGCGAGGTTCGGGCGTCCCGCCACTTCGGCCGGGAAGTCCGGCCCTACACGCGACCAGTCCGCCGAGGAAGTGTCCGAACGGGCGGTTGCGCCTGCCGTTACTCTGGAAGAGTTCTTCACCGGGCTCACCGGGACCCCCACCCCCGATGTTCTCATCGGCTTGGAGCCCGGCCGCGGATGGCACGCGGTCCTTGCCGCTACACTTCGCCGCGCGCTGCACGAGGGGAGATTTGTTGAGGGTCGGGTTCTCCCGTCGGCGCGGGAGCTTGCCAAGCGTCTGAATTTGCCCTCTGCGCATACTGTCGTTTGGGTGTATCAGGAGCTGGCGCAAGACCGGTACCTGAATGTGCGCCCTGGACAAGGGCCGATTGTGGCAAGCAAGGAGGGCTGGCCGGAACCGGCTGATCTGGCCGACCTCCCGGCCGCACCGTCTCCGACTGAGCCCACCACATCTGCTATCACCCCTGAAGAGTTCTTCATCAAACTCACCGGAGACCCCGCACCCGCCGTGAACCCCGGCTACGGTTCGCGTTCCGTCCTCTCTGCCACACTTCGCCGCGCGTTTCATGAGGGCAAATTCGAGGAGGGGCAAAAGCTCCCATCGTCCTCCGATATTGCCGGACATCTGGAAGCGTGGTCTGAACGTACTGTCACGCGGGTGTACCGGGAACTTGCCGACATGGGATATTTGTATATCCACCGTGACAGGCGCGGCACCGTTGTGCGAAGCGAAGAAGACTGGCCGGACACCCCGGGCTCGCTTGCTCTGGCGATCACACCTTCCTCTGCGGAACCAGCTAACAAACCCAGCCGTCTAGTCGAAGATTTTGTTGCCAAGATCACGGGGGTTCCCTCGCCGCGGTCTCTTGTCGACGCGGCGTCGCGAGCTGATGAATATGCAGTCATTGTGGTCGCGCTTCACCGAGCGCTTCTCGCGGATAAATTCGAGGAAGGTCAACGACTCCCACCAGCCAGTGGGCTCGCCGAATATCTCGGAACATCAAAAGCCAGTGTTGTGCGCGCGTACAGGACTCTGGCTGACGCTGGTTATCTGAAATTCGCTTCCGGTCGGGTTGTCGCTGTGGCGGACGATGGGCAGTGGCCGATCATGTGGAGTCCACCGAGTACAGTGACGATCGGCCCTGGAGAGTTCGTTGCCAAGCTCACCGGAAGTCCCTCGCCGCGGTCTCTTGTCGACGCGGCGTCGCGAGCTGATGAATATGCAGTCATTGTGGTCGCGCTTCACCGAGCGCTTCTCGCGGATAAATTCGAGGAAGGTCAACGACTCCCGTCGGCCGATGGTCTCACTGAATATCTCGGCACCTCACAAAACACTGTTGAGCGAGTGTACGAGGCTTTTGTACAAGCAGGTTATCTGGACTCCATCGCAGGTCGGGGTGTCACAGTGGCAAGTGATGCGCAGTGGCCGATCGTCTGGAGTCCCCCGATCACAGCCTTGCTCCGTCCTGGAGAGTTCGTTGCCAAGATCACGGGGGTTCCCTCGCCGCGGTCTCTTGTCGACTCGGCGTCGAAAACGGACCAGCATGCCGTCGTTGTCGCTGCGCTTCACCGAGCGCTTCTTGCCGGCGAATTCGAAGAAGGACAGCGCCTTCCGAGGGCTCGTGAACTCGCTGAATATCTTGGTATCTCGGAAGGCACCGTCGAGCGGGCATATGAGGCTCTGGTCAAAGCCCGCTATCTGGATTACGGCGTCAGCCACGACGCCACTGTGGCGAGCGAAGGAGTATGGCCGAAGGGTTGGGCTCCCCCGGCCATGCTCCAGATCCTTCCTGGAGAGTTCGTCGTAAAGCTCACTGGAAGTCCCTCGCCGCGGTCTCTTGTCGACCCGGCGTCAGGAGCGGATCAGTATGTCGTCGTCGTGGCCGCGCTTCACCGGGCGCTTCTCGGAGATGAGTTCGAGGAAGGTCAGCGCCTTCCATCCGTCAGTGAACTCGCTGGGTACCTCGGCATATCGAAAGACATCGTTCGCAGGACGTACAGCACACTGCACGAGGCCGGATATCTAACAATTGTGAGCGGCCAGGGATCCTTTGTTGCGAGCGAAGAACAGTGGCCGGAGAACTGGAACCCCCCGGTCACGACCAAACTCACTCTCGAGGACTTTTTCATCAAACTCACCGGGTCCCCATCACCGGAATCGCTCATACGCCGAGCAAGTGAGACCAACTGGCGCCAAGCCCTCATCCCCGCTCTGCGCCAAGCGTTCCTGGCCGGAAAATTTGCGGAAGGCCAACGGCTCCCCCTGGCCACAGACGTGGGCGCACGTCTCGGCATATCGAGCCAAACCGTCGGACGGGCGTACCGCGCGTTGGCCAAAGAAGGCCATCTGACAATAGCCACCAACCGTGAAACCACGGTGATCAGTGGAAGACAACAGCAGGCGGGGCGTCGCCGACCGCCACTACACGGAGGTTTTCCGCCCACGATCGATGGCACTGTCGACCGACCATGGGACGACGGGATCCGCCGACGAGAGCTGCTCGAGAACATCGGCCTTCGCGCGGAGCTGAACGCCACCGGTGGCGGTGCCGCTCGTGGCGGGCAGCAAACTTCTGGCAGTCCGGCGCGGCAGGGGCATCGTCCGCTGTCCAAACGGCAACGCACCATCCTCGAGCTGGTCAGTGGTGGTAGGACGAATGCGGATATCGCGGAACACCTGAAGATTTCCGAGGGGGCCGTAAAGGCACACGTCAAGCGGATCTACGACCGACTCGGAGTATCGGGCCGCGACCAGCTGATCGGCGCCGAGCACGATTTGTTCTCCGACCTACTGGAGCAAGGGGGTATTCGTCCCCTGTCGAATGACGAACTCGAGATCCTGAGACTGATCGTTCAGGGTATGCCTAATGTGGGCATCGCGAGTCGTTTGAACTTGCCCCGATCAACCGTCAACTCCTACGTCAAACGAATTTACGACAAACTCGACGTAGTGGATCGCCAAGATCTCGTGGGAGACATCGATACGTTCCTCGCTGCGTTGTCGCGTCGGGCCGAGAGGCCGCTGACCGCACGGCAAAACGCTGTTCTCCGAATGATCGCCCGAGGGCTGTCAAATGCGGAGATCGCGACGTATCTGCACCTCACCGAGGAGACCGTCAAAACTTACGTCAAACTGATCCGCCGGAAGCTTGGTGTGGCGCACCGGAGCGGCCTTGTGGCGACGCCACTCGCGGAGACGGTACCGGCCCGTACCAAGGGTGCCGACATTCCGCTGCCGGAGGTGACCGACGCCGACTTCCTCGAGTTTCGGCGAAGGCTCGTGCTGACCTACCTTGTTGGCAACCGTGTCGTCTCTTCTGCCGCCGCCCTCAGCATGCATAGGGGGACCGAGGCCGAGTTGGTACAGACGATCTTCGAGCACGACGAAGACATCGAGCTGGTCGATACCGCCCTGATGTTGGGTGGCTCGGATAAGACTACGATGTTGCGCGCTGCGCTCTTCCTGGATTCGGTTCAACGCAGACGCGTGAATGCTGCGACTGCGGCGGTTCACGCCGGCCGCCGGATCAGCCTGCTCCAACTCAGCGCGGTCAACAAGCTGGCGCTAGAGGTGGGCAGGCTTTCCTCGAAAACTGTCGACTGGACGTCGCCGAAGATTCACCCGACCGGCCTCTCCGATAGGGATCGCAAAATACTCGAGCTGATCGCGGCGAGCAAGACGAACGAAGAAATCGCCCAGGCGCTCGAGACGAGTGAAACTTTCGTGCGGAAACGGGTGTCGCACATCCTGAGAAACCTCGATACGGCCGACCGAACCCATGCCGTTGTTCAGGCGTTGCGTCAACGGCTTATCCGTTTGAGCGATATACCGGAACCCGACCCCACGCGCGCATACTCGTTGAGTGACCGTGATCGGCAGATACTAGTCCTCCTCGCCGTATACGACAGATATGAGGATATCGCGACAGACACCGGCCTCTCGACGAGTATGGTGTCGACCAGTGTCAGGAACATAATCCGAATCTTCGGCGCTCGAAACCAAACAGAGGCAGTCATCCGCGCGTTGCGCGTCGGGGCTCTCGTTCTGAGCGATGTTCTCGTCGCACCATCCGCGCCGACCCGCGAATTAACTGAGCAGGAACGCGAACTCCTCGGACGGTTCGCGGCAGGCGAGTCGGCCGTTAGGGTAGCCGGAATTGTCCGAGCACTGGGCGCAACAGGTAGAACCGAGGCCGTTGTTCAGGCTCTACGCATGGGATATCTCGACGTAAAAGATATTCCGTTGACAAAACAGTCGCCCCGAGTATCACCGCGAGAAAGGGAAATAATTCCCTTGGTCGCCGCTGGACTCACGAACAGTCAGATCGCGGAGTACCTGCACCTGGCTCCGAATACAGTGAAAGCGGCACTGCCACTTTTGTACCGGAAACTGGGAGTCGGTGACCGTACCGGTGTCGTGGTCGAGGCGTTGCGCCGGGGGATAATCGATCTGGCCGATATCCCCGTATCCTTCCCGCGGGAAGCGGAGGCAGGGTCGGCAGGGCTACAGCAGACCGGAGAAATCTCCGCTCCCACACCGCTCCAGGCTCTGACGCCCGCGAGAAGCCCTGGCCGACGAACAGATTTGCTCTATGCCTTTGCTCCGCATCGGCCGCAGCATCACGGATCGCAGGCAGATCCTGCCGGTATCGCGGATGTCCTGCATGTCATGGGCGGTAGAACCCGAGACTTCCAAGGACCGCACGGTGGACGGTTCGATCCAGGAATGGTCACCGCTGACGATCCGGAGATCGGTGACGGGACGAGTGCGTTCCGCAAGACGGGCGGGAATGCCGAAACGGATCCCGGGAGTGAACGCGACGCCGAGCTCGTCGCAGAGGTCAGCGCCGGAAACGTAGCCGCGTACGATGAACTGTTCGCTCGTCATCGCAGGTCTGCACTCGCGTATGCAAGAACGTTGACCAATAACCGGGACGATGCCGAAGATGCCGTTGCGGAAGCCTTTGCGACTCTGTTGCAGAAAACGCTGAGCGGGAGTGTGCCGGGGAACGAATTCATTGCCTATGTGCTCGTTACGGTGCGTAATGCTGTGTACAAGCTGCACAATCGGGCCGATCGCCATGTTCTCGCCGAGGACGCGGGAGAACTGGACCGCCTACGGGAGTTCGGAAGACGGGCAGACTCTGCTGAGGATCTGCTGCCATACGCATCTGAAGCGCAAGATTCGGGGGTCGGTCGTGCGTTCTCTTCGCTGCCTGAGGAACTGCGCACGGTATTGCGGATGATCGACATCGAGGGATTCACTCCTGACGATCTGGTGCCCTCTCTCGCCTCCACGCCAGAGGCGGTGAGCGAGCTGGTAAACCGCGCGCGCAGGCAGCTGCATCTCGCTCTGCTCCGGAACCACCCACAGGGAAACGCCCTTCAGGCGGCACTCACCGAGGAAGGCCCAGCATTTGCCGCAGCTCTCGCGCTCGGTGGTGAGCTGCTTGTGGAGTTCCGGCCGGTCAGCACGGAAGTGGCTGTCATTAGAGACGCCAAGGTCAACCGTCCAGATGAATTGGCGGACCTTGTCGAGCAGCTTACTCCCGCCCAGCGTGAAAGCTTTGTCCGGTGGTTCATGGGTCAATCCCTCCATGATATTTCGGAATCGCTTCAGTCCAGTGAGGGGGCGGCTCGGCGACTGCTTTACCGGCAGATACGTGTTGTGGCCGGACGTTTGTCCGAGTATTCGGAGAAGGAGGCTTCCAAATCTCGTAAGGAAACGCACAAATATGTGACGTTGAAAATGGTTGAAGCGATATTCGATAACGAGCCGAATGCGCTGGAACCACTGTTGGAAACTCTATCGAAGGAGGATAGGAAGTACTTCGAGCTGTATTTCGTCCAGCACCTGCCGGTTGCCGGTGTAGCCGCGGCGGTGTCCGGGGTACGACAGGGAGTCTTGCTGAGCCTGTATCGGATTGCCTACCGATTGGCTTCGGGCCTGCCTCCCGAGCTTCGCCAGAGGTACTCGAACGGTAGCGGACTGGTACGAGTAACACGAGACCACGTTGCTCGGATGGCCGGGGTGAGCGAGATAACTCTCAAACGGGTGCTCAACGGATACGAAGGTGTAGGGGCGGACACCCGGCGCCGCGTGTGGGAAGTGGTCGAGCAACTCGGGTACCGGCCCGCGCCGCTACGTTCCGGCATTATCGCCGAACCCGCCGTCGGTGAGGAGACCGCTTCGGTGCCGAAGCTGGTGGCGGAGACGCAGGCGGTGGCTCCCGCACCGGTTCCGGTAGTGGACGTCACCGATGCACCGCTGGAAACGCAGCGCAGCGGTGCGGCTCTGCAGCAGGTGCGCGCGGCTCCGGCCGAAGTTGTGAAGGAGCTGATCGCGAAACTTCCCGAGGCGGACCGGGAAGTTGCCACGCTGTTGTTCCTGTCGAAGATACCGGTCGCGGAAGTAGCAAGGACCGTGCGTCGTTCGCCCGGGAGCATCGACGATCATCAGCGCCGGATCGCGGAATCACTGGCGGAATTGCTGTCCGGTCGCGTGCTGCTCACCGATCTTCAATCGGTGGCGTTGGTGACGGCGATTCAGCGTAACGATCCGGGCTCGGCGATGCTGTTCAGCGCGGGGCTGTCCGAGGGCGACCGAGAATACTTCGATCTGCGCTTCTCGCAGGACCGCTCGGTGGATGAGATAACGGCCGCGATGGGCGGCGCCTCGGCCGGGACACGAACCCGCTTGTACCGTATCGCGCGCCACGTGGTTCGAAATATTCCCACCGAGGCTCTTTCCACATATGTGGCGATGGGGGCCAACCATAAGATCACCGCAGCGGATGTGGCAAGAGCGGCCGACGCTACCAAACTATCGGTGAGTCTTGCGCTCACCGGCAAGCCCAAGGTGTCGGTCGCCACTGCACAGCGCGTGTTGGCCGCGGCGGAGCGTCTCGGCTACTCGCGGACGCCGTTCGTTCGATTCCGGCGGGAAATCCTGATCGCTTTCCTGCGCAACGAACAGATCACGGCGTCTGGTGTGGATGTCAGAGCACTGGCAGCGACGAAGAAGCAGGCGCTCGACGATGCTGTTGCCCGACTCGGGCCCGAAGATCAGAGCCTTGTCCGGATGCGGTTCGAGGAGCAACGTTCAGTCATCGAGACAGCGCGGGCTCTGGGTGTTGAAACGGCAGAGATATCCGCGGCTGAGCGCAGAGTGGTTATTCGACTGGCCGAGGATTTGGCGGCCGGTGTCGATGCGAACGCCTTGGCGGATCTCGCCGATGTCGTTACCGATGTGGTGCCCGCCCCCGGTGACGCGCTGTTGCTCGTGCAGCGGACCCAGCGCGACTATCCGGCGGTAATAGAGCACTGGCGACAACAGCTCAGTCCGCTGGAACAGAACTGTGTCGACCTGGCAGTGGTGCGGAAACTGTCGATGGACGACATGGTGTCCGCGCTGGCGCAGACCCCAGCGGAGGTCGCCGCGCTACTGAATCGCACTGTGGTCCGGCTGGCCGACTTGATCCTGGGAGTGGACCGGTCCCGCGAGGCTCGGACCCGCCCGTTCAGCCCATCGGATACGACCGTTCCAGCCGTGCGCGATGCCGGGCATCGGTCGACCGATGGGGATTCCGGCTACACCGCGCCGGACGCGTCGATCGGCAAGCGCGAGGCGGCACATGCGGCGAACCTGTGTGGGCAGCTGGTGCTACAGCGGCTGCCATGGGTGGACCCGGCTCGGGTGCCTGAGGCCACGGGTACAGGTGGCATGTTCGTGCCGAACATCGTGAGCATTGCGGGCGGGAACGTGACGCATGTTCGACGGGTGGTCGTGCAGCCGGATCGTCCATATCGGGGTGTTGTGGACGCGCTGACCGCACTGCCGGAGCAGCAGCGTGAGGGCGCGTCGGCCTTGGTGTTCACCGGATCGGATAAAGCTGACGAGCACGGTGTTGCCGGGCATGTCTTCCGGGTGGTGTATCAGGACGGGGCGCTCCACATCGAAGACCCGGGCAAGGGAGTGTTCGGCCTGTTCGAGGACACGATGAACCCGACGGATCTGGTGGACCTGAAAGGCATCTGGTTTGTTGCGTTCGATCGTGCCGGGAACCCGATCGATCTGCCGGGGACACCGGCCGATATCGCCGATCTCAGGTTCACGGTGGGCTTGTCTCAGGACACGATCGGCGATCAGATATCGGCGGTGCTGAACGAGGCCGGGCCTGAGTGGGCGGCCATGCTGCTGCGAACCGTGAGAGTGCGGTATGTGCCTGCATTGACACCAGGGGTGCGCGGTGCTTTTTCACCATCCGAAGGAATGAGCCGTATCCGTACCTTGGGTACGGATCTCCTCACCCAAGCCGTCACTCTGATCCACGAGAATCAGCATGCGAGCGACTTCGACGATGCGCCGATGGCGAACCCCTCCACGATGTCTCGCGGTGAGTACGTTCATGCGGTTCTGCATTTCGAAGCACGGGCTTTCGCCAGGGAAGCGCTGGTGGCGGTGGCGTTGGAGTCCTGCGGCTACGAGCTCGAAGACAATGCGGCGCATGAACTGTATGTCGAGGCTCACCACGCTGCCGTCGCAGCTGCTGTGGCGGCGGACCCGGATCTGACCGAGTCCCAGCGAGCAGCTATCGGCTACCGGGCTGGGGTTCAGGCCCTGGAAGTTTTCCTCGCTGCCCCCGTTTCATGGGTGAAGCTGTTCACAGAATCGCCCGAGGCATTGGACGAATTCATCGCAGCACCCCGCGAGTTCGAGAAATCTTATGCCTCCTCCGGGGTGTATTTCGAGCCCGGGGTGTATGTACGGAAGGCCAGGAAGGTGTGGCTCGGCGCCCGAAAGGAAGCCGGACAGCAGAATCTGCATACGCCGACCACACCCGAACGGGCGAAAGAAATCCGGCGTTCGACGTTGGCGAGGACCGCAGCTGATCGTGACCTCGCCATCGTGGATCGAGCCATCGAGCGGGAACTCGAGCGCCGACGCGCTGATTCGTTCGACCCGGTGTCTCCGGCCGATGCCCGCCGCCGAGAACACGCCGAGCTACAACTACGTGATTTGGTGGCGTGGCGTGGGGCTGCCGCCCGGGATGCGGCCGCGATGCATACGGCGACCGACGCCGTGGTCTCACGCGATGTGCTGGCCGCTGTGCTACACAATGAGCCCGGTCGGTTGCTGACCGACCATGTCGCGGTAATCGGCGGCGACCGCCCTCGCCTGGTCGTCGTCGCAGCCGAGGACCATATCCGGCAGCGCGACACCGCGCTCGCCGCCCATCCCGAGGTGACGGGTTCGGCTGGTCTCGAGACCGAGTACCTCCTCGCCTCCAGCGACTGGGACGCGACGGTGCGGTTGGGTCGAATCGAAAACCCACAGCCGCGAACAGAGACCCGGCCGCCCAGTATTCCTTGGTTGGACCTGGCCGGACAGGCTGCTCGTCGACGTTTCGCCAAAGCGCGCAGGGTGTTGCGCGACACCGAGATCGGCAGGTGGGCCGACCGGATTCTGATCGATCACGGCGTGGAGCTGTTGCTGGAAGCCCACGCCGAGGATCGGCTGTACCCGGCCAGGAAAATTCTGGTGCTCGACGCAGGCGGCTCCGATGCCGAACTGGCCGCCGGCATGGTCGCCGGTGCTTTCCACATCCAGTGGGCGCGAAACGACGTCGACGGCGACGTTGTCCAGCTTCGTTCGAAGCGTCCGGACTTCATCGCGCTGCGCCTCGACGACGAGGAACAGGCGCAGGCAGGGCGTGCCGAGGCCATGCGCCAATTACGGGCAGCGGGGCACGACACCGAGCCGCCCGATGCGCTGGAGCTGGTCTATACGGCGGCCTATGAGCATGTTCTCGACGGAGCCGGACTCCGCCCGGCGACAGCGCAGGAAATCACCCTCGGCTGGCAGGCCGGTATCGCCGCGGTGCGACCGCTGCTCAAGCGGGTAGGGCCACGACTGTCCGCACTGTCTTACGCCGAGTTCTACGGGCGGGCGTGGGACGACGCACAAGGCTATGAGCGCGCCGGCCGGTCGCAGGCCGAGGCACGATCAGCCGAGCCGTGGACCGAACTGGACGTCGAAGACCGTCTGCCTGCGCTCGTTCAAGAGCAGACCGAAGCTCGGGAACTCCGCGACCGTGCGCGAGCCGGACTGACCGGGTTGACCGAAGAACAGCTGGCTGAGCTGGGACCGGCTACCGAAGCCCTGGAAAAGCTGCGCCGGGCCACTGATCAGTCGAGCCGCGCACTGGTCGCCGGAATCGACGCCTACCACCGGAGAGACACGCGCGTCGGCCTGCTCGACGCGGTAATCGACGCCTACGAACATGCCGACCAGCAAGGAGCCATCTGCGATCTGTTCGCTTTCGAACGTGCACTCGATACCGAACAGGTGCGCCCGGGTTCGCCCGTGATGGCCGAAATGACGCGGGAGCGAAACGAAGCGCGCGACGCCCTGGCGCAGTTCCTGAACATCGCCCCGGACATGGTGAATCCGGGACAGATACACAACCTGTTGGGGCAGGCGCAGCGGCAGCAGCATGCGCAATTGCCGCCGGACGATCCGGGAAGGTTCCTGTTCGCCGAGCGGACCGCCGTCATGTGCGAGCGGTTCCTGGCCGTCGATCCGATCGTCCGGGCTGTCGACGCACTGGCGGAGTGGACCGATCGAGCCCGGCGACTAGATGAGCAGGCGCATCCGACCCCGGCGCCGACCCCGGCCACCCTTATCCAGGAAGCGCTCGCCGAGCTGTCGTCGCTCGATAGCGACGGCCGCGCCATGGTCGCCGCGCTGCTCGAGGAGGTGCTGGAACAGCCGGGTACCCGGCTCTGGCCGGTTGAACGCCGCGGTACCGGGAGCCGGATCCAGGTCCGCGACACCGACGGCGTCCGGCTGCTGACCGTCGATATATCTGATGGAACCGTGGCGGTGCGGACCCAGTTACGTCGTGATCGGCCTGCGCGTGGCCAACGTGCGCTGCAATTGATCCCCCATCTGTTGCACAACTGGTCCGAGCGGCAAACGACCACAGTGTTCACCACCGTCATGGAGCGCACCGCCGGTCTGCTGGCCGGTGGTGACGGAACACTGACGCTGGAGCTGACCGGCAGCCAGCTGGACGTCGCCGTCGAAAGCCGCGCAAATCTGGCGCTGTACTTCGATCGTGAGGATCTCCCCGAATCCCCGGCCGCACCACCTGATGGTGAGTCGGCTGCTGTCGAACCGAAACCGCGGACCACGCCCGCAGCGACATCGGGTCCAGCCTCTTATCAGCCGGGACGGGGTGTGCGGCCGGATCCGGCCGGCGAGGCAACGTGGAACGCTTTCGGCGGTGATGACCTGTCCGCACACGCCCACCGGAAGCCGGGGCGGGCGGGACGTTTCCTGCGGCAACTGGTCGGTCGAAACGGCACCGAGGAGGCACCCGTCCAGGCGGTCGTGGCACTGCCGGAGTCGCTGGTCGACCTGCGCCGTGACGCACGCATCGAAGAGCGAAGACTCCGATATCAGCTGACGCACAGTCTCCCGGATGGCCTGACGGTCGACGACCTGTTGAACCCGGGTCCGAAGCTGGACACGGCGGCGAGCGAACTTGTCGCGGCACGTCGCCGGTTTGCTGAGCTGCTGGGTATCCCGCCGGACGATCTGCTCGACGATGTCCGGGTCGAACAGGAGCGTGCGGATCTGCGGGCTCGGGTCCCGCTATCGCCGTCGGTGCCGATAAGCGAGGAATTGGCGGAACTGATCTCGGCGCTGGCGCAGTTCAACACCCACTACGAGACGTTGAAAGCAGTAGGCGAACTGCGGCGGTTGCAGGACTGGTGCGCAACTGTCGACGCGTTGGAAGACGCACTCTACGACGCGAAATCGCGGGTCGAGCAGGGTGCTGGGTCAGTCGATGATGTCCATCGGCTGACCCAGCAGGCTGCTCGAATCGCTGCCGCCGCCGAGAAAATTCGGGATCTCAGCGCCACCAGGCCGCTGCCCGCGAAGTTGCGGCACGTGCACGGTGGCGCGATCGCTGATCCTGAGCGATACGGCTATCACCCCGGCTCCGTGACTCAGCCACGGCTGGGGCCACGGACGATGGAACAGCTACGTGATCTGAACGCCATGACGCTGCAGGCGTTGCAGACGAGTTCCGACAAATCCGAAAGGCGCACACTGGTCGCCCGCGCCGACGAGTACCGGGTGCTGCTGCAATGGATGGACCAGGTCGAGACGCGTGACCGCCAGCTGCGTGACCTCGGCAACGAACTCGACCGGGCGATCCAGGATGCCGGGGTCCCGAACTCCGGTTCGCGCATCACCGTGGGCGGTGAACTGGCGAAACGTGCGGAGTACGCGGAAACACAGCTCGCCCGGCTGCGAGAACAATCGCGGCAGTCCGGTGCCGATATCGAGACGACACGGCAGTGGGTGCATGGGGTCGAGGCGACCCAGGCCGCGCTGCGTCAGTGGTATTCGCGCACAGCTGTTGCTCGGGCACGTTTCGATGAGCGCCGCACGAGGTATGTGACGGAATTCCCCGGCGACGAATTCACGTTGCTGTCTGCACCCCACGATCTGGACGGGTTGCGCTCGCTGGCCGAACAGGCAGCGACGGAGCCTACCGAGGTACTCCGACGCGACGCAGCGGGTGAACTGCTCGCGCTGGGCGTGGAATACCAGCGTTGGATGTCGGAAACCAACCGTATGGAAGAGCGGTTGCGTCGTTTCGAGTACCTGATCGGTGAGGCAGAACGACTCCGGTACCGCCGCAAGCGAGCCCGGAACGAGATGTTCGATGCAGCCGCGCTGACCGGGATACCGATGGATATCAGTAGGGCAGACACCGATCTCGTCCAGGCGCTGCGGGACAGTGTCGAGTCCCAGCAGCGTCGCATGATGGATATCCTCGAACCGGCTCGGCACCGGGGATTCGGGCTGGCCCAGGCCGCTGACCTGACACCGGAATGGTTGGCGAACTCACTGCCGCGACTGGCGGATGCGGAACGCGAGATGGCCGTTCGGCTCGCCCGGTACCACAGTCTGCTCGACACCGCCGTCACGGTGCAGACGTGTTCGGTGGAGATCGATCGAATCGAGCGGGTGCTGCGCGAGGGGATAACGCAGCCGCCCGCGGCGGTAGTCGCCCCGGTCGGTGGTGGTGCGGTAGCTGGACACCGGCGGCCCGATACTACTCGGCCGGTTCGGCTGGTAGGCGATTGCGCCCCGTACGCGGTCGATACGACGGAAGCCGCCAATCGTCGCGCTCGGGGTGACCAGCCGCTGGAGCAGACGGACCAGCCGCGAGAATTCTCTCTGGAAGGTGACAATCCCATCGATGTCGCGCTACAGCTGCGCGGCAATTGGCGTAGCCAGGGCTACCGAAGCACTTCCGAACCCATCGACCATGTCATCGCCATGCACGACCGCGGCACACCCGCGACCGTGACAGTCGGCATCGATTACCGCCACGAACGCGGCGCGCATCTGGCCACCGTCACCTGGGACCTGGACCTGGGCATGGTCGTGGTGCATGAGCGGGTCAACGGTCAGAAGCGAATGCACGCCGGGGAGGCCGCCGCCCGGGCATGGGCGGCGCAGCAGGCGAGGGACGCCGAGGGTGTCTTCGGGATCGAATCGGAGAAGGGGGTCCCGAAGCTCCCTCTCGCCGAGGGCGAGCTACCGACCGGCATTCGAGGTGAGAGCATTCCCCGCCAGCTCTTGCGTGGTGCTCCTGAGGAAAGCCCGGAAACCTCGGATGAGTCGAACACGCCCTTCGAGGCGCGAGACCACCATGAGCAGGGCGAGCAGCCGACCGGGTCCGTCGGTGATCAACTACGAAAAGCGCAGCGGGATCTGGGTGAGGTCGTTCTAGCGCTCGGGCTGGGGGACACCGGTGTCGCCGCTACCTGGCCCGAGCGCACTTGGGGTGACGTCATCGCCGGGCAGAAGTCAGCGGTAGCCGCTGATCGAGCCGCATTGGCCGCCGAACTGGGTGTCGACCCAGCGGGCCTGGAGCAGGCTCCCCTCGAGCTTCGGTTGGGGCACCACCAAATACTAGGAATGCGTCGCGCTGACATTGTGCGGCGGGAAGCGGTGTTGGCGGGGCTGCCGGGGATAGTGCGGCGCTACCACGAGGCGATGGCCGCAGCAGCGCAACACAACGACAATGCCGATGCGCGGGCTTGTGCCCCGATTGTGGCCGAAATATTGCGGACACGACCGGATGGTGAGCGAATCGAAGGCCACGACATCGTGCGATTCCCGGACCGATCGCTGGTGGTGGTCGCTGTCGAAGGTGAGCATCAGCGAGCCTTGGGCCGACTACAGGCACAGTGGCGAGAGGTCGAGGTCGGATTGGAAGGGGAGACTGTTCGGGTCGGGGACAGGTACCGGGTCGAATACGTTTCGGTTCCCCGGCCAGCTGAGCGACTCGAGGCCAGCGTCGAGCCGGCTGCACGCCCAGATATCGGTGATCTCGGCAAGGCCCAGCGAGCGGTGTCGCGCCTTTATTACGAGTGGAACCATGCGAAGGTCCAGCTCGGACACAGCTGGGAAGAACTCAGCAACGACCCGAACGTGCAGAAGCGAGCCGAAAAATACCTCATGGAGGTGGCCCGCGAGTGGATGTTGTTGGCCGAGGAGCTGCGGGTCGAACCGGCGGCGCTCTTCGATGTCCCGCTGGATATCCTGAGCAAGCGACTGAGCAGGCAGCACCCGTTGGCCGACCTCGGCCGGCTGCTCGAACGCTGTGAAACGCAACGCACCGAATTGCTGCGGCGCAATGAACTACTTCTCCAGATATACAGCGCCTACGCCGAATATCGTCGAAAACTGGCTGGTCTCGACGACCAGGCTTCGCGGCGGGCGCTGAAAAAGCTACTTCCGAAGTACCCCGGCGGCAGGCAGGTCAGCGCACATGTAATCCACGTTCCGAGCACAGGAACCGCGCCAGACCAGTTGATTGTGACGGCGATAGAGCATCGATACAAGGCCGCGCTGGCGGACCTGGTTGTCGCGCGGCCGGAATTCGGGCAGGCAGTAACAGCCGCCGCGGCACGGCATTACCGGATCATCAATGTGGCGGCGGAGGTTTCGCGAGACGGCGCGGTATACGTGCAGGACCCCGAAGCGCCTGTCCATCTCGCAAACCCGAGTCAGAATGAGCTCGCTGCCGCGCTGCTCGACGCGTATCTCACCTACAGTGCAAACGATCTACTGAACAAATCCGTCGGCTTGCCCGAATGGCTGAAGCCGCTGGGAACGCTCGGTCGGTTCCTCCCCCGGCTGAGCCCGTTCTATAAAGAATCAGCCATGGAACTTTGGCAGCGCAGCCAGCCGCTCGACGACAACGCGAGCTTGGTGAAACTGGGACGTCGTTTGGCCGACACTAATGCTGTGACCGAGCCATTCGGCCCGGAGGAGGTCGTACGCAAGGTTGTCACCGGCGAAATCAAGCCAGTCGAGTACCGATTCGATCCGCCATCCCGGAGCCCGGAATCTTTGGAAATCGAGATCGGCGGTATTCGCGCGACTCTGTACGCGGCGCCGGATGGGCAAGGCGGCTATCGAATCGTCGCTCCGAACAAGCGTGGCAGTTCAACCAATCCCAGCCATGTGCTCGCCAATCGGTTTCACGGATGGCGTGCGAAGTCGGTGAAAAAGCTGGGACGCAAAGTCGTCTCAGCCTTGAAAAACGGCACCGTCCCGCGTAACGACGGTACGGCCGAACCGGTTGCACCGATCAAATCCACAGCAGTGGACGCGGCGAAGTCGAAAGCGCTGCCCGCATCCGACGAAGCTCTGATCCGCTCCGAAAACGAGAAGTTGTACGGGCGCAGTTGGAAGCAGTGGCATCTTGATCCGGCGACACCACCGGGTCGAGTACGCGGGAGCGCGCAGCAACAGATCGACGCAGCTTTCGCACGTGTGGATGATATTCGCGTTGATATCACTCGGTGGTGTCGAGAAGCCGGAATAGATTCCGCTGGAATGGAACCGGCACAGATCGAACAAGCACTATCCACGCTGGCTACCCAGGAGGGAGGCCGGTCGCCGCAGGCCGTCGCACTCGTACGGCGGGTTCGGGTGATGCTCGAACACCTCGACACCGCGCAACAGCGCTGCGTGAACATTCTCGAAGCGGCGGCGGTGGTGGCTGCCCGGGACGTGCTCGTGGCCGAGGGCGCGGTCTTGTTCGATGGAGGGTCCGGGTTCATCGCGGCAGCAGGTGACGGACGACCCCGGATAGTCATCACCTCCCCGGAGCCGGTACTGCCCGGGCTGCCGGAAAACAGGATCCGGCTCCATCCTGCCGAGCTGCGTCACAACGGGGTCGACGTCGACCGTATCGACATCAGTTACCGGCACATTCGAGTGGATCGTGCCGGGTACATCTCGCAGCAGCCATTCGAGCCGGACTACTCGGCTTCCGACGAGAGCCCTCGCAGGTACTGGCGTCCGAGCGATGCTCGAGTGGACGCTATGGTCGACGTTCGCTCATTTGCCGAGGAAATCGAGGACGCAGCCCTACTCGCCCAGACCGGCTCATCCGCGGCACCGGGCATGTCGGTGCAGTCGTCTTCGCGCGAAGCAGACCATGTTCTCGTCGAGGTGGCCGACCCGGGCCAGGTCGACGCAGCAGAGGCCGAATCCTTGATCGCGGCCGCCTTCGGCGTCGAGCCTTCGGAGTTCTATCGAGCTTCGGCGCGGAGCTACTACCGGCGAGACCACCGGGGGACCCCGGAGACTCGCATCCTGGACCCGGGCGCCTGGGATGCGTATTTCCACTCATCGAGCGGTAAGAGGCTCGGCATGTTCGAAGCCGTGATCGCCGCGCCCGCGCACTCCCCGGCCTGGCAGGTCAGCGATACGGGAGAAGTGCTCGGTACCGACCACCGTGCCACCGCGCCGTCGGCATCCGACTCCGTTCCGCAGCTGTCCGAGCATTTCGTACGCCGAAATACCGACGGTTCCGAAACCTGGCTCGACCACGAGGTCGCGAAGTCGCGGATACAAGAGATCCGACAGCGAATCGTCCAGGCAGAACCGGAGTTCCGCCGTCTCGGTCTCGAACAGATGCACCGCGTCGTCCTGGAACGGTTGGCCCAGATCGAGCGGCATGCCCCTGCTGCCGATCCGGACGGTGAGGCCGGGCCGCAGTCCACTGCAACGTCCGCCGATCAAACGGTGGCGCAGGGCGGCGGCGACCTGGTCGTCGAGGATGCGCCCCGCAACGACGGGCATGGCATCTCTCGTTCGCTGCCCTCGGCTCCGCTCGGCGGCGATTCATCGTCGGGCCTGCCGCCGGACACTGTGGCATTCGACGGCTCCCCCGGGTTGGTTCGGCCGCGGGGGGCTGGACGTCGGCGCCCGATCTCCGACCATGTGATCATCTTCGCCCATGACGATCGGCTGACACCGGACGCTTGGGCGGACGGTGAGCGCTACCCGGGCAAGCAGTCCGAACCGCAAGCCGAAGACGAAACACGGGCGCGGCGGTCGCCACACGAGGCGTCCTTGTCGGCGGAAACTCAGCCCACGGAGGACGATTCCGCATTGCTGGAAGCGGTTCGGGCGGGCGACGAAACGGCGTACGAGACCTTGTATCAGCGTTATGTCGACTACGCGCGCCGGGTGGTCATAGCAGAGACCCGTGGTCGTCCGGCCACGGATGTGGATGACATCGTCGCCATGGCGTTCACCGGCCTGCTCGCAACTCTGCGCCGTGGTGGCGGACCGACCGAGAATCTCCGCCCGTACCTGGGCGCTACCGTGCGCAACGCGGTAGCGGGCTTCTACCGAGGCGCCGCACCCGCACTTGTCGAAGACCTAGAGGCGCTGGACCGGATGCAGCTCGGCGGCCCGCAAGCAGCCGACCTGTCGACGGAAATCCAATGGCGAGAATCCGAGATGGGGCGCGCGTTCACCGCGTTGCCGGATCGGTTGCGTGAGGTGCTGGCATGGGTGGACCTCGACGGAGTGTCCGAGGAGGAAGCAGCCGCCCGGCTCGGTATGGAGCAAAACGCGGTGCGGGAGCTGGTCGATGAGGCACATGAGCGGCTACGTGCCGAGTTGTTCCGGCCCCGAGCTGAGCTTTTGCCCGCGGCACTCGAGGCCAGGGGTTCGGATCTCGCCACCGCGTTGTCCGCTGGCGGCGAGCACGTGATGCAGACGAGAGCACTCCACGCGCTGGTGCCCAGGCTGCGAGCCGCCAAGGACGCGCGGCCGGATGATGTGGCGAGACTCGTCGGAAACCTGCATCCCTGGCAACGGGAGAGATTCATTCGCTGGTTCCTGGGGCAGACGGTGCGCGAAATCGCCACCGTTATGGGAGACAGCGAAGACTGGGCGACACGACAACTGCACAGTGCTGTCCGCGATGTTGTCAGCGGTTTGTCCGGGCCCATCCCGGACGCCATCCCCGAGACGGCGCATCCGCCGAGGTCCCAGCAGCGGCGTCGAACGCCGATGTCCCAGCAGTGGCGACGAATACGCCGCAACCAGCTGGCACGATGCATCGATTGGCTCCCCGCGGCCGACCGGGAACTGGCGGAATTGTTGTTCTTGCGGCTGTCTTCGGTAACCGACGTGGCAGCGGAACTGGGCCGTGCCGAAGACGATGTGGCTGCCGAGCGGCGTCGTCTCGTCACCGATGTGAAGCGGTTGCGGGACAAAGACGATATTGCGACGTCGATATTCATCGAGGCGGTGCAACGTCTTCGCCCCGAGTGGCTGCGGCCACACCTGCCGGATTTGACCGCGGCACAGCGGGAAAGGTTCGATCGGTTCTTCGTGCAGGGCGCGGCCATGACCGCGTTTGCGGAAGAAGAAGGTGTCAGTCCCAAAATAGCGAGACGCCGCCTGCGTGAAATCGCGCACCTGCTGACCGAGCAGCTGCCGAACGAGCTACGAGAACAGTTCGGACGTCCCGGAGTATTGCGGCATGTGACGCGTGCGGATGTGGCCCGAGAAGCGGGGGTGGACATATCGACTGTGAAGAGGGTGTTGGCCGACGGCAGCGGCGCCGGGCCTGAGGTCGCGCAGCGGATACGGGCGGCGGCAGACCGCTTGGGGTGGCATACGGTTCGCCCAGGAGTGGTGGCAGCCGAAGGTATCGCCGTGGACGAGACCGCACCGTTGCCCGTTCCGGTCGTAGCCGATAAGGGTCCCTCGCACTACCAGCAGCGCGGACAGGAATTGCAGGAGGTGCGGGCGGCTCACCCCCACGATGTGGCACGGTGCATCCCCAACCTGCGTGCGGCGGATCAGGAAGTCGCTGAACTGTTGTTCCTGAGGAAACTGTCGATCCGCGAAGTAGCAGGCATCTTGGGCCGCAGCGAGGGAGCGTTGCGCTTCCACCAGCATCGCGTTGCCTTGGATTTGTCGCGGTTGTTGTCCGGTGGAGTGTTGTTGACCGACAGTTCGGCGGTGGCGCTGATCGAGAAGCTCCAGGCGCTCCACCCGGAAGTCTTGTCACCGCACCTGCCCGGTCTCACCGAGACCCAGCGGGAGCAATTCGAACTGTTCTTCGTCCAGGGCGGGGGTACAGGCGAGCCTGTGCGTGTTGCCCACGCGACGTATCAGGTCGCGCGTGTGCTTGCGAGCAAGCTCGACCCGGACCTCGTCGAGCGGCATGCGGACACACCGGTATGGGAGTGGGTGTACGCGGCCCGAGCCGGTGATATCGAGGCCATGGACCGGTTGGGCGAGCGCTATGCCCACCGGGTGTTCCGACATGTGCTGTCCGAGGTCGGCCGCCGAGATCTGGCCGAACAGATCACCACTGTCGTCATGCGCCGTGCGGTGGCCGGTCTCCACCAGCTGGTCGAGGGACAGGATGTGGGCGCCTGGTTCGTCGCGAATGCCGCCGACCTACCTGCCGAGCAATGGACCCCGCCGGTGGAACTGGGGGAGACCGCACGTTATGACCAGGTACGGGAACTTGTCGCGGAACTGTCTCCAGCGCTGAAACAGGTCGGTGCGCTGTGGCTTCTGTCCGGCCAGACGCTCGACGAAGTATCGGCTGCGACAGGGAAGAGCCGGAAACGGGTCCGACAGCTGCGCGGTGTCATGATGCGACAGCTGATCGACCGCCTGGCCGGTGTCGAGCGGATTACTCATGCCCAGGCGTCGGAGACTGTCGGTCGGGCATTGGGAGACGATGCTGGGGCGCTGTTGCCATATCGGAATTCGTTCACCCCTCGGCAGTGGACATGCCTCGTGCTGGGTTACATGCAGCAGCCACCGGGCTCGACTGCCGAGATCGCCACCGCGCTTGGTATCACCGTTCGGGCAGCCGACAGCTTGCAACGGCGCGCAGTGGCACGCGCTGCGAAGTTGCTCACTGCCGGACTCGGCTCGATGGAAACGCCGGATGGGAACGCGAAGCTGCCTGCCACCGGTGGTGCCGATCTGGAATTGGTTCGCAACACACCGCCCGATGTCGTGCGGCTGGCAACACGAGCTTTCTCGCCGCGGCATCGGGAGTTCATTCGGCTGCGGTTCCTGTCCGATCCGCCGATGTCCAACCCCGAGATAGCGCGCGAGATGGGGATTACCGAGTCCGCGGCAGGCGCGCTGCAGGACCGGCTGGTTCCGAAGGTGGCCCAGGCGCTGACCACCGGCGCGGTGTCCACCGTGGGGGGTTGGGCATTGGAAGTGGTCAAGGCGACATGGCACGACGATCCCGGCGCGTTCCGGCGTGCGATGGCGCGGCTGTCGGCCAGCGAGCAGCAGTGCATCCAGCTGCGGATCGTGCAGGAGAAGTCCCGTGAGGAGATGGTGTCGGCGCTGGCCGAGTCGGGTCGCACCGAAGCCGGTCTCGCCCAGCTGTACAAGCAAGCGGTCCGTCATCTGGCCGAAGAGATCACCGGGTCCAAGCCGCCTACCCCTGCTGAAGCCACCGAGCGGATCGAAACGGCTCAGCGCAACGATCCCACCGGGTTCTCGGAGTTCGTCCGCGGTCTGGACGCGGACCGGTTCAATGAAGACGAGCGACGTTATCTCGAACTGCGATTCGTCGACGGCAGTACGCCGAAGGAGATCGCGGTAGCGCTCGGCAAGAATACGAACTCGATCAATCAACTGAGGCGACGCGCCGTCGTGAAGTTGGCGGAAGCGCTCGCAGGCGAGTTGCTTCCAGCCGTCACACCAGTGGCCGAAGAACCGCAGCCCACCGACCCCGCACTCCCGGACGACGGCAGCCCGGCGCCCGGCAGAGCGGAGGGCCACCGCCCGGCGGGCGGAACCGGGCCAGCCGCGGGTGCGCTCGCCTTCCATGAGGGCGTGCACCCCGAAGTGCTGGACCTTCCCGTCCGCAGACGACACACCACACCCGCGGGCAGGCCCGACCTCGATATGGCGCAGGGCTTCCACCATGACAAGAACGGCCGTGAGTGGGATGGGGGGAAGAAACAATCCGATGCGCAGCCGCCTGTCGTTCGGGCACAAGCAGGCGCCGAGCAGAAGAGCCCAGCGAACCAAGGGACGCCGGAAACGGTACGACCGGAGGAGGAACAGGGCCGGTCGAATCCGCTGCTCGATCGGCAGGGGCCCGCAGGCTCGCCGCGCCTCGACCTGATCACGGTGGAGGCTATCGTTCCGGCCGCACAGCGTGCGGTCGAGCAGTGGAGGAACGATATCGCCGAAGTGGTCGAGATGATCGAAGATTCCGGCTCGTACACTTTCCACGAAATCTTCGACAGGTACCGCAGAGCAGGGTCCGAGGTTCTTCCGGTGGAGCAGACGGTGCTCTGCCTGAAAAATGCGCTTCCGCGAGAATACCCTGGGATCCAAGAAGCTTGGACCGAGTTATCGGAGATCGTGTCCGAAGCTCGTTTCGAGGTGCGAACACACGAAGTGCTCGGCGCCTGGATCAGGGATATGTATCTTCAGCGTAATGACCCGGCTCTGAACCTGAGTCGCGAGATACGCGAGATACTGGAGTTGGAGTATCGGGATTGTCGGGCGGCCGGATTCGGTCTCGGGGCCGAGGACCGGGAAAAGCTCACCGAGATAGACAACAGATTGAATGTGCTGTCGACTCGTTTTCAGAAGAACAAGTCCGCTGCGGTGGAGGCGGCCGCCCTTCCAGCGACGGAAGAGGAATTGGACGGTATCTCACTCGACAGCGCGAGAATCACCCGGGATCCTGAAGGCGGTTATCTGCTGAAGCTCGATAATTACATGACCAGCAGTGGTCAGGGCGCCTTGTGGCTTCTGAAGAACGAGGGCATGCGGAAAAGGGTCAAGCAGGCTTCGATAGATCTGTGCCGAAGCGGTGAGTACGACAACACCTTGATCTCCGCGCAGATGCTGAAAGCTCGAGGTGAAAAAGCTGCGATCTTGGGTCATGCCAACTATGCGAAGTTCATAGGTGAACAAGAACCTGTCGATCCGGAAACAGGGGCAGCGGTTCTGCGGAAACTGGCGCCTTACGTGGCCGCCAAGTTCGACATCGAATTGCGTGAAGCGGCTGCGGCGCTCGGTAAAGATCGCGCCGAAGCCTGGGACGTGTACCGCGGCAGCCGTCTCCATGCGGAACAGGCCCAGGGAGTCGATCACAAGTATGAAGCGGAGCATCTGGCGCTGGAGCAGGTACTGGTAAAAGGGGTATTCGAACAATACGAGCGCCTCTTCCGCCTGAAGTTCACCGAGCGTCCCGACGTACCGACCCCGCACCCCGATATCCGGGGATACGAGGTCACCGATAGTGGTGACGCGGGGAAAACAGTTGGCTTCGTTTACTTCGATCCATTTGCGCGACCAGGAAAAATGGGTGGAAACTATACCACCGAGTTGTTCCCCAAAATTCCCTCGCTGGGTCGCGTCCCGGTGGCCATGGTGCACCTCAACTTGAGTAAGCCGAAGAGCGACGGTGAACTATGCCTCCTCGGGATGTCTGGACTCGAAAGCCTGTTTCATGAATTCGGGCACGCAGTCCATTACATCCGGGGGGATGGTGTGCAGGTGGCGCCGTTCCGTCGCGCACCGCGCACATACGTCGAGTCGGTCGGGAAATTGGCGGAGAACTTCGCGTCGCTCTTCCTGGAGAAGTACGCATTCAGCTACAAAACCGGCTTGCCGATGCCCGCGGAGATGATCGAAAGCCTCCAAAGGCGAATGTCGAAGCGCAATGCGCGATTCCAGGCCGAACAATTGGTACTCTGTCTTCAAGATCTGGCCTGGCATAGCCGCACTCCCGACGAGATTCCCTCGGATGCGGCGGGAATGAAGAGCCTCGAGGACGCTGTACTGGTCCGGAACGGCCTCACTGCTCCGAGTCTTTTCGATTACAGCCCTATCCAGACTTTCGGTCATTCAGCCGTTCTGCCCTACGCTTCCTTGTACTATTCGTATATTTGGAACGACATACTCGCTGTCACTCTCTGGTCCGAGTTCCTGAAGGTGGTCGAGGAAAAGGGTGCGACCGGAGAAGCCGGTGACTGGTTGGTCGAGAAAGTGTTCAAGCACCGGGAGCTATTCCTCCGTGAAGCCATCGGGAATATCCTGAACAGCGATACCGATATTTTGCCGTACGCCGAGTCGACAGGCCTTCTGGACGGCATCGAGCAGGCCGAACGGAAAGGGCCGGAGCCAGGTGGCCGTGCAGCCGCCGGCGCCGATGGGGAAACAGGCACCGATGAGAGGGCCGGGGTGCGGCAGGCTCGGGTGACGGGGCCGGGTGCGGAGGACGCTCCTCCGCACCGAGCCGCCGTCGCTGACGGCAATGTTTTCATCGGTACGGTCCACCGTAGTGATCCGTCGCATCCGGATTCCGTTGCCTTGACAGGGTTCGTGTACGAGTGGCTCGCAGCAGCAGGCGGGCGGGATCGCGTCATCGGGGTCGAAGGGCGGGTTCCGGAGCCGCTGGAAACGGCGGAGGCGTCGTTCTCCGGTCCACGCGGGGAGATGGCGCTCCTTGCCTATGCAGCCCGAGAATTCGGTGTGGAAGTGATGTCGCTGGAAGAGGATCTTGCAGAGCAAGTCGACTTCCTTGTCGGCGAAAATGATCGTGAATTTGTTTTCCTGTACTACGTCCTGCGGTATATCCCTCAGGGATTGCGGGCCGGCGCCAACATAGATATCGACAGTCATCTGCAAGAAGCCATCGATATGTACCGGGGCATACTGCCCGACGGTGTGGATCCGCGCGCCGAATTCTTCCGGCTGATGCAGCGCCATTACATCGGTATGGGATTCGAATCCCCGCGATCGTTCCGGAAAGAAGATGAGGACTGGCTGCTGCGGGAAACCACCGATATGGGCCACAGCTCTACGCAGTCCGGTGTGCAGCGTGTCGCCGCGGCATGCCAATCCCGCAGAGAGTACGTTGCTGCGAACAAAATTCAAGAGCAGATCGACGCTGGACGAGCGGTCCTCGCTGCCTACGGGGAAATACATTTCGACGCCATGCATCGGATGATTCCCGGGTTCACGGACTCGACGGTCATCGAAGTCAGCGGGCGGGTCGACGCTGAAAAACAAGCCGGGGGCGACGCTCCGTCCGCACCTGCGCACCGTGAAGCGGGTCGAACCTCACGAGAACAAGAGCCTGGTAGCGATCCAGCGGTCGCGACTCTGCTGGGAGCTGTCGACCCTGGGCGGCTGGCATCGGTGCGCGAACAGCTCGCCGCGGAACGAGACACGGTTGCTGCCGAACGTGACGCCGCCGGGGTGGCACAGCAGGACACAGCGGCCGATGACCAGCGCTACCAACGGTTGACCGCCATGGTGAGACGTCTCGACGAGTTGAACGACCTGGTCGCTCACGCCGGATCCGAGGTTTCGCCGGATCGGCTTCGGTTGCTGGTGCACCACTTCCATGCTGCCGCGGAGTGGTGGGACGCGTTGCGCGGCGCCGAGTACGCAACCAGATTGATCAAGCCGCTCGCCGTCGACGCCGCTGAGCAGGAACGGGTGGCGCTGGTAGCCGCCGAACGTTACCGAACAGCCGACGACCGGGTCCGTGCTCTCGCGGACGCATTGAGTACGGAGCGTGCCGAAGTACCCGAGGCTCGACCGGCGGTGTCCTCGGAAGCGATCGTATCCGAGCACAATTCGAAGATCATCGATAATGTGTTGGCGCGGTTCCCGGCGATCTTCGACCAGCCTAGAAAACTCGAGGAACTCCGACGAGAGTTGGGTGCGGATGAGCAATTCGACATCCTCGTCGCATTGGAAACATTGTCGCACCAGTTGAACGGAGTCAATCCCCCGGACCTTTCTCACGAAAATCTGCAGGAATTCACCGATCAGCTCTTTGCGGGCCGCGCATCCATCACAACCGCTCATGACGTCTATCGACGCCAAGTCGCATCCGACCCAGCAGAGCCGGATGCGGTCGCCGACAGCCGTTCCCATATCAACGCACTCGGTGAAATCCTCGTTGATCGACCTGCCGGGAACCGCTTTGCCATCGTGAATACCCCGAACGTGATAGACGAGATGCGTCCCGACAACGTCCATCAGTGGGCGGGTATCTCAGAATTGGTCTTCAATGTTCGTTACTACCGGTCAGGCGTGGAAAAGGGACGGCACGGCTTCCGCGTCTATATACACCCGAGTCCGGACGCGGCAACCAGCATGATGCGCGATATCGTGCACCAGATCGTCGATCAGCCGGATCGCTACCCCGGCGTGGAAAGCGCAAAGATTTCCGGGCCGCTTTGTTGGAGAAGCGACAGCATCGTCATCTATGTTGACGAGCTCGCGGATGCGCACCGTATCGTTCCGTGGCTGCGTCGATATCGGGAGCAGAACACCGGCGCCTTTTTGTGGTCTGTCCCGGCCATGACGTATCAGGTGATGGAGGGAGTGGCCCTCGGTGCCGATCCGGCGGGACAGCAAAGTTTCAGCGAGCTTCGGTCGTGGCCGCTGTTCGACGCGCTGCCGTCCACTCCGGAAGACACCGACAAGGCCGCGTTCCGCGGCCGCGCCCTGAACGGTCTGGCCGACCACGACGTCGATCCGCAGCGCCCATGGTTGTCTCTCGGTTCACCCAGATGGCGAGACCACCACGAAGTCGATGTGCTCTCTGCCGCGGGTGTGACAGACCGGGGTGGGCAGCCCGACCGGCAACACAGCGTGAACGAGGACTTCTTCACGCTCACCACGGCCTCTGTCGGCAGTGAGCAGTGGACGTTGTCGATGGTCGCCGATGGCTTGTCCAGTCAGGCGAAAAGTGAAGAGGCCGCGGAGGTCGCGGCCAAGGCAGCCGCCGCGATACTGCCGCAGGAGGCCGCCCGCGTCCGGGCGGGCGGGCAGCCGGATGCGGCGCACACCGCGAAACTGGCGGCCGAAGCCGCGCAGCGTGCCGTGCTCGACCTGATCTCGGAGAAATATGCCGACTCCGAGATCCCACCGGCGTGCGCCATGGTGCTCGCCTTGGTGACTCCGACCCAAACGCTCACCGTGGTGGTCGGCGATCCGGTGGCGTATTGGATCCCGCTCGACGGCGGGCCCGCGGTCCGGTTGACCGAGGACAACTGGTTCCTCGAACAGTTGGCGAGGAAACGCGGAATGACGGTGGAGCAAGTGCGGCCACCCGGTTTCAACCCCTCGATGTTCCTGCGTTATCTGGGCAAGGACCTGGAATGGCAGGAGGCGCAGCCCCAGTCCCATGTCCCGGTCGGCAAAGGAATCTACGCGCTGTTCACCGATGGCGCGGTCAAGGTCTACTCCAAGGACCAGCCGGGTGCGGACAGCACCGAACAGAAGATCGCCGACTCTGTCCGGCAGAAGCTGATACAGGCCGAAGGCAGCCTGATCGGCGCTTCGCGGGCGATGGTGCAGCACGCCATCGAAGCAGGCGAACACGACAATGTCACAGCCGTCCTGATCGCAGGCCCTCCGCGCGAGTCCGGTACAGCCGCGCCCGTTGGTCATGCGCACAGCACACACCCAGCGCGGCAGGATGGTCACCAGCCGAGCCGATCCGCCGCCGCGTCCAGCTCTGCCGGCGGGTCGCCGCATGCGCGTGCGCTGTTCGGCCGTACTCCCGGCGCCGGAAATGCGCGCTGGACGCCCGCTGACCAGGCGATGGTGTACGGCTACGGCGACGGTCCACCGGAGACATGGGCGTTGCGACCGCCCACCACCGACGCAGGCCCCGCAGCGCAATCACAGCCGACGGATTCGGAAGCCGCCCAGCACACCGCCCCGGTTTCGACGCCGCCGCGCGTAGACGGCACCGCCGAGAAGCCGAGCGTCGTAGACGGCATTGAGCGAGCGAACGACCCGCAGGCAGGCACCTCCGTGGAAGTTGCTTCCGAGACCATGATTCCACCGGTGACAACCGGGGCGATCATCCTGCATTCAGGCGAGGATTTCGAGGATGGAGGCCGGCCGACGGACGAAGTCTCGGGCCTGGTGATCGCTGTCGGAGCGCAGGAACATGACTCGACGTCCGTGGTGATCGGGTCCACGGCGGACGGTCGTGCCGCTGCCTCCCTGGTCCTGCACGCGGTCGAAGCCCGAGGTGCATGGCACGACGATATGAAAGAGGGCCTGGATATCTCGCTCCAGCGTGTCGAGAGTAACGGCTTCACCGCGGAATTCGAGATTCGATACGTCATCTACTCCGATGGATTCGTCGCTGTCTATATCAGCTACAGCAACGCAGAAGAGGACAGTGCCGACTTCCGGCTGGTGCGGCGGTTGATCGATGCCGCATTCGAAGAACATTTCCCCGGGCAAACGATACGGATCCACGAGTCCTATGCCTCGAGTACGAGCCCGCCTCGGGAAATCGGCTCGTCCGGGGATGCCAGGCTCGCGCCGGTGACACGGTCGGGCGGCGCCTCGGCAGCGGCTGACTGGGCGGATGGTGAGGCAAAGCGTCAGCCGGACCGTGCGGTCGAACCCCAGAAACCCCCTCCGAGCCGCGATACCCGAGCTGCGGACGACGCGGGGACGAAGCCTGTGATCGACACACTGCGAGACCGTTTCGAGCCGCAGGTGTTTCAACGCGCCCTGGCCTCTGTGCAGGCGAGGGTCGAGCGCGGCGAACTCACGCTCGACGAAAAACAGCAGCTACAGCTGGCGCACGATATCACCGAAGAAACCTTCGTGGTCACGGGCGATCGGCTCTCTGGTGCCGATGTCGGCCGGGCGCTGGCCATTGTCTGCGGAAATACGATCCGCGAGCACCTGCAAACCGCCCGTTTCCGGCAGGATATTCGAGCGATCCTGCCGGAGAACGTGCGCAGCGGCCCGTACGGCCGAGACCTTGCGAATGTTTCGCGACAAGATCTGCGGCGGCGCCTGGACGCGCTGAAGCGAGACAGCCTCGACCAGTATCGGTGTCTTGTACTCCGGCATGTACGGAAGCTGTCGCAAGAGCGGACAGCTGAGGAGATGAGGCATAGCCCGACGACGATCCGCGCGCTCGAATACTTTGCCGCGCACGCCGTCGCAGGAGTTCCCGCGTCTGAGGTAGCCGAGCTAGAGGAAGGCATCGAAGGGATATCAACAGCACCATTGAAGCCTCCTCCCGACACGGATGCGCTGGCCAAAGTCGAGGCGGCATTCGCGGTGGCCGCGGAGACATCGGGCGAGCAGGGCGAGGTGGAGCGCGAAAAGCTGCGGCGGCTCGTCGACCGGCTCGGCAACCCCGATCAGGAACAGTGTCTCTGGCTCCGGCACCAGCACAAGTTGACTCATGCCGAGATCGCCGAGCGAATGGAGGGCGGCCGCGACACGAACGCTGTCAAGCAACTGCACCGGCGCGCAGTACGATCACTCGCCAAAATACTCGACGAAGCCAGTGTGCCGATCACCTCCGAGAAGCTGATAGCAGTATTCAGGGAGACAGCACCCGACGTGCTGGCCACCGGCGACCGCAGGAGCCGTTGGCGCTCAATAGCTGCCGCCTTGCGGGCGGCGATCGTATCGGGAAGCTTGTTCGAGGGCCAGATGCTCCCGGTGCCGATCACACTCGCCCAGCAGCTGGGAATGTCGTCGGAGATCGCCGTACGCAAGGCGTACGACCAGCTGCGCGCCGAGGGCTACCTGATCACCGGCATCGGCGCAGGCACCAGGATAACCACACGCGATCAGTGGCCGGCCGCGTCGCCGCAGGAGCCGCACCAACTATTGGATACCCTCCTCGGGGGACGGTCACGACAAGAGCTTGCCGCTGAAGCCGCGCAGGTCGGTTGGACACAGACTGTGCGAGAGGCTGTCCGAAGAGCGGTCCGCTCCGGAGCGGTTGGCCCCGGGACACCGCTGCCCTCGGCTCGCGAACTCGCCGAACATCTCGCACTCCCGACACGAGATGTCGTCAACCAGGCGTATCAGTATCTGTCGGAGGAAAAGTATTTGGTCGGGAAGCGGGGATCAGGCACGAAGGTCGCGCCCGTGGACCAGTGGCCGAGCGCACCGCTTGCTATCGGTGCGCCGGTCTCCGTGGAAGAGCTGGTGTCGATCTTCACGACAACCTCGCCGGGGCAGAAAGCCGCAGAGCGGACGGACAGTGGTTACCGCGAAACGGTGGCATCCGGACTGCGCCGGGCGATCATTTCCGGCCGGTTGGCCGAGGGACGTCCGTTGCCCCCGGTACGTGAACTCGCCGAACATCCGGATATGCCGTCCCGGTCCTCCGTAGGCAATGCTTATCGGCAGCTACGTGACGAGGGATATGTCGTTTCCAAAGACGGCATAGGCACCTTCGTCGCCGGGCGGGGGCAGTGGCAAGGCGAGCAGCCGGAAACCATCGACCAGCCCACGGCACCGACAACGTCCAGCGATGAACGCGGATCGAGTCGGGGCGCGGGTTCGGTGCCACGAGAAGTCGGACCACCACTCACCACGCCCGCTGCGGGCGGAGGACCGGTCGATCCGCTGCCCCCTGGCGTAGAACTGTTCCACCACGTCGACCCGAACCCGCTCGACCCCCACTTACCCTACCGCCGTAGGGCGAAAGGACGCGTTGTACCGTCGCACCTGCAGTTCCACCATCACGACAATGGCGCGAACGACAGTCAACTGTGGGATGACCCTCAGCAGCAGGCAGCCGAGTCGGCGCAGGTTCGACCACCAGCGAGCGAACCCGCTGATTCGCGGGACGATCGCCCAGCGACGAGCGACACGTTCTATAGCGATCTGCTGGACGCGGCTCGAACGGCCAGTGCGAGCAGCGGTCGAGGACCTTTGGAGGAGATCCAACAGTTCGTACTCCAACGCGTCCTCTCGCGCATCTTCACCCAAAACCCACATGACTGGATGTTGAAGGGTGGGCAGTCGATGCTTGCTCGCATCCCAGGTGCCCGACCGAGCTCGGATATCGATCTTGTCCGGCTCTCTCGCGTAGGTAGAAAGGCAATGGCGGCCGACTATCTGGCCGCCCTGCAGCGCGACCACGGCGACCACCTACGATTCGAGTTCGAGTCCGAACTCGGTCTGGACAATGACGGCGTACGTCTGTTTCACAGAGCTTTTATCGACGACCTGGAGGTGATGGTTGTCGGAATCGACCTCAACGTCGAGCGCGATATCCCACTGTGGCACGAACCGGAAATCGTTCCCTTTCCGTACCAGATCCTCCGAACCGAGGAAATGGGGTCCGAGCCGAACCTTCGTATCATATCCATTCAGGACATGCTGGCGCACAAGATCTCCGGTATGCACAAGTATGGGTATCGCACGCAGGAAAACCGCTGCGACGATTGCCTCCTGATACGCGAGGGCCATTACGCATGCAAAATGGCGGGCAGCGAAATGCCATATCGTCCCCAAGACCTGGCGGATGTGCTGTTGCTCGCACTGCATACCCCCGTCGACGGCAGGGAAACGCATGAAATGCTTCGGCAGGAGTTCGAATACCGGCGCGAACGAGGCGAAGTACTGCACGTTCCGGACCGTTTCGAACTACCCAATCCCAACTGGGGCGAATGGTTCGGCAACCATCTCAAGACAATTGACGCGCTGCCGTTCCGGACGCTGCACGAAGCGTTGCCTTTGGCGCGTAATTTCCTCGATCCACTGCTGAGCCCGGAACCGTTGCATGGCCACTGGGATCCGCAGCAACGACGCTGGTCCGAGGCTTCCCCTGCACCCATGGCTCTCGGTGGTCTCGAAGCGGGTAAGGCTATTACAAGGCCCCCGAGCGCGGAGACCGCCGGGACCGCAACGCCGGCGCCTCCGGGCGTGCGCCGCATCGAGGGCACTGGCGCGGCCCAACCATCGACGATCGCACCCGACCCGGAGTACATGGAGCAATGGGACCGGCTTGCGGTGGAGGTCTACGACGATCACAGCTTGGACGCTTATCTCACGCTATTGACCTATGATGATGAGATATCGGTTCCGGATAAATTGGCAATACTGCACCGCGATCTGGACAAGTTGGGGTACGAAGCTACCGTTATTTCCGGTGTAGACAACAAAACTCTGAGATTCTATTCCCATCAAACGGGTGAGGAGTCTGTTCATGCCGCCGCACTCATCCTTGATCCGGAAACGACTCTCGATCTGGCCTTCCAACCTCTGCGTGCCTACGAGTCGCATCGCTTGAACGCACATCAATCGCATTTCGCCTACCTGGGCGAACGACCAGAAGGGATGACTGCCGCGGAAGCCAACGCGGCGGCCTTTTGGTGGTGGACGTACGGTAAACCTCCGCAGGAGGTTTCACGCCACGATCTGGTGCGAGGTCTGCTCGAGATCCATTCCGAGCCGCTGCGCATGGCCCTGGATGTACGCCGCCGCCTCATCGAGGATTGTGGAATAGATCCTCGCCGCATTCGGCTGGTGCACGGCGGGGAAGGGCGAGACGCGTCCTACAGCAGAACCCAGTGGGTGCGCGCCAACCTGTTCGCCTTGAGTCGTATCCGCGATAACCCGCGACAGGCTCGCGACACGCTGGTCGCCGCCATGCTGGGCGAAGGACGCCAGCCGGAGTTCCGGAGTGCACGTGCCGGAGCCGAGTTGGAGCGACTGTTTAATGTGCACGAAGGTGATGGATCAGGACCCAAGAAGTACACACTGCTGTGGATCCGCGACTCGCGACCGTCCGGCACTCGTGGGCCCGAACTGGACACCCGGCCGGAGTACATCCGCCAAATCATCGAAACGTTGCGCGAGCGCCAGCCTGATCGAGAGATCGTGCTGATCGGGGATGATCTGTTCGAAAGACGGACCGGCTTGCACGAAACATGGCAGCGGGCGGGGGCCCTGGACGACGTCGACGTGCGAACCCTCACCAGATTCTGGGTCCCCCGCAGCCTCTCCCGAGCCGAGCAATGGCTATTCTTCCACCGTCTGGCCACCCAGCGCGATGTGGTACAGATCGGAATGGAGAGCGGAACGTTGGAAATGCCGATCATGCTCGGCGTTCCGACAGTGTATATATCGGCGCGAGAGTATACGGGCAACAAGGCCAACCGGTGGGCACATTACTTCGAACCGTGGGTATATGGTCGAACAGTTCAGGTCGTCGACGACTCGGGCAACTATATATACGACCCCGCGTCGGGACTGCCGAAGACCGAGTTCCGTCCGTATGGTGATCCGTTGCCTGCGCCACTGGCGACCATCGAACGCGTACCGGTCGGCCCCGATCTACCCGACCCGTCGAACCGTAACGAGCACCCGATCGCCGTTTACCACTATTCGAAGGTCTCACTGACCACCACTCGGATCATCGACCTCATCACGAGTGCCGCGCTGGCTCGCTGGTCCGGCCGACTTGGGCGGTCCGCGGGCCTCAGGAGTGCCGAGTGGGAGCCCTGGACCGAGCGAGACTGGCAGACCAGCAGGTTCTACGCCGACCAGTTGCACCGTTGGCTGCATACTGAGGCGGCCACCTCAGCGGAACATGCGAGAAAATGGGACGCTATCCGCTTGGCATTGAAAGGTGTTGTCGAACCGGGTTACACCGGCGACGAGACCCGGTTCATCTACCTTGGTACGTCTATTGTGCACCCGTATTTCGAGCTGTATTCCGATCACCCCGCGCCTGCTGATGGTGCTTTCCGAATTTCCGAGGCATACGCACAGGCCCCGCAGGCACGTCCCGCTGCCGTAGCGGAACTACTGAATGACATGTTCGCCTCCGCGGGGATTGGGGAGCAGGCCCTGAATGCCCTCTCCGCCTTCCGTCTGGAACCATCCGAGCTGGACCATCTCCATGAGGCCATCGACAGGGTTGTCTCCCGGAATTCGATCTTCCCGATTGCCCCCTTCGTTGCGCCGCCCGGCGGTTCCGCGTGGGATGCTCCTGGGGCCGTGCACCACTCGATGCGCCCCTCCATCGACAGCATCCAGCTGCCGGACTATTACCTCACATATATCCTGGACGGGCGGGGAGGCGGCGGCGGCCATCGCCACGGAGCCGGTGTTCCCGGGAAGACGGAGTTCCCCGCCCGTTGGGACGATGAGACTGTCGTCCGGTACCTGGTGGACATAGCCCGGGCACCGGACCGGGCGCTTTTTCAATCGAATGGCCGTTGGAATGTGGTCGGCGCGCGCGATGACGTGACTGTGAACGTGATCATCAGGACGGACGGCCGCATCTGGTCGGCTTTCCCCTTAAGGGGTCGGGGCGTCATACAAAATCCTCGGGAATAACAACGGGTCTGATCACCCGGCAGTGTTCATTGAGTTCGACCGACGATCTCGGCCGCTATTTCACTACTCACTCGGTTCTTGGCCGGCTCCGGAATATCTTCACCTAATTCCACCAGCAGATCAGCGATCCGCGCACGAACGTCGGAAACCTTTTCAGGAAACGACAATTCGGCGTAAGCGCGCAAATTTCGTGACGACAGATACCGCAGCGGAAGGCCGGGCATAAAGTAGTCGAAGAAATGATCACCATTGCGGGGGAGATCGTATGTTTCGGACATCGCGATCAAATCGTCGAAGAGCGCATGCAAATTAACCATATCGCGGCGAACCGCGTCGGTGAAAACCCGACTTATGTCGTCTTTCGATGCCCACTCCGCAACAAGGTCGACTATCACCCTGTGTGGGGTGGTGACCGGAACTCCCTCATATACTGTGACATCATCAGGAGTTAGAGGTGCTACGTCGATCCGCATTGCATGCGGAAAATCCCGTTCTTTTTCAGACGTGAAACGCACGACCGGCGATGAGACAGCTCCAATGCCCAATAGAGCGCATGCCGACTCGTGAGACAGGACCGCGTCCTCGGCAGGGGAAGTAGGCCGTTCCCAACTGAACAACTCCGGCTCGAGCGCGAGCCAGGCGGCATATGGATACGCGTATCTGGGCCCGTACGAGCTTCCGGAAAGCTGGTACACCGACCAATCCAGCTCGTGTATCAGGCGGAATCCCTTGAACCGATCGAGCATCGACTCGTCGAGGCCCGCGCGCTTCGCCTGTGCTGCTGTGATCAGGCCATGCTGCCGAATTGCCGCGACCGACAACTGTTGAAATCGCTCTTCCCACATGGATCCGCCCGCGCGCCGACAATGGATACATTCAAAGGTACTGTAGTCGACCGATTCGCTGTGTCACGAACGCACTGACCGCTCGGTGCGTAGGGACATCGCTGCCCGATCGGCTGGGTGGTGGTTGTGGTGAGCCATTCGCGTACTGCGTCGGCTCCCTGGCCGGCGAACTGTGGCATCTACAGGACTGGCCGCGCCCGTGAAGCTGCGTCACGTGCACATGCTGTCGGACACCCTGCAGCCAGTGCTGGGAAAGTGACGGGTAGGCCGGGTCGCCTGCTGTGGGATGCTGTGGGTCTGGCGGCTGCCGGGTTCATCCGGTTCCAGCGCGCGTTCGCGCGGTCCCCACGGATAGACAGCAGCATCCGTCGGCAGCGCTCACGCCGCGATCCCCTCGGATCCGTGACACTATGTAAAGCGGTGGCCCGAAGTGGGCTTCGCGATGATCTCGAGAGGTGAGGAGTCACCCGTGGCGCCGACAGACGTACCGTCGTGGGGGAATCTGAAGGACATGGCGTCCAGTGGCATGCTGCAGCTGGAGGACAGCGCTGTCGACGACTGTATCAAAGCGACCAATGCCGTGGTCGGTCGTCTTCTTGCGTTGCGGGCGCATATCGCTCGGCTGTCCGATATGGCCGCGTTCGCGCCCAGCCTCGGCTCGAGCAATACGCTTGCTCAGAAATTCGTCAAAAGCGCGGAAGTGCTCGACGATATTCTGAAGGATCATCTCGCAATACAACGAGACATGGCGGACACCTTCCTTGCCGCCGGGAAAGCGTACATCAGGGCCGAGGTCGACAGCGCGGAGCAGCTCGACCGAATCCGATCATTGAACGACATACCGCCGATAACAGATAAGCCGGGGACGTTCAAAAAAGATCCGAAATCGATTGAGGCGCAGTATGTCTCGCCAGGGTTTTTGGGCTGGAAGAAAAAAGAAGACGGAAAGATCAAAAACCCCAACGGATACGCCAACGGCGCGTTCGTGGGAGACCTTCCCAAGAAGTTGAAAGGCTATTCGGGAAGCAAATTCCTTGGGACGCCCGCGGAAGGTGAAAACCCACAGGCGTGGGATTACAACCGTTTCTACTCCATCGGTCAGGAGATCGATTGGGAAACAGCTGCGAACCGTGCGGGCCTGTGGAACTGGATGGCCGGGGAACTGGACGACGTGTTCACGACTTTCGTCAACGACGTCGGTGCGGTGACGAATGGGGGAAAATGGCACAGCGACGGTGCAGCTGCCGCGGGAAGCGCGACGAATCAGTATGTGAACGACACTCAGGACCTCAGAGAGAAAATGGGCCTGATCGGCGCAAACCTCTCGTACACCGCAGGGTGGCTGCAGCTCACGAAGTCCAGCATGCCGACCAGCCCCCAGGACATGTCCGGGCAAGAAATACAGCAGCCGTCGGGGACCGTGGTATCGGCACCGGGAGCCGGCGCTCCGGTGGGTACCGAATATCCTGACCAGACTCCTATTTATCGAGCGAATTTCAAGAACACGTATCTTGTCGGCCTTCCCGAATCCGATAGCTCCGTGCCGGATCTTCCCTTCCCGAAGAGTCCGGTGTCTGGAGGATTGAAGGGCGACTCCGGGCCATCGACCACATCGGGTGGTCCCGGCCTCGGTCCTGGCACCGGCCCTGGCACTGGTCCCGGCCTCGGCCCTGGCACTGGCCCCGGTATCGGTCCAGCGATCGGTGGGAATGCGACATGGCAGGGGCCGGTGTCCTCGATCGGTCAGCAAACTCCCTCGCAGGCAACTGGCCCGTCAGCGCAGGAGGTGGCACGGCAACGGGCTGCGGACGCTCAGTTTCAGCGCGATCAGCAGGCAGCGGCACAGCGACAGGCAGCAGCGCAGCGACAGGCCGCGGATCAGGCAGCTCAACAGGCGGCGCAACAGGCTGCTCAACAGGCCGGGCTCGCCGGACAACAGGGCCTACAGCAAGCGATGTCGGCTGCGCAACAGGCCGCGCAGCAGGCGATGTCGGGTATGCAACAGGCGGCGCGGCAAGCTGGAATGCCGGGCCTGCCCGCGGGTGTGGATCCCAAAACGGGCCTTCCCAAACTGGGTGGCACCGCGGGTGCAGGTGGCAACGTGAGCGGTGGGGTGGGGTCGAGCCCCGTGGCCAAAGAACTGAGTCAGACATCGAAACTGTTCCCACGAGCAAACATCGCCGCTGGTCCGGCCGGAACTACCTGGGGTGGGCGCGCAGGTATGACCCCGCTCACCGGTATGCCGGGCTCTCCGGGTGCCGCCGGTGCGCCAGGACGAGGCGCGGGACAGGGGGACAACGAACACAAGCGGCCCACCTACCTCGAATCCACCGAACACCTCGAAGAGGCGCTCGGGGAAGCACCGAGAGTCGTCAAACCAGTAGTGGAGAAATGAATCGGACCTGGGAACTCACCGATCTGGAATTCGTTGTCGCCTGGGAGGATGTGAAAGGAGATTTTTTACCTCATCCCTTCGTGTTCACCAGCCGCACGCCGCTGTGGAACGATTATCTGCGTGAGCAGCGCGAGGTCAGGGAAAACCTGAAAACGAAGCTGGACGGTTCTTTTTCCGAGGTGCTCGACATGCTCGCCCAGCCGGATATCCGCCTCGAAGTGGCCGGCTGGGACAGCCGCAACAGCGAGGATCCGAAGAGCTGTATCCGCATCATCGCCGCCCGGCTCGACGCTCGTGCGGTCCTGGCAACTCAATTGCCCGGAGAGACGGTGCGACACAGTGGTGGTTACACGTTCACCGAAATAGACCCGCTGTCGCTGGCCGATGCTGTCGTGAAGGCTCTACCCGAAGCCGGAGCAGGGCAACGCCCTGAAGTGGTGCTCGCAGCTGCCGCCACAACCGAAGCCGGTTTCGACTATTCCTACCAGGAGTCGGAAGTGTTCGATTCTTTCGATGACTCGATCGGGCGCCGCTCCGACGATTTCCTGGCCGCGCCGACCGCGTTGATGGGCGTGGTCAGGGTTGTCCAGGGCCGGTCGAGATTCGGCCCACGGGGCATTGTCAGCCGCACCCTTCGTTGGCGAGATCTCGTCGACGACGGCCGCTACCTGATCACCGAGGACAACCCGCCGGTTGCCCGCGGGGCCGACGCCAAGCGGATGACGGCAACACTGAACTCCGAGATCGCTACCGTGATATCGGCAATCAAGGATCAGCGAGTCTAGCTCCGATCACCGCGGTTTCTCTCGCGTCTTCATGGCAGGCGGGCTGACGATGTGAGATGTTGTCAGACCTCCCAAACATGGTGAGTACGGGTGCGTCTAGAGGCCTACACTTGTCGAGCAGCACGAGCGGATGAGAGATGACATGTGGTCGGTCACGTCCAAGAGTGGGTCGATCTCGATCGAGACCACCGAACAGGGTTTGCCCGTTGGTATCAGGGTCGAACAGGATGAGTTGCACCGCCCGCCGGCGGAGTTGGCGGCCGAAATCGTCAGATTGTGCAGACAGTCGGCGAACCGAGCGGGACTGGCGCGCCGAGCGGAGTTGGCGGCGGCGGGGCTGTCCAGCGACGTCCTGGCGCTGACCGGGCTGCCGAAACCGGAAGACGTCGCCCAGCAGGAACTGGCCGAGGAAGCGGAATACGAAGTCGAACCGCAGAGTTGGTTGAGGTCGGTATGAACCAGGCGATGGACGAGTTGGAGGCCCGCGCGAACCGGACATTGAACCGGTTGCGTGATCTTGCCGATCAAATGGCCGAGGTCCGGGTCCGTGAGACCTCGTCGGACGGCGCGATCACGGTGGTGGTCGACGGCAACGGCACGCTTCAGGATCTGACGTTGTCGACGGCGATTGCGAAATTGACGCCTGCGGAGTTCGAGCGAGTTCTGGTCGGCACGGCCGGACGGGCGGCGCAGCGTGCCTTCGCCGAACGTGGCGACCTGGTCAACGCATTCAACGAGGAACTCCGGGAGTAGTCGGTCGAGGCTCGTAACGGATGGTTAGACGAGTATTGGCCGGGCGTTCGCTGACCCAGTGGGCCGGACGGCCGGTAAACTCCACGATAGATCAATTATCTTCCAGCAACCGAGGATTCCGATGAACGAGCTCGTAGTTACATCCGATGCGATCCGCCGATACGCGGATGCATCGGCGACCATGGCTGCCGATGTTCTGGTTGCCGGAGCGACGAATCAAGCCGCTACCCTCGCTGCTGCGGTCCCGGTCTTCGGGCTGATCGGCCAGGATTTCCTGGCCGCCTTCGCGGTCGCCCAGGCGAACAATTTGTCATCGACCACCGAGCTGGCCTATGTGCATGCGATGACAGCGGTGGCAGCACATGAAAGTGCCGCCTTGTACGACAGTACTGAAGCCGCGTCGGTATCGGACTTCGAGACGATCAACAGAAGCATATGACAGCGCCTCTCGACCAGTCGGTGCTGGACGTTCTACGCCAGAGCGCGGTCGGGCCCATGCTCGATCGGCCGGTGAACGATGTGCTGAAGGATATGGGGCTACCGCCGCTGCCGGAGATCACGGGATTACCGCCCCTACCAGAACTTCCGCCGCTACCGGTCATCGATCTCAGTGTGCTTGCCAAGCCACTCACCGATTTGGCCAGTAGTTTCGGTACCGGGCAGCTTCCCGCCGCCGCCCCCGCCGATGCTGAAACCCCGGCGGCCCATCCGGCCGGGGCGCCGCCTCCGATCGACCCCGCGCTGGCGCTGTCGCAGGTGTCCACCGTGGTGCAGACAGCGATGTCGCTCGGTGCGTCGGCGCTGCAGATGGCCATGTCACTGTGGCAGGGCATGGGGGCTTCCGCGGCGGGTGAGAAGGCGGGACAGGCCGCCGCCGACGGCGCGGCGATTTCCGCGCAGAGCGCACAGACCTCGGCGGGTGTCACTGCCGCGGCGGGCAGTGTGTTCCAAGGCGCGACGATGATGTCTGCGATCATCGCGAAGTTCATGTCCTCGCTCGCGGCATCGGCACCTTTCCTCGGTACACCGCCCGGCCAGGTCTTCGTGGTCGCGCTGACCACTGAGACACTCGCGGAGGCGACCGCAGTTGTCGCAAAAACCCGTGGTGAATTGACAGTGCACAGCGGGGCCATGACCCAGACCGGAACCAAGGTGCCGGTCACCGGTGCGCCGAGGAATGTGGACCCTACGCAGACCATCCAGCAGTTGATGCAACTGGTTCAACCGTTGACCCAAATGGCGACAACGGGCGCGCAGGCGCTGCAGAAAGCGCAAACGGCTCTGAACCTCCCGAAATCGGTGACCGACCCCGAGGACAAGGAGCGGCTGGAGGCCGCGCGCGGCGGGCTCGGTGCCGCGGGCGGCGCTCCGGGGGGTGTTGGTGTCGGCAGCGCTGCCGCCCAGCCACGCCCGTTGACTCCGTGGGCAGGTGCGCGGGCAGGAGGCTCCCTCGGCTCCGCCGGAACCAGCGTGCCGGTCGGCACCGAGCCGGCTGTGTCTTCGTCGGCTTCTACCGCACGCAGTGTGACGTCCGGCCCGAGCATGATGCCGGTGGGCGGCGCCGCGAGTGCAGCGGGTATGGCGGCACGTTCTGGAGAACAGTCGACCGAAGGCCTGCGCGGGCTGCTGGTGACCGAGCAACACGGCAACGAGGTGGTCGGTGAGATCGAAGGTGCCTCGCTGCCGGTTGTCGGCGGGAACGAACGTGTCACGGCCCCCTCGGATTCCGACCCGCCGGACAAGGCGCTCACCCTCTGATTAGGAGCAGACCATGGAATTCGAACCCGCCGGGGCCCGGCGGTCGGCGACAGCGTTGGATGCGCTCGCAGCCCGGTTGGAAGCCGATCTGCAACGGCAATCGCCTGCACTGGCTGTCGTTCCCGCTGGCACAGACGAAGTGTCGGTGCGCGCTGCGCAAACACTGCGTGGCGTCGCCGCTTCCTACGACGAAGCGGCTGCCGCGGGCATTCTGGAGATCAGGAAACTGGCCGCTGCTCTGCGTTCCCATACCGACGGGCTGGTCCGGATGGACGACGACAACGCGAGCAGTTTCAGAGCAGCGACTCAATAGCGAGGTACGTTCGTGGTCGAACCTCCGGTAATCGGGTTCACCGGCGTGGTCTGGCCCGCCAGACCCACCGAGCAGTTGTCCCGCGATCTGACGACGGGACCGGGGGCAGCGCCGATGGCCGAAGCCAGTGTGGCGTGGACGCACCTGGCGGCAGCATTCGGAGCGGCGGTCGCAGAGTACGAACACATAGTGGCCACGCTCCGAGAATCATGGCGCTCGCCGGAGAGCGAGCCGGCACTGGAGCGGATCACGCAGCTGCGCGACTGGCTCGTCGAAGCGGCCGCAGCCGCCGGCCAGAACGCGGTAAGAGCGGGTAATCAGGCGGCGGCCTACGAGGTGGCCAGACTCGCGATGCCGCATATCGCGGAAATCGCTGCACTGGAAGAGCTGAAGCAAGGTATCGAGCAGGCAGGGGCGGCGCTCGGATCGCCTCTGGTCGCGGCTGCCGCCGAGATAGAGGGCGAGCAGGACATCGCGAAGGCCAGCGCCGCACGGGTTATGCAGAGTTATGAGTCGGCGACAACGCCCCTGGCCGACCCGTGGCAGCACAAGCAGCCTCCGGTCATCGCCACCAGCGCCGCACTGGAGGCGGAACAGGCCGCGGCCGAGCAGTCGACGAGTAAGCAGATGCGGCCGGGGACGCCGTCTTTCTCCTTGCCGGGGTCGGTCGTTGCGGGCGCGGTTCCCCGCGTACCCGGCGCCTTCCGCGCGCCGACGGTCGTCCATTCGGTGCCGGAGGCCTCGGTGCTGCCTGGTCAGTCCTCCGCGGTGCACACCGAGCCCGGTGGGCGGAGCACGATACCGGGAGCGAGTGTAGCGCCGGCCGCTGCCTCGACCGATGCACATTCGACGAGTCGTGCGGGCGCGGTATCTACCCGGCCAGGGCGGGAATTCGACGTCGAGGCCGGTGTCGACGCGGCACCACCGGTGGTGGGTGGTGTTGTGGAAGCGCCCTCGCGCGCAGCGGCCCCGGAGCAGACGTCATGACGGCCGCAGTGACCAACGATGGCCTGCTCGCGTTATCGGATCTGCTCGGTGTGCAGACGCTGCCGCTCGTCCTGGGAATAGGCCCGCAGCAGAGCACGGTCGATGCCTGGGAAGCGGCGCGCGCAGACGCCCTGACCGAGCTGCGTCGTTCCGGTCTGCTCGACCAGCACGGCGACGTCGCGATCGATCTCGCCGATGCGCTGCGCATTCTCGCCCAGCCCGACTGTGAGCTCGCCGCGCGTATCTACACCGAATCGGGTGTACTGCGGCTCTGCTTGGTGCGACGGGGAACTCAGCACGCGGTGGCGACGCGTACCGGCGATACGCTCATGGTTGGTACCACCTGGGCCGACTCCAACGGCACCACATTGGTTCGGCCGTTACTCGACCTGCTCGGCCCCTGCCCGGCGGCGCCGGTGCCGACCGTCAGCGCACCCGCCCACGAACTACGGCAACGCCTGGACGAAGCCGATGGTTCCAGCGACTACACCCGGATCTTTCATGGGCTCGGTGTAGACGAACGGGATGCCATCGAATTCGGTCTGGCACTGTCGAGTTGCCGCGCGCACGCCGAGATCGTGGCGATTGCCTACGACGGCGGAGTGACCACGCGAGCACCAGGAGCGGTGGCTGTTTACGACACCTCACGAGGGCGTATCGTCGCCAGCCCCGGTACTGCCCCGGACCGGCAGGTCTGGTCTACCTTCGGCTCGGGCACCGATCACCGGGTCGCGCAGGCTGTTGCCGCGCTCACCGAATCGTTGCCCGGAGGAAGGTGGTTGCCCTAGTCGACACCATCGGAATGACGAATCGATCGACGCGAAGAAGCCAAGAACACCACTGCGAGAAGACATGGAGAAAGTGAACAATGGCTGACCAGCAGAGCTATAGCGACAAGGAAGCTTCCGACGTAATCAACGAATTCCTGGACGCCATCAATGGTATCCAGACGACGATCGGCAGAGTGCAGGAGTCCTTCGACGCCGCCCGCGCGGGCTGGCAGGGTGAGGCTGCCATTGCCGGTCAGCGGGCTTCGGAGAGCTGGCAGGAAGAAACCGGACGAATCAATCAGAAGATCGAAGCGGTGAAGGAAAAAGTGTTCGAAGGTAATACGACCTACAAACAGGTCGACCCGACAAACGTCGAAGCGTTGACCAACCTCATCTGACGAACAAATTTTCAGGACAATCTGCAAGAGAGGACGACATGGTCGACGATAGGATGCTGTACACCAATGCTGTTCATCAGCGGTTGATCAGCGAGATGGATGGTTACTACAAGGACCTGAACGGTTTCAAGGACGCGCTGGTGGCGGCCAGAGACAAGCTGATCAGGGTTGCTTGGGAAGACAACGATGCGGGCGAAGCGTTCAAGACCCGGATGGACCTGCTGATCGGTGCGGATGGTAACGGCGGCGAACTCGGCGACACCCATACGCATCTGGAGAAACTTCGTGACGCCATCGATGTTGCGTTCAATAACGCCAAGGCCGCAGACATGAAGGTGTACAACGCTTTCTGAATTCTGGCGGTCAATTACCGACAAATCCCGGTCTCAGCGGGCCGGGGTTTGTCGTATCGAGCGCAGTGACTCTCAGGCGGCTGCGATTTCTGTGTACAAATAGCGCATCTCATCCGGGGTCGCGACCATATGCACCGTCGTGGTGTCGTCGGCTGTGTGCACGGTGACCAGGCTCGCGGTCTGGGGGTCCTCGACCAGCACGACGTCCGGGTTGAAGGTGTCGTCGCCCCGCGTGGCGCGCAGCACCATAACGGTGGCATCGGAGTGATGCATAGTCGGTGGAATGCCGTCGAACAAGACCACGGTCGCGGATCGATACGAACTGGCCTGCTGAGACCCGGCCGACCACGACGCCAGCGACAACGCGTGTGGCGCGCCCACCCTGTCCACCATGGAGCGCCAGGCTTCATGACGATTGGTGTGCACCACGACGGTGGCGCCGAGCGCGATCGCGCGCAGAATCACCTGTTTGGCGATGAGCAGCTCGCCGACGATCTCGACCCGACGCACATACTGACCCACCAGTGGCAGTGCCACGCCCTGCCCGGACGAATCGGCGCCGATCACCTGTCCGCAGCCGATGACCGGGGTGAGCAGATCGGACAGTGAATCCGGCGTGCCCAGATAGTCCTCGCTCGGTAGTCCAGGCCCCCGGCTGCTGATCGGTAGCTGATCCAGCAGGGCGCGGCGTTGCTTGCCGGATATCGGCAGCAGACCTGGGACCGATATCCGGGGAGGCTCGTCGCGTGCGTCGAATCGTACGGACGCGGACACCGAGATGGTGGCGGGGCCGGTGCGTGGCTGATGGGCCGGTGCGCCGGTCGCCCGGCGCAGCCGCAGGGTTACCGTTGTCGACAGGCTCGGGGTAGCCCAGACCTCGGCGAGCCCGCGGGGGCCGAGCGCCTCCGGTGTCATCCGGTAGGTCACGAAATGTATTCCGTTGTACTCGACGCCGTGCGGTGTTTCGGTCAGCTGAGTGAGGTCGGCGTTGTGGGTGAGCTGGTGTACTGCAGCGGTGATCTCGGCAGCGGACAGCACCGACACGGTCAGATCGTGGGCGGCGAGACGGTTTGCCACGCGTTGGGTGGCCACGATCGCGGAGCGCAGGGTCCCGGTCGAACCGCCGCCACGCCGGTCTACCGCTGGCGCGTTGGCCAGCGGATCCAGCCGTAGCACCACCCAGGCTGTCCGATGTGCGACAGCGGGCAGCGGGCCGAGGATCTGCTCGTAGATGCGCGCGACCGGCCCCGCATCCGAGGTGCGCGCGCCCGTGCTGATCACATCGATCGAGGCCAGTTCGATATCGAATTGATCCAGGCAGCGAGCAATCTCCGGTAGCGGAACCATATCGCCGGTGTTCAGGCCGCTCGGACTGAGCAGCGTCACGGTGTGTGGCGCAGCGTCGATGCGCAGCATGGTGATCAACCGCTCTCCGTCCCAGCGCATGCCGTAACTGCCGCCACCGGGCACCGGCACATCGAACGGGGCATGGTTGTCGCCGGTCGACCGGTGTCGTAACCCGTGCCACCGGAAGGCGAACTCGTCGGCGATGAAGGCAGCCAGACAGGTTCCGCGGAAGGGTACGAGCGCGATCGGCACGATGAGAGCACCGCCGACCGCGGCGGCGTAAATCGGCGCCCCCGACGCGATCGCGATCAACGCTATCGCGTTCGCGACCAGCAGGACAGGAACCACGTGGCGTAGCGGAAGCATCCGGAACAACCAGTGCTGGGGTGAACTCAGCGGCAGGGCCGAAATCTGCGCCACCGGGTCGGCTGTCGTTGTCGCCATGGCCTCATCATGGACTGAACTTCCCTGGCTTCGCTACTGTAGTCCCCTGAGTTGGTGGCGCTCTCGAAGAACGAGCGCGTGCACCGGCACCATCTCGATTCATCATGTGTTTCGTTCGGAGGTTACGTGCCGGCCCAGTTGACAACACGTGCCCAGGTCAACGGGTACCGGTTTCTGCTGCGTCGCTATGAGCACGCGCTGGTTCGTCGTGATGTGCGGATGCTGCACGACCCGATGCGATCGCAGTCCCGGTCGCTGCTCGTCGGTGCGGTGCTGGGTATCTTGGTCGTAGCCGGCGCGGCGATCATGGCCTTCCTGCGGCCGCAGGGCGCCGTCGGCGACTCGAAGATCGTGATGGCCAAGGAGAGCGGCGCGCTGTACGCCGTTATCGATAGCACCCTCTATCCTGTGCTGAACCTGGCATCGGCCCGGTTGGTCACCCAGAGCGCTGAGTCCCCGACATCGGTGAAAGAATCCAAGCTCGGTGATCTGGCGCGCGGGCCGCTGGTCGGTATCCCCGGCGCGCCTGCCGCACTTCCCGGATCCTCGGCGGGCGCCCGCTCGATCTGGACATTGTGCGATACCGTCGAGTTGTCGACCGCGGGCAGCGTGATCGGTTCGGCGGGGGCAACTTCCACGGTGATCGCAGGCAGGCTGGGCGACGAGGAGGGCGCGGCCAGGCCGATACATTCCGCGGAAGCGCTGCTGGTGACGCGGGAAGACAAGACGTTTCTGCTGTTCGACGGTAAACGCGCGGAGGTGGATCCCAAGGATTCGGTGATGGCCAAGTCACTCGGATTGCACAACGCGCAGCCCAGACCGATCAGCGCCGGACTGTTGAATGCCGCAACACAGGTGCCCGCGTTGTCGCCGCCGCGTATCGAACACGTCGGCGAACCCGGGCCGGGCCGGCTGTCCGATATTCCGGTCGGTGGCGTCGTTCGAGTGCGCGGTGTGAGCTCCGAGGAGCTGTACGTGGTGCTACGCGAGGGCGTGCAGCGGGTATCGCCGTTTGCTGCCGAGGTGATCCGCAGCGCTAATTCGCAGGGCATGAGTGAGATCACCACGGTCCCGCCGGACCGGCTCATCGATGTCCCGGTGCGCGATTCGCTTGCGGTCGAGCATTTCCCCTGGGAAACCCCGACAGTCACCGCTGCGGAGGATGCTCCGGTTGGATGTATCTCCTGGGCCGCGGAGACCGAAGGACCCGCGCCTACCGTGTCGATCCTGGCGGGGCGTGAGCTGCCGCTGCCGACCTCGACGGTGCCGGTCGAACTCGCGACAGCGGACGGCGGCGGTGACCGCCTCGATGCCGCCTACATCCCGCCGAGCACTGGCGAGTATGTCCAGACCACTGCTATGGACCCGGACAGCCCACGCCGCGGAAGCCTGTTCTATGTGGGCGACAACGGTGTTCGTTACGGGGTTCCTGACACGGAAACCGCGGCGATACTGGGGTTGGAGGAGAAGCCGCGACTTGCCCCCTGGCCGATCGTCGGTCAGCTCGTTCCGGGACCGACGCTGTCGGTGCTGGACGCCAGGGTGCGTCACGACACGCTTCCAATGGGGAGCTGACCACCACCGAACTGCCGCGACAGCGAGATCCGCCCGCCGGGCTCAACGCAAGGTCGACAGAACGCTGGACAGGGCGTTGCGCATGTCATCGGCTTCGATACGCATGAGCATGGCTTCGTCGATATTGTTCAGGTCCACGTTCTCATCGTTGGCAAGTCGGAACTCACGTTCTTCCTCGGCTGTCTCGATGACGTTGCGGATGAAACGCCCGTTCCCTGCTATATCGATCCCGCGCCGTGCTTGGCCGGTCTGGTCGGCACTTTCCTGGTTGTAGAGTTCTGCGCAGGCCTGGGTGAGCAGGGCCAATGCGTCGTCGGCGAGTTCGGAATCTCGTTTGCGCGCCATGAACTGCCCGATCGCGCCCAGTTCGTCGGGGGTGTAGGAATCGAATTTGATCCGCTTGGCGAATCGGGAGGCGAGACCGTCGTTGGCGGCGAGTAGCCGATCGATCTCGCCGTCGTACCCGGCGATGATGACCACAAGCCGGTCGCGGTCGTCCTCCATCCGAGCGAGCAGGGTATCCACTGCTTCACGCCCGAACGCGTCACCACCCTGCAGGCCCGTCTGGATCAGGGTGTAGGCCTCATCGATGAACAGCACGCCGTCCATGGCGCTGTCGATCAGTTTGGACGTCTTGATCGCGGTACTGCCCAGGTGCTGACCGACGAAGTCGGCGCGCTTGGCCTCGACCAGCGAGTCCGTCTTCAACAGGCCCAATCCGCAGTAGATCTTGGCGACGACCCGGGCGACCGTGGTCTTGCCGGTGCCGGGTGGCCCGGTGAAGGCCAGATGCTGACCGCGCGGCACGCTGGCCATGCCCTTGGTGGCACGGATCTTCGCCAGTTGAGCGGTGGCCTGTAGCTTGGCCACCTGCGTCTTGACCGCCGCCAGCCCGATCTGGGCGTCGAGTTCGGCCCGCGCGGCCGCGAGAACCAGCTTGGCCTTGTCGTCGCGTTCCTCACGGTCGAGCTGCTCGGTCGAGGGCGCCGACGCCGGGTCCCAACGGTCGGTGCGTGCGTCTATCTGCTCCTGGGTGGTGATGGTGAGGCGATACTTGCGGTCCCGCATGGCCTTGGTGTTGGCCTCGAAATCCGGCGCTTCCGAATACACCTTCTCGAAGATCGCTTGCGCTTCGGTCTCGTTGCCGGTTTCGCGCAGACACAGGCCCCGGCAGAACCGGGCGGTGAGAGCGGCCGAGGGGATGGGCCCCTGTTCGGCCTGTTCCATGCGGCGGATCGCCTCACCGAACAGACCGAGCTGGGCACATGCGGTACCGACCATCACGTGTGCGGCCGCGGCCATGAACGGATCGTCCCATTCCGCCGAGCCAGCCAGCACCGTCATCACATCGGACCAGCGTTGGGTTCGGTAATGCATCGTCGCGCGAACATAGGCGCAGATGCGGTCATCGATATCGCGTTCGGGATGGGAGAGCTGGGATTTCCGATGGTCGGCCAATTCGTCGAGTACACGCTCGGCCTCGTCGTAGGCGCCCTCGGAGATCAGTAAGGAAGCCTGGGCCAGCCAGATCTCGGTATAGCTCGCCAGCGGGTAATCGATGTACTGATCGACTACGAATCGCCCTCCCAGCTCGCGGGGGCGTAGTCCGAGGCGCCGCTGTTCCCGGAGCAGGGAAGTGGAGCTCGTCCGGTGCAAATTGAACAGGACTTCGCGGGTCACCTCGCCCGCCGTGGCCCGGCCGAGCCAAGCGTCGCACATATCGGGGTCCCACTCGGTTGCCCGGGTGAACGCCAACTTGGCGTATTCGAGGTCTCGGACGGATTCCTGTCCGTCGACGGAGAGACCCAATGACAACACGCCGGCATCGAAGGCGCGTTGTGCTTGGCGGTTGCCGGTCATGCGGGTAGCCCCCAAAGCCTACGGAAATTGCCAGTTCTCGCTTAGCATACCGGGTGCGTTGGGTATAGATTGATGGCGTTACCAGCTCGACAGCATGAACCTAGGGAGTCAGAGAGCTCGTGAGCGAGTCGTCGACCAGCGGCATGGAGGCGGCTGATCCGGATCTGTGTCGAGTCTCGATAATCGGCGGCAACACCCAGGTGGATTTGGGGTTGCCTGCAACGATACCGATCGCCACGTTCATTACAGATGTGGTCGATCTCATCGAATCCCGTACTCCGGACCTCACCGAACACGATGGTGGCGCACCACCGCGCATGGCGCATTGGTCGCTTGCCCGTATCGGTCGCGATCCGATACCGCCGAACCAAACCTTGATCGATGCCGAGGTATTCGACGGCGAGCTGCTCGTGCTTCGTTCGGTGACAGCAAAGGAATCGCCCGCACTGTTCGATGACGTCATCGACGCCGTCTCCAAGCTGACGACGGAATCGTTCCGCGGTTGGTCACCGGCCGCGGCGCGCTGGACGGGCCTGATCACAGCACTCGTCGGGGTGCTCGCGGCTATCGGACTACTCACGGCGGCGAAGCAGGACGGTGCGGGAGTGTACCTGGGCTTCATCCCGCTGGGTGCCGGTATCGCGGCCTTGGCCACAGCCGTGATCGCGGTCCGGAGATATGCCGCCGTACTTGTCTCGGTCATGTTGTCGCTGTATACGGTACTGCTGTTTTTCGCGGCTGCGATGTTGTTCGTGCCAGGAGATCCGGGCACCCCACACCTGCTGTTCGCCTGCGCCGCGGCGTTGGTCGTCGCTGCGGTTGCCTACAGTGTCACCGGTGTCGGCGCCATGCTGTGTGCCGCGACCATCACCACGGTATCGCTCGGGGGGATCGCGGCTTTTGTGCGCATGGTGTGGGGCATCGAGGTGCCGAAGATCGCCGCGGGAATTCTCGTCGTCGCGTTGATCGTCATCACCCTGGCGCCGCGGATCGCGGTGGCGGCCGCGCGGCTGCCGATACCGCCGGTGCCTACCGCTGGTGCCGCCATCGACCCCGCCGACCACGAGCCGCGGCCGACTATCGAAGACATCGGCGCGATCGGCGCGACCGCACTACCGTCTGCGGCGGGTCTGGAATTACGGGCGAACGCGGCAAACCGATACCAAACCGGCCTGTTACTCGGTTGCGTCCTCGCGGCAGGCTTCGGCGCAGTCCTCGCGGCCGACCCGATGGGGTCGGCGCGTTGGCAGGGCATCGCGCTCGCGGTGGTCGTCGGTGTCATTCTGTGCCTGCGCGGGCGTTCGTTCGCGGATCTGGTCCAGGCATGTGTGCTGATCGGTGGTGGCGCGGCAACCCTGCTCGCGGTGCTGATCGGGTTGGCTCTCGGCCAACCGGCCGACCTGGTGCCGATCGCCGGGATAGTACTCGGTATGACGGTGGTGGCGCTGGGCTTCGGTGTGATTGCGCCGCACACCGAAATGTCGCCGGTGATGCGCAGGACGGGCGAGATCATCGAATACCTCCTGATCGTCACCGTCATTCCGCTGGTGTTGTGGATCATGGATATCTACTCGGCGGCAAGGAACCTGTGATCAGGGCAGGTTTCATGAACATTCCGTTACGGCTGGGCGCTGCGGTGCTGGTGTTCGGTCTCAGCGCGATCGGATTGCCTGCCCCCGCTTCCGCATCCGGGCCCCCCGCAATCGACGAAGCGGCTCTCGGGGCAGCGATAGCCGCTGAAGCCAAGAGCGGGCCGCCCGAGGCGACCGAGCAGAGATCGGTATGCGCCGAGCCGATACTCAGTGGCGCCCCGCCGAAGGATCCGCCACTGCCGCAACGGCTTCTCGACCTTCCTGCCGCATGGCAGTTCAGTCGCGGTGCCGGCCAGAAGGTCGCGGTGATCGACACGGGCGTGAACCGGCATCCACGGCTGCCCACGCTGGTGCCGGGCGGAGATTTCGTATCGAATTCGGACGGCACCTCCGACTGCGACGGACACGGCACGTTGGTCGCGGGTGTGATCGCTGCGCAGCCGAGCCCGGACGATGGGTTCGCAGGTGTCGCGCCGGACGCCCAGATCATCGCCATCCGGCAGCTCAGTCTCGCCTTCGAGGCGAAGGAACGAGCGAGCAACGACGAGCCAGGGCGAATCGCCTCAGCCGGATACGGGAATGTGCTCACCCTGGCCGCCTCGGTCATCCGTGCGGTCAACCTGGGGGCAACCGTGATCAACATATCCGAAGTCGCCTGTGCGCCTGCGGGTTCGGATACCGCGGACGCGGCGCTCGGTGCCGCGGTGAAATACGCTTACGATCGAAATGTGGTCGTGGTAGCCGCCGCCGGTAACCTTCAGCAGGGTGGCAGCTGCGGCGAGCAGAACAGCGGGGTGGGATGGGGTGCGGTCCGGACCGTGGTGAGCCCAGCTCGGTTCAGCCCCTACGTGCTTTCGGTGGCCTCGGTGGAAGCCGATGGAAAGCCGTCGGAATTCTCTATCCACGGCCCATGGTTGGGGGTCGCAGCCCCGGGCCGCGGCATCGTCTCGCTGGACAGTAAACCCGGCGGCACCGGTCTGGTTGATTCCGTCCAGACCCGTGAAGGTATCGGAACCATTGACGGGACGAGTTTTTCCAGTGCTTTCGTTTCCGGCCTTGCCGCGCTGGTCCGAGCCCGATTTCCCGAGCTGTCGGCCCAGCAGGTGATCGACCGGATAACGCGGACGGCGATGCAACCGGGGACCGGCCGAAACGACCGAGTCGGTGCCGGTTTGGTCGACCCACTTGCGGCCCTCACCGCACAGCTACCCCCACAGCCGATCGGAGAGGGCGCCGACGTGCCCCGTGCCCTGCCTGCACCTGCGCCCACACCGTACATCGATCCTGCCCCGCGCAGAGTGGCCACTATCGGGACGATCGTCTTGCTCGCGCTACTCGGCATCGGATACGCGTTGTCCATTCCGTTCCGCACCCAACGCGGCAGTGTCGACCCAGCGGAGGCTACCGAAGCCGGAGAAGGATTGTAGGGCATGGCTACCGAAGGATTTGTGCGTCGTCCGCGGATTGCGCCGCCCCGTGCACCCGGCGGTGAGGTGGCGCTCAGTGCGCCGCCGGAGATTCCTCGAGCTGTACCCACCGGGCTGCTCATGAAGCTGATGCCCGTCGTGATGGTCTTCGCCGTGGTCGGCATGATCGCGATGATGGTCGTGATGGGCCGGAGCCTGCTGACCAACCCGTTCATGATGATGTTCCCGATGATGATGATCATGTCGATGGTCGGCATGATGGCGGGCTACCGGGGCGGTGGTGGCACGAAGATGGCCGCCGAACTCAACGAGGAGCGCAAGGACTACTTCCGTTACCTGCACCAGGTGCGTAAAGACGTCGGCAAAACCGGTCGTTCCCAGCTGGAAGCGCTGACGTGGAGTCATCCCGAGCCCGCCGACCTGCAATCGCTCGTAGGCACCCGGCGGATGTGGGAACGGCGACCGAACGACCCGGATTTCGGGCATGTGCGGGTCGGAGTCGGTAGTCATCGCCTGGCGACCAAGCTGGCTCGGCCCGAAACCGGTCCACTGGAAGACCTGGAGCCGGTGTCCACGGTGGCGCTGCGTCGGTTCGTCCGTACCCATTCGGTAGTACACAACCTGCCTACCGCGATCTCGCTGCGCGCTTTTCCCGCGATCAACATCGAAGGCGACGCTGCCGAGGCCAGGACTCTGGTCCGGACGATGTTGATGGAATTCACCACGTTGCACGGGCCGGACCACACCGCGGTCGCCATCATCTGCGCCGACCCGGACGATGCGACATGGGAATGGGCGAAATGGCTGCCGCATCTGCAGCACCCGGTCGACCGGGACGGGCTGGGGTCTCGGCGGATGATGTACCAATCGCTGGCCGAACTCGAAACCGCCATGGCCGCCGAGCTACTGGAACGTGGTCGCTTCATGCGCAATGCGCAACCGACCGCGGGCCGGGTGCACCTGCTGGTAGTAATCGATGACGGGTACGTCAGCGGCACCGAGCGCATCGTCAGCGACGCGGGGCTCGACTCGGTCACCGTCCTCGACCTGACCGCACCACAAACCGGGCTGGCAGTCCGCCGCGGACTGCAACTGGTGGTCAAGGGCGGAATGGTCGCGGCAAAATCGGCGGCGGGCACCGAGGAGTTCGCCACCGCGGATACGGTTACCACCGCGGAGGCGACAGCCCTGGCCAGGAAGCTGGCACGCTATCGGGTCGCGACAGCGGCTCAGATCGTCAGCCTCGGCGACGAAACCCGCACTGTCACGGGCCTGATGTCGCTACTGAAGGTGCCCGATGCGGCACAGATCGATCCCGCTGTTGTCTGGCGTCCCCGCAGCGACCGTGAGCGGCTGCGCGTACCGATCGGGGTAACGCCGGACGGCACACCGGTCGAGCTGGACATCAAGGAGTCCGCCGAGAACGGTATGGGACCACACGGGTTGTGCATCGGCGCGACCGGATCCGGCAAATCGGAATTCCTGCGGACGCTGGTGCTTTCGCTGGTGACATCGCATTCGCCCGACCTGTTGAATTTGGTACTCGTCGATTTCAAGGGCGGCGCCACCTTCCTCGGTCTGGATTCGTTGCCTCATGTGGCAGCGGTCATCACCAACCTCGAGGAAGAACTCTCGATGGTCGACCGGATGCGAGATGCGCTGGCGGGTGAGTTGAATCGCCGACAGGAACTGCTGCGCTCCGCGGGAAATTTCGCCAATGTCACCGAGTACGAGAAGGCACGCGCTGCGGGCGCACAGCTGGATCCGCTTCCCGCACTGTTCATCGTGGTCGACGAGTTCTCCGAACTGCTGTCCCAGAAGCCCGATTTCGCCGACCTATTCGTGATGATCGGACGACTCGGCCGGTCGCTGCGGGTGCATCTGCTGCTCGCCTCCCAGCGCTTGGAGGAGAACAAACTGCGTGGGCTGGACAGCCACCTGTCCTACCGCATCGGCTTGCGTACGTTCTCGGCCAATGAATCGCGCGCGGTGCTTGGCATTACCGACGCCTACCATCTGCCGAGTGTGCCCGGTTCGGCGTATCTGAAGAGCGATGCCGATGACCCGCTGCGGTTCAACGCGGCGTATGTCTCCGGGCCGTATGTCTCTCCACGCGGCAGTCAGCGAATCGACGGACGTACCGTCGGCGGCCAGTCTCCACTGGTCTTCCGCGCGGGGGAGGTGGCAGCCCCGGTATCCGCGGGTACCCCCGGTGCCGGTGCCGGTGCCGGTGCCGGTGCCGGTGCCACTAGCCGTGGCCTGCCCGAACTGCCGCCTGCCCCGAACGGTTTGGAGCTACCGCCGCCGCCGGGCGTTGCCGAGCCGGACGCATCCACGGCTCCGGCCGAAGGTGTGCCCGCGACGCTGCTACAGGTGGTCGTCGGGAGGCTCACCGGGCACGGACGGCCGGCACATGAGGTATGGCTACCGCCGCTGGACGAATCGCCGTCGGTGGATATGTTGCTCCCTGATCCCGACTGGAAGTCCCCGACGAACCGTCATGGGCAGCTATGGATGCCGATCGGCGTCATCGACAAACCCTACGAGCAGCGCCGCGACGTACTGATCATCGACCTGTCCGGTGCCCAGGGAAACCTGGCCGTGGTGGGCGGACCGCAGTCCGGCAAATCGACGGCTCTGCGTACCGTCATCATGGCCGCGGCGGCCACCCACACACCCGAGCAGGTCCAGTTCTACTGTCTGGACTTCGGCGGCGGCACGCTGGCCGGCTTGGCCGATCTACCGCATGTGGGTTCGGTAGCGGGGCGCATGGAAGTGGATCGGGTGCGCCGCACCATCGCCGAGATGACGACACTGCTGCATCAGCGCGAGGAACGTTTCCGCGACCTCGGTATCGAATCGATCACCGAATTCCGCAGGCGTAAGGCACGCCTCGGTCAACTGTCCGAGGCCGAACGGTCCGCCGACCCGCTCTCGGAGGATCTGTTCGGCGATGTTTTCCTCGTCGTAGACGGGTGGCCGACCATTCGCGCCGAATTCGACGCGCTAGAGCCTGCGCTCAACGCACTGGCTTCCCAAGGCCTGTCCTACGGCATTCATCTGATGCTGTCGGCTAATCGCTGGGCCGAAATCCGTCCTGCTGTCAAGGATCTCATCGGCACCAGGCTGGAGTTGCGTCTGGGCGACCCGTCGGAGTCCGAGATGGATCGGCGTACTGCGGTGCTGGTCCCCTTGGGACGGCCGGGGCGTGGGTTGACGCCCGATCGCCTGCATATGCTCGTCGCGCTGCCTCGACTGGACTCCGACTCCGACCCGGATACGCTCCCGGAGGGAGTCGGTGCCGCGAAGCGGCAGCTCAATGAGCTCTACGGTGCTGGGAGGCGAGCACCGCAGGTGCGTATGCTTCCGCTGGAAATACCACGCGAACAGGTGCTGGCAGCTGTTCGTGGGCACGGGATCCAGCTCGGGCCGACCCGTGTGGCAGTCGGGATCGGCGAGTCCGAACTGCAGCCGCTCGTGCTGGATTTCGATGCCCAACCGCATTTGATGGCGTTCGCCGACGTCGAGTGCGGTAAAACGACGCTGCTGCGCAATATCGTCATGGGTTTGGTCGAGAATTCCAACGCCGACCAAGCGCGGGTCATCCTCATCGACTACCGGCGTACGATGCTCGGCGTCATCGAGGGTGATCAGCTCGCCGGTTACTCGACCTCATCGCAGACATCGGTCCCCATGATCAAGGAGGTTGCGGGCTACCTGACCAAGCGGATGCCCGGCTCGGATATCACTCCGAAGCAGTTGCGTGAGCGCAGTTGGTGGAGCGGCCCGGAAATCTACATCATTGTCGATGACTACGATATGGTCGCGGTGGGTCAGAACCCATTGGAGCCGCTACTCGAATTCTTGCCGCAAGCACGTGATGTCGGTATGCACCTGATCGTCGCCCGTCGCTCTGGCGGAGCGGCGCGTGCGCTGTACGACAAGGTGCTCGGCCGGATGAAGGACCTTTCGGTCGATGCGCTGCTCATGAGTGCCCCCAAGGACGAAGGCAAGTTCCTCGGCGATATTCGTGCAACGAAACTCCCTCCTGGGAGAGGTAACCTCGTTTCCCGCAGCAGGGCTGAGCCGGAAATGGTCCAGGTGGCTTACCTGCCGCCGGTGTAGCGAGCAATGTGAACATCGCTCTGACGTGGCGGGTGGTCCGGACGTAACGAGTGGCTCGTCTCTGGCGGCGGAAGGACGGTAGGCGCGGCTACCCGACGACGGGCGAGTAAGCGATTCGTGGCGGCGACAGCCTTCGCCGATGCGGTAACGGCGGCCAACTGTCGGCTCGGCGTTCGAACAGTGCGCGGGAAGGTCCGTGGTGGGCCGGGCCCGCAATCCTGACGAGTTGGAAGCCAGCCCGCCGGTAGTAGGCGTGCAGCTCGCTGTTGGTGGTCCAGGCGTCCAGCCGTACCCAGTTTCGGTTCCGCTCTCGGGCGAGTGTCGCGGCGTGGCGCAGTAGGCGGCCACCGATATCGAGTCCGGCGAACCGCAGGTCGACGATCATGAAATGGACGATCACCGCGTCGTCGAGCTCGTCGAGCGTCCAAAGGCCTTGATCAGCACGGTGGTTCACCGTGATCGTGCCCGCAGGCCTGCCGTGCACCTCCGCGATCCAGGTTTCGCGGCGGTCGAGGGACTGGCCCACGGCTTGGGCGAACTGTTCGATGGGTAGTCCGCGGCCCTTGACGGTCCACTGATCCGAGCCGCGCGCCGACAACCACGCCGTGCGCTGGATGCGCAGATGACAGATCAGGGCGAGGTCGCCGAGTAGCGCTGGACGGATGACCACCGTCATGGGCGCGCGATACCCGGACGATAGGCGCCACCGAGGACCCGCCGGATCACCGCGGTGCCCTCCTCGTCGCCCAGTTCGTATGCCAGCCGATTGCTGGCGGCGATGGAGCGATGCCTGGTGGCGCGGGTGACGCGGTTGTGGTTGGCGCCGATGCGCAGATGGTCGAGCAGTACGGTGCCGGTCGCTACCCCGAGTACCGCGGCTTCTTCGGCGGAGGCGGGGCGGGCGACGACGGTATCGCGGTGCGCGGTTTCGCCGTGACCGCGATCGGCTAGCCTGCGGGTGGTTCCTTCGGCGATATCGTGCGGCGAGTCGATCCCGGTGGCCTCGGCCAGATCCCGCGGATAGAAGCTCACCTCCCACGACCAGGGCTCATTGTCGAGATATTGCACCACGGTCCGGGCCAATACCCACGAATCAACCGGGATGTCGAGCCACTGCGCCACCTGTGGGTCGGCCGGTTCCATCCGGGCGCTGAACTCCTTGGACGGCTCCCTGTCGGCGGCGCGGGCGATCTCTTCGAAGATGTCGTGCGCGGCACGCGGGCGGTTGGGCCGGATATGGTCGGTGACCACCGATTCCAGCACTTCCTGGTTTCGGACCAGCGTTCCCCGGGAAGTAGCTGTATAGACCAGATTTTCGGTGACGAGCACTTGAATCGCATTGCGAGCGGTGGTGATGGAGACCTGCATCTGCTCGGCCAGTTCGGCATGGCTGGGCAGTCGATCCCCCGGCTTCCATCTGCCTGCGCGGATCTCCTCGCGGAGGAGGTCTGCGATCCGGAGATACGTCGGACCGTCCGCCATCTTGCTCCTCGGTTGGTCTGCAGGTACTGAAGTGTACCCGTTTCGGCTTTCTTCGGTCCGATAACGCTTGACAGGTGTCTTCGGAGGTTTATTGTAATGAACGTACTGATCCGGTGTTGTGCGGCTACTGACGGCGAGGCAACCGTGGCAGGTTCGGATACAACAGTCGTAATGGCTATTCCCGGCGCCCAGGGGGGTGTCGAACCGGTAACGGAAGCCGGATTTCCCGGTCCGTTACCGAACTCAGATCTACTGGTCAGAGCGTGCAGAGGCCATCGAGTCATCGGCGGCCAACTGCTCTGGTATGCACGCGACCTAGCGGTGCTACACGAGCGGCGGCTCGTCGGCCGCGGCGGATCGATCGTTACCGATCCCGCCCGGCTGATCGAAATCGAGCGCCGCCGAATGGAATTGGTGATGGCGATCGACGACTGGGTGGTGCGCAACGTACCGCAGCACCGGCTCGGCGCCACGTTGCACACCGAAACCATCGGCGCGGTCATCGACCGCTTGGCGGAGGCATCGGTGCGCGCTCATCACGCATTGATGACTCTGGACGCCGATGACGAACTCCTACACGGCGCCTGGCATCATCTGGCCGAATTGACCGACGCCTACGACGATCTGGTTCGCGACGTGCTCGCAGGCAGGCGGCGTCTTCCCGAATGGTGAGCGCATTGCAGTGCTGCTGACGAAGACCGGTCCCCGCTGATCCTGGCGGGGGCCGGTCTTTCGGATGCCGAGGCGAACCGAGCTCGGACCTCAACCCTGGTAGCGCCGGTGATCAGTGGCGAAATCGTCGGCCACCGTCGCCGCGAGTTCCACATATGCCCGTTTGGTCTGCTTCTGCAAGCGGGCGAGGTCGATTTCCGCCCCCTCAGACATATGCGGGTCGAATGGGATGATGTGTACCGCCCGGCAACGCGTCAAGAAGTACTCACGTAACTGCTGGATACCGACATTCGGCGAGCCTGCACGCGGGGAATTGATCACCACCACGGCATTGCGCACCAGATGGTCGTGGCCGTGTAGCGACAACCAGTCCAGGGTGGCCGCGGCACTGCGCGCGCCATCGATCGCGGGGGAGGAGATCAGCACCAGCGAATGTGCCAGATCGAGCACACCCGCCATCGCCGAATGCATCAGGCCGGTACCGCAGTCGGTGAGGATGATGTTGTAGAACCGCTGCAGAATACGCGCGACCGAGCGGTACTCCTCTTCGCTGAACGCTTCCGATGCCGCCGGGTCGCGTTCGCTGGCAAGCACCTCCAGCCTGCTTCCCGATTGCGAGGTATGCCTGCGCACATCCGAGTAACGCTGGATCGCCGGATCGAGCAGCAGATCGCGCACAGTGGACCTGGTCTGCAACGGCACCCGCTGCGACAGGGTGCCGAAGTCGGGGTTGGCGTCCACAGCGATCACCCGGTCACCGCGGATCGACGCGAAGGTCGAACCGAGACCCATGGTGGTGGTGGTCTTGCCGACACCGCCCTTCAACGACAGCACCGCTATGCGGTAGTCGCCACGAACCGGCTGCCTGATGCGCGCCACCAGTTCCTGCAGGCGACGCTCCTCGGCGGAAAGCCCAGGGTTGATGGCGCCGCGGGATGCATGATGCACCGCCTTGCGCCACCCCGAATTCGGCGCCTTCTTCGCCCGCCGCAGGGGAACATTGTCCAGCGAGGGCGGCCCGCCCCATGCCGAAGGCGGTCCCGCTTGTCCGTGTGGTCCTGGGGTCTGCCATTGGCCGCCGACCGGGGACGATTGCTGACCCTGCCCCGCCTGACCACCTGGCCCCGCGTGCCCCTGCGCGGTTCGATCGGGTCCGTAGCCCTGCTGGCCGGCCTGGCCTTGCCACTGCTGTTGCTGGGCGGGCGCACTGCTGTTCCACTGCTGGACCGGCGGTGCCGTATTCGGCTGCTGCGTGCCCTGATGCTGCGACACCGCGCGCTGGTCCGGCGCGGAACGCTGGTCGCCGGGCATACCCCACTGCGCGGCCTGCGGCACGCCGCTTTCCGGAGCTCGAGCCGGGAACTGCTGCCCCTGGCCGGGGGGCTGTCCCGGTGGCATGGGCGCGACCCGATGGTCACCGGAGTGCGGCGGACCGCCCCACCGCTCCCCGCCGGTACCCGGACCAGGATCGCTACCTGCCCGTGGGACGCCGACCCAGTCGTCGCTGCTGATCGGCCGACCGATCGGAGCAGGCGTGCCGTCCGGGCCGGGGGTGGATGCCTGCGGAATCTGCTCCTGGGGTCGGCCCTGCTGCTGCGGTGCGACCGGGTGCTGAGGCGAGCTGTGATGCTGAGCGAGGTTCGGCTGGGCCGAGCCCTGCTGCGGGAACGGCCGCGGCTGTGTTGTGCCCTGCTGGGGTTGCGACGGTCCCTGGTGAGTCGGGCTCGGCTGGACTGAGCCCTGTGGTTGGGGCGTGCTCGGCTGTTGGGATGGGCCCGGCTGTTGTGGCGGGGCCGGTATCGGCGGTGGAGTCCACCCACGGTCGTTATCCGAGGGAGCCGGGGCTGGGCCGGGCGCCACGGGGGGAATCTGCTGGGCGTGCTGTTCCGGTGCTGCCGCAGTAGTGGAATCACGCGGCGGCACCGGCGGGTTCACTGCCGGCGCGGCCGCTTGCTGATCAGCAAGCGGTGTGCGAACCGGGGGTGTGCTCGTTTCATCGTGGACGACACCCGAATCGGTCTCGTCTGTACGCGCGGACGGGCTGTCCGGTCCGGGGGCGGGGGTCGCTGCGCCGACCTGGTTCGCGGGTGATTCGGTACCCGCAGCGTCAGCTGTTGTGTTGTCCTCCGGATCCGGAAGCGCGGCCGACTCCTGCGGCAGCGGAAGATCGGGCAGCCGCTGCAGCGGCTGTTGCACCACGGGTTGGGCGGGGGCCGCCGATGCGTTGTCGGTCTCCGTTCGCGCCGTTCCGCTCTCGGATATCGCCTGCCCCTCGGCTGCGGAGCCATCCGGGGCCGTGAGCCAGGGCGGCGGTGCGTCCGATCCGTGCGCCGGAGCGGGCTCGGGTGGTGTCGCCGGGGCCGTGTCGCTCTGCCCGCGGGGGCCGTCCTCATGGGACGCCGATTGTTGCGGTATCGACGCCGGGCCGGTTACGCCAACACCGTGGTCGCCGTCGGTGGCCGGTGTGCTCGGCGGGCGCATGCCCTGCTCCGAGTGTTCGCTCGTGGCCGCCGGGCCGCCTACCGCGGGCCTGCCTTGGAGCCCCGACGCTTCCGCGTGGCCACCCTGGGAGGACGCCGACCAGCCCTGGGTCTGGCCCGCGGGTGCGACATGGTCGCCGTGCGCGGTGGGAGGTCCGGTGTGCTCGCCCTGGAGCGCGGGATCGCTCGTGACCTGGCCTTGGTTCGCGGCCTGGCTGGTCGGAGGCTGGTCGGGCAGCGGCGGTGGTGGCGGGAGGTCGGGGCGCTGAGCGAAGCGGGACGCTGCTTCCTGTGGCGGTTCCGGCTCGGTGGAGCGTCGCGCGCCGAGCGGACGGAAACCGTCGGCCGGTTGGCTCGGCTGCCGTATCGGCAGGTCCGGCAGCGCGTGTTCGCCGCTGTGCTGCGGTCCGGAGGTTGGGGCCGGTGCCTGGAAGCCGCCTCGTGGCCCACCTCCGCCCGCACCGCTCTGATACGGATCGTGCTGGAACTGGTCGGGCGCGACCGGCGGGTGCGCCTGCTGGGGCGGAGCTGGCGGAAGCGTTTCCGCGGGGCCGGATTGCCATCGACCGCCCTGACCGAGCCTCCCGTCGGGGGTCGGGCCGCCCGGGTACTGCTGCGCCGCATCAGGGGTTTCGGGCCGCGGCGCACCCCAATGATCGTCGGGACGCGCGCGACCGCTCTGGTGCTGGTTCGGCAGCAGTTCGCCGACGCGATCCTGCAGGGACAGTTCGTTGCCCTTGTCGCCCTTGTCACGGCGTCGGCCCTTGCGGCGCTTCTCCTGGCGAGAGCCGGGGTCGGGGCGGTCGTTTTCGGCGCCACGCCGTTTGAAAAGGCCCTTCTTGGCTGCGGGAGCTGCGGGAGTTTCCTCGATGAGTTCTTCGTGGGGAAGGTTCTGTACCGGAGCTTCGTAACCGACGTGGACCTGGCCGGTCTGGGTGACGTCACTCTCGGACAACCATGGTGGCAGCATGGGGAGGCCGTCGTTGTTACGGCTCACACGTCCCCCTCCTGGTCTGCTTGGCCTCGGGCATGATCAGTTTACGCGACCGTGCCGCCCCTTCAGGGGGGGCAGGGAGTGACGCGGCGAACAGGCTGTTGCAGTGGGGTCTTTTTGCCCCATCCGATACCTGCCGGTAAGCTTGAGCGGCGGTGCATCCAGGCGCCGCCTGTTCGCGTGCTACCGGTCAGGATTTCGGCTCCGAGCTTTTGGGGGTCGTCTCGGAGGTTTCAATCCTCGGAGGCTGAGGAGCTCTCAGGAGTACTCAGGAGTTCTGAGAGGTTTCACTCGGGCAGTCCCAGGTAGTCAAACCAGGTTGAGTGTAACCGGGATCGCGGAGGACATGGCGAAGAAAGACGGGGCCATCGAGGTCGAGGGTCGGGTTATCGAGCCGTTGCCGAATGCGATGTTCCGTATCGAGCTCGAGAACGGGCACAAGGTTCTCGCGCACATCAGCGGCAAGATGCGGCAGCACTACATCCGCATCCTTCCGGAGGACCGCGTGGTCGTCGAGCTTTCGCCCTACGACCTGTCCCGCGGCCGTATCGTTTACCGCTACAAGTGAGCGAGTGAGCCAAGTGCTCACTCACCGAAACTTCCCCGGTCGCACCCGACCGGGGACAACTGTGTTCGTACCCGGGTACGAACCACAACAAAGATTGGACGGACGTGAAGGTTCAGCCGAGCGTCAAGAAGATCTGCGAGAAGTGCAAGGTGATCCGGCGTAACGGCCGGGTCATGGTGATCTGCGACAACCTGCGGCACAAGCAGCGTCAGGGCTGAGTTACCCAGGCCAGTCGGGCTCGACCAGTCGGGTGAGTCCCGGTCACCAAGCCAAGCACCGAACGCGGTTCGGATTGGCAACTACAGAAGAACTCCCAGCTCCAGCCGCACACTGTGGTTTTTCGGCAACGAGGTTTTCGGCAACGATGCCGTACGGCTTCGACGCCGAAGGTGTGTGTGCCCACCCCCGGAACGGAGGCCGGGGCCCCACCAGACGAGGGGACGGACAGGGAGCAGACCTCCGCCACGATTAAGGAAACTGCCACATGGCACGTCTCATGGGCGTCGACCTCCCGCGCGAGAAGCGCATGGAGATCGCGCTGACCTACATCTACGGCGTCGGCCGTACCCGCTCCAAGGAGATCCTGGACGCCACCGGCGTCAGCCCGGACCTGCGGTCCAAGGATCTCAGCGATGACGACCTGACCAGGCTCCGTGACTACATCGAGGCTTCGGAATTCAAGGTCGAAGGTGACCTGCGCCGCGAGGTCCAGGCCGATATTCGCCGCAAGATCGAGATCGGCTGCTACCAGGGCCTGCGGCACCGCCGCGGGCTACCCGTGCGTGGCCAGCGCACCAAGACCAACGCGCGCACCCGTAAGGGTCCCAAGCGCACCGTCGCAGGCAAGAAGAAGTAGGGGATAACCGATGCCTCCCAAGTCCAGGACCTCCGGTCCGAAGAAGAGCCAGAAAACGCGTCGCCGGGAAAAGAAGAACGTTCCCCACGGCCACGCGCACATCAAGAGCACGTTCAACAACACGATCGTGTCGATCACCGACCCGACCGGCAACGTCATCTCCTGGGCGTCGTCCGGCCATGTCGGCTTCAAGGGCTCGCGCAAGTCGACCCCGTTCGCCGCACAGCTCGCCGCCGAGAACGCTGCCCGCAAGGCGCAGGAGAACGGCGTGAAGAAGGTCGACGTGTTCGTCAAGGGCCCCGGTTCGGGCCGCGAGACCGCGATCCGTTCACTGCAGGCCGCGGGCCTGGAAGTGGGCACGATCTCCGATGTCACCCCGCAGCCGCACAACGGCTGCCGTCCGCCCAAGCGGCGTCGCGTCTAGCGGGAAGGAAGGTAGAGCACAATGGCCCGTTACACCGGACCCATCACCCGCAAGTCGCGTCGCCTGCGCGTCGACCTGGTCGGCGGTGACCAGGCTTTCGAGCGTCGCCCCTACCCGCCCGGCCAGCACGGCCGCGCGCGGATCAAGGAGAGCGAATACCTGCTGCAGCTGCAGGAGAAGCAGAAGGCTCGCTTCTCCTACGGCGTCATGGAGAAGCAGTTCCGCCGGTACTACGAAGAGGCCAACCGCCTCAAGGGCAAGACCGGTGACAACCTGCTCCGTCTGCTCGAGACGCGTCTCGACAACGTCGTCTACCGTGCCGGCCTGGCGCGCACTCGGCGGCAGGCCCGTCAGCTGGTGAGCCACGGCCACTTCCTGGTGAACAACAAGAAGGTGAATGTCCCCTCCTTCCGTGTGACCCAGTACGACATCATCGATGTCAAGGAGAAGTCGCTGAACACGCTGCCGTTCCAGGTGGCGCGCGAGACCCATGGCGACCGCCCGGTCCCCGGATGGCTGCAGGTCATTCCGGGCCGGCTGCGGATCCTGGTGCACTCCGAGCCCGAGCGTGCTCAGATCGATGTTCCGCTGCAGGAACAGCTGATCGTCGAGTTCTACTCGAAGTAACGGCTGGTGCCGCTGGTGCGTGGTCGCCCATCCCGGGCGATCACGCACAACCCCCAGAACGAGGGCGTCAAATAGCGGGCGCCCACAAGGAGGATGATCCACATGCTGATTTCCCAGCGTCCGACGCTGACCGAAGAGGTCGTCGCCGAGAACCGCTCCAGGTTCACCATCGAACCGCTGGAGCCCGGCTTCGGTTACACCCTCGGCAACTCACTGCGGCGCACCCTGCTGTCCTCGATTCCGGGGGCCGCGGTGACCAGCATCCGCATCGACGGAGTTCTGCACGAGTTCACCACCGTTCCCGGTGTGAAGGAAGATGTCACCGACATCATCTTGAACCTCAAGGGCCTGGTCGTGTCCTCGGAGGAGGACGAGCCGGTCACCATGTACCTGCGCAAGCAGGGCCCGGGGACCGTGACGGCCGATGACATCGTGCCGCCGTCGGGTGTTGTCGTGCACAACCCGGATATGCATATCGCCACCCTGAACGACAAGGGCAGGCTGGAGATCGAGCTCGTCGTCGAGCGCGGTCGCGGTTACGTCCCTGCGGTGCAGAACAAGGCTTCCGGTGCGGAGATCGGCCGGATCCCGGTGGACTCGATCTACTCACCGGTCCTCAAGGTGACCTACAAGGTCGAGGCCACCCGTGTCGAGCAGCGCACCGACTTCGACCGGCTCATCCTGGACGTGGAGACCAAGAACTCCATCAGCGCGCGGGATGCGCTCGCTTCGGCGGGCAAGACCCTGGTCGAGCTGTTCGGCCTGGCCCGTGAGCTGAACGTCGAAGCCGAAGGCATCGAGATCGGTCCTTCGCCTGCCGAGGCGGATCACATCGCCTCGTTCGGGCTGCCGATCGAGGATCTGGATCTGACGGTCCGGTCCTACAACTGCCTCAAGCGCGAGGGTGTGCACACCGTCGGCGAGCTGGTGGCACGCACCGAATCGGATCTGCTGGACATCCGCAACTTCGGCCAGAAATCCATCGACGAGGTCAAGGTCAAGCTGCACGCGCTCGGCCTGTCCCTCAAGGACAGCCCGGCTTCGTTCGATCCGTCCAGCGTGGTCGGCTACGACGCGAACACCGGAACCTGGTCCGACAGCGGCACTTTCAGCGATAACGACGGCGGCGAGCAGGACTACGCCGAAACCGAACAGCTCTAGGCCCGACCCGGGGTAGGCGCCCCGGGGGGTCTTATACAAGGAGAACCCACAATGCCCAAGCCCAAGAAGGGTGCTCGCTTCGGCGGGTCGGCGTCGCACCAGAAGGCGATTTTCGCCAACCTGGCCACGGCGCTCTTCGAGCACGGTCGGATCACGACCACCGAGGCCAAGGCGAAGGCGCTGCGCCCCTACGCCGAGCGGCTCGTCACCAAGGCCAAGGCCGGTACCCTCGCCGACCGGCGCGAGGTGCTCAAGGTGATCCGGAACAAGGACGTCGTGCACGATCTCTTCGCCGAGATCGGCCCGTCGTTCGCCGGCCGCAACGGCGGCTACACCCGGATCATCAAGACGCTGCCCCGCAAGGGTGACAACGCGCCGATGGCGATCATCGAGCTGGTCCGGGAGCAGACCGTGACCAACGAGGCCGATCGTGCCCGCCGTGTTGCCGCGTCGCAGAAGACTGAGCAGCCTCAGGAAGCGCCTGCCGCCGAGGACAAGACCGACGAGGCGGCCGAGGCTCCTGCCGCCGAGGCCGAGACCGCCGACGGCGAGAAGGCCGACGACAAGGCGTGAGTCGGTCATCCGACTTGCGTCGGTAATCGCCGTACGAGCCCGCCGCCCGAACACCGGGTCGGCGGGCTCGTTCGTTTCCAGGAGGCGTGATGAATGTTGCGGATCGTTCGCCGGCGGATACGCCTGAGCCGGCCCAGGGCGCCGGCAGCCCCGGCGCGCCGTCACCAGTACGGGTTCGACTTGACATCAGCTACGACGGCACCGATTTTCTCGGCTGGGCGCGTCAACCCGGGCTGCGGACCGTACAGGGTGTCCTGGAGGAGTCGCTGAGCAAGGTGCTGCGCGAGCCGTTGCAGCTGACCGTGGCCGGGCGAACCGATGCGGGTGTGCACGCCGAAGGGCAAGTCGCGCATTTCGATACTTCCGCTGATATCGACGCCGACAAGCTGCTGCACCGGATGGCGCGGTTCCTGCCGAAGGATGTTCGTATCACCGGTATCAGTCAGGTGAGCACTGATTTCGATGCCAGGTTCTCCGCGATCCGGCGCCATTACGTGTACCGCCTGACCACCGCGCCCTACGGGGCCTCGCCGTTGTCGGCACGCAGCGTGGTGCCCTGCCGTCCGGTGGATCTGGAGGCGATGCGTGCCGCGTCGCGGACACTGCTTGGGTTGCACGATTTCGCCGCCTTCTGCCGCCGCCGCGAGGGCGCGACCACGATCCGCGAACTACAGCGTTTCGACTGGGTCCGTGCGGGTGAACAGCTTTGCGCGTATGTCAGCGCCGACGCGTTCTGCTGGTCGATGGTCCGCAGTTTGGTCGGCGCGGTTCTCGCGGTGGGGGAGGGTCGCCGCACGCCCGGCTGGGTGGCCGGTCTGCTCGAAGAACGGCAGCGTTCCAGTTCGGTGACCGTAGCCCCCGCCCACGGACTCAGCCTCATCGCCGTCGACTATCCCGAGGAGGGGGAGTTGGCGGCACGGAACGCGCAGACCAGAGAGATGCGTTCGGTACCGGTGTCCGCAGGAGGATGCTGCGGCGGAGCGGAGTAGCCGCACGGCTGGTTGGCGAGATCGCCGAACGGGTATCCGGCCGTTCGGTAGCCTGCGGGGCGGCGAGCGTGGAATAGCGAACACTGCGAGGAGGTTCAGCGGGTATGGCATTCAACGGTCTGGGACGCTTTGGAGTGTGGCGCTTCTACCGGGGGTTCACCCCGGAGGAAGCAGCTGAACTGGAGAAACTCGGTTACAGCGCGCTGTGGCTCGGCGGCTCGCCGCCCGCGGATCTGCCGGTTGTCGAATCGCTGCTGGAAGCGACCGACACGTTGCAGGTCGGCACCAGCATCGTCAACATCTGGACCGTTCCGGCGAAGGATGTCGCCGAATCGTTCCATCGGATCGAGCAGCGGTTCCCCGGTCGTTTCCTGCTCGGAGTCGGCGTCGGTCACCCCGAAGCCAACGCACCGTACCGCAAACCCTATGACGCGCTCGTCGAATACCTCGACGAACTCGACGCGGCCGGGGTGCCGAAGAACAGCCGCGCGCTGGCCGCGCTCGGTCCCCGGGTACTGGAGCTGTCCCGCGACCGCAGCGCGGGCGCCCTGCCTTACCTGGCCCCACCGGAGCACACCGCGAAAGCCCGTGAGGTGGTCGGTTCCGCGCTGCTGGTCGCCGAGCAGAAGCTGGTGCTCGACAACGACCCCGAACGCGCCCGCGAAGTCGGCAGGCAGGCCGTGCACATGTATCTCGGCCTGCGCAACTACCTGAACAACCTGCGCCGCTTCGGTTTCACCGAGGAGGACCTCGCCGAACCCGGCAGCGACCGCCTGATCGACACCCTCGCCGTGCACGGCACGCCGGAACAGATCGCCGCCCGGCTCATTGCGCACCTGGATGCCGGCGCGGACCATATCGCCCTGCAGCCGCTCGGCGACGATTATCTCGGCGCCCTGCGTACCCTGGCGCCTTTGCTCACCAAGACTTCCTGACCCGCCTCCGCGAGAACCGCACTGGCCCCGATCAGCCGTATGACCGATCAGGGCCATGGTGGGCGTCCGCTACCCGCTGATGCGAACCAGGCGGGCGATGGCGTCGGTGGCCTCTTTGATCTTGGCCTCGGCCTCGGGACCGCCCGCGACCGCCGCGTCGAGGACGCAATGGCTCAGGTGGTCTTCCAGCAGGCCCATCGAGACCGCCTGCAGGGCCTTCGTCATCGCAGCGACCTGGGTGAGGATATCGATACAGTATTTCTCTTCCTCGACCATGCGCTGCAGGCCGCGGGCTTGGCCCTCGATGCGGCGCAGGCGTTTGAGGTAGTCGTCCTTGGCGGTGATGTAACCATGCCCGGCGTGCTCGGTCATGTCGACGGTATGCTCGCCGGCCGAGGAAGTATCGGCGTGGGTGGATCGGGTTGAGGTCACCGACTGTCTCCTTGCTGCCGGTTCGGTCGGCATCGGTTTCTTATACCCCCCCAGGGTACAGGGGGTGGGGTGGGTTGTCACGAGACGCCCGCAGGTCGAAGGGTAGCCGCGTCCGGCCCTGCTGTGCAGCTGCAGGACCCGCAAGGCGCCCCGGCGGCGAGCACTGCCCGCGCGGCGAGAGAATCAGCGATATGACTTCGCAGCCGCGCCCCGCGCTCGCCGTCATCGGCGGCAGCGGTTTCTACGACTTCTTCGATGACGAGGCCCACACCGTCGAAGTGGACACCCCATACGGTGCCCCGAGTGCCCCCATCGCGATCGGGACGGTCGAGGGACGCGCGGTCGCCTTCCTGCCGCGCCACGGCCGCCGCCACGAATACTCGCCGCACACGCTGCCGTACCAGGCGAATATGTGGGCGTTGCGTTCGGTGGGCGTACGCCGGGTGCTTGCCCCGTGCGCGGTGGGCAGCCTGCGCCCCGATTGGGGGCCGGGCACGGTGGTTGTGCCCGACCAGTTGGTCGATCGCACCTCGGGGCGCGCCCAGACATATTTCGACGGCGGCGGGGTGCACGTCTATTTCGCCGACCCGTACTGCGCGCAACTGCGCGGGGTTGTGGCGTCCGCGGCGAGCGACCGGATGCCGGTGCGTGAATCCGGGACCATGGTCGTGGTCGAGGGACCGCGGTTCTCCACCCGCGCCGAAAGCCGCTGGTTCGCCGCCCAGGGCTGGGAGCTGGTGAACATGACAGGTCATCCGGAGGCTGTGCTGGCCCGCGAACTGGAAATGTGTTATGCGCCGGTCGCTTTGGTGACCGATCTGGACGCCGGTGTGGCGGACGGCGACGGGGTGCGCGCAGCGGATGTGTTCGCCGAATTCGAACGCAATATCGGCCCGTTCAAACAGTTGATTCGGCAAGCGATATCGGCTGTCGAGGACAACGACACCTGCGAGAGCTGCCGGGTACACGCGGGAGTGTCGCTGCCGTTCGAGCTGCCCTGAACCGCAGCGGGTGCGGCGGAGGTAGGCTCGCGCCGTGGACACCCCGCTGCGACTCGAGGTCATCGTGGCCAGTGTGCGGCCGCAACGGTTCGCTCCGATCGTCGCCGACTGGTTCCTGCGCACCACGCGCGCCCACACCGAGTTCGACACCGGGGTCATCGATCTGATCGACACTCCGCTACCGCTCGATCTCACCGACACCCCCGACGTGCTGCGCTTCCGTGAGCGTCTCGCCTGCGCCGACGCGTTCGCTGTCGTCACCTCCGAGTACAACCACGGCTACCCTGCCTCGCTGAAAACCGCGTTCGACAGCGCCAAACACGAATGGCGCGCGAAACCGATCGGTTTCATCTCCTACGGCGGACTGTCCGGCGGTCTGCGCGCGGTCGAACAGTTGCGGCAGGTGGTTGCGGAAATCCATATGGTGTCGGTCCGTGAAACCGTGAGCTTCCATCAGGCCAAGAAGAAGTTCGATGCGGCGGGCGATACCGACGACGGTGCAGCCATCGATGCGGCGGAACGCATGCTGCGCCAATTGAACTGGTGGGGAAGGGTATTGCGTTCCGCCCGGTCCGAGGATCCTTACCCGGGCTGAACCGAAGAAATGGCTGTGCGTCTCGTGATGATGCTGGTCGATCGGGGCTTCTCGGACTAGAAGGCTTGCACGGATCGGCGGCCGAAAGACCCGTGCTCGTTACTGGTGCGCCATCGTGCGCTGCCCGCGCGGTTGGCCGATATAGGTCGACTCACGCGGAATCGACACCAGGTTGAGGTCGACCTGCGTGGTTCCGGTCCGCAACACCACATGGTTGCCGATGGCCCCGGGTTGATGGATCGCCAGGTCCGGTTTGGTCGCAGGCCAGCCCATCGGGTCGCCGGTGAGGTAGATGGTGGTGACACCGGCGTGCGGGGCTGGCGCGAGCACCCCGTCGACCACAGCGGCGGTGAAACCGGCATCCGACTGGTGGGTTTCCACGGCGATGGTCAACCGCTCCGGGTTGCCGATGGTGCTGACCAGGTTTTCCCAGGCGTGCGCGCGGTCGGTGCGGATCAGCACCCGTTCGCCGACGGCGAGCGCACGGAACACCAGCTGCTGCGCCAGGTACAGCTCACCGGCCACATACACGGTGGAGATACCGGCGCCGATGATGCGCACCGCGACGCCGTTGCCCTCCGCGTCGGAGCCGATCAGCTGGCCACAGCCCGACGACGGCAGATGCAGCGCGCCGATGGTGTCGATCGGATACTCGCTCATCGGGACGGTGTCGTCAACACCGGGTACCGCGATCGGCAGATGGGCGAGCAAACTGTCGCGGTGGCGTCCGTTCATCGACACCATGCCGTCGATATCGAGCTGGTCGGGCAGATCGCGCGCGGTGAGCCGCCAGGCCGCACCGATTTTCACCGATTCCGCCGACCGGCCCGGCCGCAGCCGCACCGCGACCGTGGTACCGCGCGACGGGGCGACCCAGAGTTGAGCGAGCACATCCGAGCCGAGATGTTTCGGATCGATCGCGCTACCGACGTTGACATTGTTGCCGAGTTCGGCGTACCGCCAGCGATGAGTAAGTTCGCGCGGGTCGAAGCCCTCGGTCAGCTGCAGGACCGCCCGGCGGATCTCGGATGCGGTGAGGATGCGGGCGTTGCAGTCGGCGTCTTCCAGCGTGCGCATGATGCGCTGGGTCGCGATGGTGACCACCCGGGACGCGCCCTCGTTGCCGCCGCCGCGCCTGGCCACCGCGCCCGGACAGGCCACGGCATCGAAACTGATGGCCAGCCACACCGTCCGGTGCGCGGTAGCGGGCAGCGGGCCGAGCAACGATTCGTAGATCTTGCCCGCAGGCGTGCCCGCCCGGCTGCGGTGGCCGTGGCTGATGATGTCGATCCCGCTGAGCAGAATGTCGTGCTGGGTGAGGCACTGCGCCAGTTCGGGCAGCGGCAGCAGATGCGAGGCGTGCACGGTGCTGCGCGCGATCCGGGTCAGTCCGCCTTTCGGGGCGAGCACCTCCACGACGGTCACCACCCGGCTGCCGTCCCAGTACAGGCCGAGCGAGCGGTCGTCGGGGCCGCGGAAGTCGACCGTGTTACCGAGCTCGTAGTCGTGCTCGGCGAGATAACCGAACCAGGTGGCAGCCCAATCCAGCAGCACGCGTTTACCGACCGGCGTCAACGGCACCAGCGCGACAACCACCGCCACGCCGAGCGCGATCCACCCGTTGAGCCCAGCGACCAGGGCGATCACGCCAGCGAAGAGGCCGACGAGTTGCGCGATCAGCAGGTTCCGCAGCGAAATTCGACCAAGCAGTGGGTCCGGCCCCGCTGTAGCTGGTTCGGCCATCGTCGTCCCCCATGTACCCGGTGTCGGCCGATTCTTGTGGCCGAGCTGAACAAGAGTCCCCGGGAACTGTACTGTGTTCCGCGAACGCGAGCACTGTTCGGGGGAGGAAATCATGCCTTCAAAGCCCACTACCCGGTGGCAGGTCAGTGGTTACCGCTTTCTCGTGCGCCGGATGGAGCACGCCCTGGTGCGCAGGGATGTGCGAATGCTGCACGACCCGATGCGTTCCCAGTCGCGCGCCTACGCCGTCGGTTTGGTTCTGGCGATCGTAGTGCTCGCGGGCTGCGGTGTCCTGGCCCTGCTGCGCCCACAGGACAAGATCGGGAGCAACAAGATCCTGATCGGCAAGGAAACCGGCGCCGTGTACGTGGTGATCAACGATGTGGTCCACCCGACGTTGAACCTGGCCTCGGCGCGGCTGGCCGCCGGTGACGCGCCGAAGGCGGTGATCGTCAAGGAATCCGAGCTCGGCAGCAAGGCCCGCGGCCCACTGATCGGCATCCCCGGCGCACCCGGCGCGCTGCACTTCGACTCCTCCGGCAACGGCCGCCCATGGTCGGTGTGCGACACGATGAAGATCGACGGGAGCCAAGACATCACCACTTCGGTGATCGCAGGCGACCCCGAGCTCGGTGACAAGGCGTCGGCCATGGATTCCGGTAAGGCGCTGCTCGTCCAGGGCAAAGATCACACCTACCTCGTCTACGACAACAAACGCGCCCGTGTCGATATGAACGACCGCGCGGTCACCGACGCGTTGAAGATCACCGGTGCCAGCCCGCGTCCCGTCAGCGAAGGCCTGCTGAACGCGATTCCGGAAGTGTTGCCGATCGTTCCGCCGCGGATCGACGATCCCGGCGCCACCCCCGACTACCCGATCGGCGACCATCGCATCGGTGAAGTCGTGCAGGTGACCACCGGTGAGGTCGAGAACTATGTGGTGCTGCGTGACGGTCTGCAGCGCATCTCCGAGCTGACCGCCGACATCATCCGCAACTCGAACCCGCAGACCTCCGCCGACAGCACCATCGACCAGTCCCAGCGCACCAGGGCCAACGTCTCCTCGGCATTGCGCGTCGGCGACTACCCCGATACCGCGCCCACCCTGCTGCAAGCCAAGGATCAGCCGGTGAGCTGCCTGTCCTGGAAACCCATCACCGAGGCGAGCGAGAACTCCGGTAATCGTGCCGAGCTGTCGGTCATCACCGGCGTGAGCCTGCCCATGTCCGACGACGCGAAACTGGTTCCGCTGGCCCAGGCCGACGGTTCCGGCCCCAACGCCGACTCCGCCTACCTGGACCCCGGATCGGGCGCCTACGTGCAGACCACCGGTATCGAACCGGACAGTACCCGCAAGGACAGCCTCTTCTACATCGCCGACACCGGCGTCCGCTACGGCATCAAGAACGCCGAAGCGGTCAAGGCCCTCGGTATGCCGGAGCAGGCCGAACCTGCCCCGTGGCCGATCGTCGGCCTGCTCGCCGCCGGGCCGAGCCTCGGCCGCGAGGAAGCGCTGGTCGCACATGACGGTGTGGCGCCGGACCCGTCACCGGCGAAGGAACCGGTCGCCGCGGCCGAGAACTAGGGACCAGCATCGCGAGGCGATGCCGGGAACTTCAGCGGTGAGCCGAAGCGCTTCAACGGCCTTATGCGTGCCGCCCCTTGCGGAGGGGCCGTCGAGCAAGCGATGTGTCGTCACCGGGTAGGTAACGGAAACGGTCGGCCGCGGCTCGCTCGCTGCAGCGCTCGGAGAACCACAGTCGGTAGAAACACCTCTCAGAGGATCTGCTCCTGTGGTGTTACGCCGTGGCGGCGAAACTCCGCACTCCATAGGCCATTGAGCTGCAACGGTTTCGGCCACTGATGGCGTGAAGGCTGGTGGCGCTTCAGCCGTCGCACTGCCGCTGAGTAAACGCACTTGCCGCCGCTGACCCAACCGACCGCGTGGGGAGCAACGTTCAGCCACTCCATGTCACGATCTACTGGAGTGCGCTTGCGCTCAGTCGGCTGCCCGACGTGCTACATATCGTCCGACATCACACCGAACCGGCGGCGAATCGGAAACGACGCGAGGTAACCGAGAATCAGCCCTCCACCGATGATTCCGCTACCGACCAACGCCACATTACGAGCCGTATTGTCCGGCGGCGGTGGCGCGACCGGGACAGCCAGTTGCACACTCTTGGCCTGACTCGGTTCTTTGGGGGGCAGTGGGGTATCGGGCACTTCGTTGGTGAGGGCCGCGATCGGATCGACCGCGCCATAGCCCACGTAGGGGTTCCATCCTTCGGCAGGCGCGTGGGCGGTGGCCAGGATGCGTTTGATCACTTCCGCCGCGGACAGTTCCGGGAACCGGGAGCGGACCAGAGCGACCACACCGGAAACGTAAGGGGCCGCGAAACTGGTCCCCTGCAGGTTGCTGGCCTGACCTTGTGCGCCGTAGGTTCCGTTGGCGGTTCCGGGGCTGCGCGGGTCGAGCGAAACGATGTTCTCGCCGGGTGCGGCGATATCCACCCACGGGCCGGGCACGGTGAAGTCCGAGGGGTGGCCGGTGGGGCCGATCGAGCCGACGGTGATGACGTAGTCGTCGTAGCGGGCGGGAGTGACGTTGGTGGACAGGTTTTCCCACAGGTCGCCTGCCGGGTTCAGTGGATCGATGCCCGGGTTGCCCGCGCTGCATTTGTCGCTTTTGTTGCCTGCAGCGGCAACCACGACCACGTTCTTTTCCAAGGTGGCGTATCGCAGCGCGGCGCCCAATGGCCCATCAGCAGGGTTGTACGAGCCGGGAGTGCACAGCACGAGCGACATATTGATCACGGTGGCGCCCCGATCTGCCGCACGTCGCACCGCTGACGCGAGCGCATTGATATCGCCGTAGCCCTGCGGTGGGTCCTCAGGCCGTTGGTTTCTGGACGCGCCCTCCTTCTGGAACAGGGCACTGGTCTGCCGGATGCTCATGATCCGGGCATCGGGGGCGACACCCGAAAAACCTTGGCCGCTGACCTGGGTCGCACCGATTATTCCGGCGACGAAGGTGCCGTGTGCGTCGCAGTCACTGGTACCGTCACCGCCCGCGGCCACATAATCGCCCCCGGCGATCAAGTCCGGGAGGCGCGGGTGCCGTTCCACACCCGTGTCGATAACCGCGACGAGTTGCCCTGCACCCCGGGAAAACTCCCAGGCGCGCGGCAGATCCAGCGCGCGCTGCGCTTCTGGGACGGCAGCTCCATCACCGCCCGGCCGGGTACTCAGGCACGGGGTACTTGCCTTCTGTTCCGTCTTGTCCGGCGGCGTGGCCGGATCCCCCGGCGGCAGCAACCCCGGATTCACCGGTGGCGGCCGATCCGCAGCGGAAATTCCCTGACCGAGCCCCAATGACGCACTCACACCGAGCACCACGGCAACGGCCGCGGTGCGAAGATTCGCGTTCACAGCCCGCGGACGAGGGAGTAGAGCGAGGTAACCCAGAACACCAAAGGCAGCACCGCCGCGACGAAGCCGTACTCCAGCAGCTCCACACCGCGCCGCATCGGCGGAGTCGCCGACTGGTTCGGAATGATGATTCCCAGAATCAGTGCCGAGATCAGCACCGCCATCGCCGCCCCGAACACGGCCAGCGGCAGTTCGGTGACGAAAGCCGCTCCGATCAACATGATCAGTACGATCGCCGCACCACCGGCGATGAGCACGATGGCCTGTTCGGCGCCCGCATAGGTGCGGCTGCGGAACATCAGTACCACCGCGCAGACCAGCGCCAGCGCAATGCCCTGCCAGTAGTAACCGCCCGAAGTGGCGTCGGTGGCGGCGAGCGCACCGGCCGCGGTGACCAGCGTGGTGGCCGCGACCAGACCGCCCAGATACATGCGGGCGCGTTCGGATTTGGTGCGCAGCGCATCCAAGGTCGGCAGGGCGCGGTGATCGTCTGGGTCGTCCTCGCTCGGGTCGATCGGGGTACCCGGCGACGGAACCGGCGGCAGCGGCAGCTTCGACAAGAGCATGGACAGTCGCGGCGCCAGCGAAAGCCCTGCAAGGCCAAGCGCGGCGGCCACTGCGCCGATCGCCCGGACCGGTTGCTCGGTGAGCAACCCGACCAGCGCGGCCGGGACCGCGTACACGGCGAGGGCGCCCGCCCCGATGAACAATCCGAGGCCGACACCGGTGACACGCCAGGCCAGAATCGCGGTCGCGCCGACCAGCATCGAGCCGAGCAGGATGTTCGCCCAGCTGTAATGGTCGGGCACCAGCAGCATTCCCGAGGTGAATGCGGTCGGCAGCGCACAACCACCCAGGACCAGCGCGGTACCGGTGTCGCCGTACATCCGGCTGAGCACCATGCCCGCCACCACCAGCAGAATGGTCACGCCAAGCGCGATCGAACCCGTGATCCACCCCGCCATCGCATGCGGCGCTGCCAGCAGCCCGAGGCAGCCGACCAGCATAGTGAGCACAGCCAGGAGCGAACCGGTGATCCGCGCGGTTCGGGGTGTCCAGCCCTTGAAATGGTCGGCGTCGGCGATCGCGACGTTGTACATGATGTCGTCGAACAGTGGCGTCGGCGCGGTGTTGGCCGCGCTTTCCAGCATCAGCAGTTCGCCGTCACGGACGCCGTGCTCACCGAGGCTCAGTGAATTGGAGAACGGCGGATGACCGATCCGGGCCAGCACCCATTCGGCGGGCTCGAACCGTTCACCCTCGTTGTCGAAGTCGTTGGTGCGGCTGTGTTGGGCAACCATATCGACCACACTCGGAATGACCAGCGCGACCGGCACATCCACTGGGATCGCCATGTCCACCTGCGTGTGTTTGGCCAAAATGGTGACGCGGGTCAGATCCGGTGCGCGGACGATGCCGCGGGAGGAGTCTTCCTCCATATGGTCAAGTCGCGCGTGCGTCAAGGCTCCCCCAACTCGGTCGCTACCTCGTGTTTCCGGCACCCAACCAGGCCCTTCGGCGCTTGCACACCCGCCAGGCGGCCAGCAGAATGCTGGTCGAACTGTACGACATGTGGGCGGTTGGCTCTACACTGAGCCCGAACTACGCAGCCAAGAGGGGGATCTCGTCCGATGAGCACAGTCCGGTTCCAGCGGCGCGCGCGCCGGGAGATGCCGCGTTCGCCCGGCGGTGAGGTAACGCTGCAGCCACCACCGGAAATCCCCCGGGTCACACCGGGAAACCTGCTGCTCAAGCTCATGCCGGTGGTGATGATCATCGGCATGATCGGCATGATGGCGCTGATGTTCACACAGGGCAGCGGCATGATGTCGAACCCGATGACCATGATGTTCCCGGTCATGATGCTGTTCTCGATGGTCGGCATGTTCGCCGGTCAGGGCGGCGGAAAAGGCCAGAAGGCCGCCGAAGCCAACGAGGACCGCAAGGATTACCTGCGCTACCTCGATCAGGTCCGCAAAGACGTCGCCGAAACCGCCAAGCAGCAGCGCGCTTCGGTGGAATGGAGCCACCCCGAGCCCGGCCTGATCTGGATGCTCGCGGGTACCAGCCGCATGTGGGAACGCCGCGCAGGCGACAAGGACTTCTGCCACGTCCGCATCGGAACCGGCGGCCAACGATTGGCCACCCGGTTGATCGCACCGGAAACCGGCCCCGTCGAAGAGCTGGAACCCATCGCGGCGGTATCGCTGCGGCGTTTCGTGCGCGCCCATTCCACGGTCCCCGATCTGCCGACAGCGATCGCGGTCAAGGGCTTCGCAACCATCGCCCTCGACGGCGACCGGGCCCAAGCCAGGGACATGGTGCGGGCAATGCTCCTGCAACTGGCCATGTTCCAGGGCCCGGACCAGGTGCTCGTCGCCGTCGTCTGCGGGGCTGACACGGGCCGCGACTGGGAATGGACCAAATGGTTGCCGCACACCCAGCACCCGGACGCCCAGGACGGTATCGGCTCCCAGCGCATGTTCTACGGCTCGATCCGCGAGGCGATGTCCGGCCTGCAGCCGTTGCTGGCCAACCGGGTCCGGTACTCCCGGAACCAACCCGCCAACGCCAACATGGTGCATATCGTCATCGTCGTCGACGGCGGTCTGCTCGAGGCGGAGGAAGACCAGCTCCGCGAATCGGGTTATGAGGGCGTCACCATCATCGACCTGTGCGGATATGCGCCGCGCCTGGCGGTGTCGCGCGGTATCAAGATGATCGTGGAAAACGGCGAATGCGTCGGCCGCGGCGCCACCGGCAACCAGGAGCGTTTCGCGCTGATCGACCAGATCAGCCCGGAACAGGCCCAGCAGGTCGCCCGCAGGCTCGCCCCCTTCCGCGCCGCCACCCAGCGCAGCAGCGATGTCGAAGTCGAGGACACCGAGACGATCTCGACCTGGAGCCAGTTGATGGGGCTCGGCGATATCGGCTCGTTCAATCCCGAGCACGCGTGGCGCCCACGCTACGGCCGGGAGCGGCTGCGGGTCCCGTTCGGTGTCGGCGCCGACGGCCTGCCCGTTGTGCTCGATATCAAGGAGGCCGCCGAAAGCGGTATGGGCCCGCACGGCCTGTGCATCGGCGCCACCGGTTCCGGTAAGTCGGAATTCCTGCGCACCCTGGTGCTCAGCCTGCTGGCCACTCATTCGCCCGATCAGCTGAACCTGGTCCTGGTCGACTTCAAAGGTGGCGCCACCTTCCTCGGCCTCGACGGCGTGCCGCACGTCGCGGCCGTCATCACCAACCTCGAGGAGGAAGCCGACCTCGTCGACCGTATGCGTGACGCCCTGGCGGGCGAGATGAACCGCCGCCAGGAAGTGCTGCGCCAGGCGGGCAACTTCGCCAATGTCTCCGAGTACGAGAAGGCTCGCGCGGCCGGCGCCGACCTGGATCCGTTGCCCGCGCTGTTCGTGGTGCTCGACGAGTTCTCCGAACTGCTCACCCAACATCCAGACTTCGCCGAACTGTTCGTCATGATCGGCCGTCTCGGCCGCTCACTGCACGTGCATCTGCTGCTCGCGTCGCAGCGTCTGGAAGAGGGCAAACTGAAGGGTCTGGAAAGCCACCTGTCCTACCGAATCGGCCTGAAGACTTTCTCCGCCAACGAGTCCCGCCAGGTCCTCGGTGTCCCCGATGCCTACAACCTGCCGAACAGCCCCGGCGGGGGATATCTCAAATCCGATTCGGGCGAAATCCAGCGATTCCAGGCTTCCTATGTGTCCGGCCCCTACGTCGGCGGCGGCCCACAGCGCGATATCACCATCGCCACCCAGGCCGGCGAGATCGATGTGACAGCGCGCCCGTTCTCGGCGAACCACGTCGATTTCCGCTCCGCCGACCGGGTTCCGTTGCCCACCGTGCACAGCGTCGAACCGGAACCGCAGAGCGAGGACGGCGAGCAGATCTCCGACCTGGGGATGCTGGTGTCGCGTATCAGTGGCCACGGCCGCCCCGCGCACGAGATCTGGCTGCCGCCGCTCGACGAAGCGCCCACGCTCGACGAGCTCGTCCCGCGTTCGATCCTCACCGGCGAGTACTCCGCCGTGGCGACCCTGCGCGCGCCGATCGGCCTCGTCGACCGGCCTTACGATCAACGCCGCGACCCGCTGGTCGTCGACCTGTCCGGCTCCCAAGGCAACGTGGCCATCGTCGGCGGTCCGCAGTCGGGTAAATCGACCATGCTGCGTTCGCTGATCATGTCGATGTCGCTCACCCACACCGCCGAACAGGTGCAGTTCTACTGCCTCGATTTCGGTGGCGGCACCCTGGGCAGCCTCGAAGGCCTGCCCCATGTCGGCTCGGTCGCCGGTCGCCTCGACGAAGACAAGGTCCGGCGCACCATCGCCGAGATGACCACCATCGTCCGCCAGCGCGAACTGCGGTTCCGCCAGCTCGGCATCGAATCGATGGCCGAATTCCGCCGTCTGCGTGCAATGGATCCGGCAAGTAGCCCGGCCGCTGCGGGAGCACACGAGGACCCGTTCGGTGATGCGTTCCTCGTTATCGACGGTTTCGGTTCGATCCGGCAGGATTTCGATCCACTGGAACAGCCGATCATGAACCTGGCTGTACAGGGCCTGTCCTACGGTGTGCACGTCGTCATCGCGCTGTCGCGCTGGATGGAGGCAAGGCCCGCGCTCAAGGACCAGATCGGCACCAGGCTCGAACTGCGTCTCGGTGACCCCGCCGACTCCGAATTCGGCCGTAAGATCGCGGCCCTGGTCCCGCAGGGCCGCCCCGGCCGCGGTATGACCCCGGAAAACCTGCATATGCTCACCGCCCTGCCGCGGGTTGACGGCAACTCCAACCCGGAGAACCTGAGCAGCGGTGTCGCCGATGCGGTGAGCCGTCTCGCCGCGTCGACCCCGGGCCGGCACGCACCGCAGGTGCGGATGCTGCCCGACCGGCTCGACCGCCCCGATCTGCTCCGTGCGGTTCATGGCTGGCCCGGCACCGTCGACGGTTCCCGCAAGAACGCGGCCATCCCGATCGGTATCAACGAATCCGAGCTGGCGCCGGTGTTCCTCAACTTCGACGAGAACCCGCACTTCCTCATCTTCGGCGACACCGAATGCGGTAAGACCACGCTGCTGCGCGGCATCTGCCACGGGATCATGGAATCCAACCGGGCTCAGGAATCGGCGATCATCCTCGCCGATTACCGCCGCACGCTGCTCGGCGCGGTCGAGGGCGATCATCTGGCCGCGTACGCGACCAGCGCGCAGGGCCTCACCACCAACGTTCGCGATATCGCGGCCCTGCTCGAATCACGGATGCCCGGCCCCGACGTCACGCCGCAGCAGTTGCGTGACCGCTCCTGGTGGTCGGGACCGGATCTGTATCTGATCGTGGACGATTACGACCTGGTGGTCACCTCCAGCGGCAACCCGGTCGCGCAGATCGTCGAATATCTGCCGCATGCCAAGGATGTCGGTTTCCACCTGATCGTCTGCCGCCGATCCGGCGGCGCGTCCCGTGCCATGTACGAGCCGGTTATCTCGCGTCTGCGCGACCTGGCGACGCCCGGCCTGATCATGAGCGGTAGCCGCGAAGAAGGAAACCTGCTCGGCAATGTCCGGCCCAGCGCCATGCCGCCCGGCCGGGGCACCCTGGTCAGCCGCGCCGGCGCGGAACTGATCCAGACCGCGTGGATGCCGCTCCTGTGATGCCCACCGTCGAGCTGACCCTGTCCGAAAACCGTTTATGGGCGCGGAGTTCGAACACCCACGCCGACTTACCGCCGTCGGTGACGCCGGGCAGCGACGGCACCACGCTGGTCGTCGGTGAACCGCTGGCGCCACCGTCGATAACCAGTTCGGTGACCCAACTGCTCGCCGCGGACCGGATCGCCTACGAGCCGGGCATGCCAACTCCACTGGACGCCATCTCGGCCGTGTTCGCCCGGCTGCTGGCGGATTTACGGGTGCACACCCCGTGCGAACGGCTCACGGTGATATGCCCGACCGAGTGGGGCACTCGCCGCCGGACCACAGTTGCGACAGCCGCGCACCGTTTCGCCTCCGATGTCGTGTTCGAGGAGACGGCGATACGCACGGTGACCGCGGCCGAACGAAACCGTGACCGCCGCACCGTGGTGTTCGAATTCAGCATGCTCGCGACAACGGCGTCTTCGGTGATCCCGACGCACGAGGGCCTGCGGGTCGAGGCTTGCGAACACGAACCGAACCTGGCGGCCGCCGATATCACCGCCGACAGCCCGGCCATGGCGCAGCTGCGCGCCGTCCTGGACCGGCTGCTGGACGGAAAACCCGCCGACAGTGTGTTGCTCGTCGGTATCGGCGCCGACCCGGCGTTTCTGGAACTGTTCGGCGCGACCGTGACCGAAATATGCGGTCCCACCGCCGAACTGCGCACCGTGCCCAGCGCGGACCTGGCCAGAAGCAAGCAGAACGCCACCAGCCTCTACCAGCCCACCCTGGCCCAACTGCCCAGAAACGAATGGGTGCAGCCGCTGCGTGAACGCGCGGCAGCCACCCAACCCCCGCGGTCGAAGACCCCGCTGTACCTGGGCGCCGCGGCAGCCACAGTGATTTCCCTTGCTGCCCTGGGGGGTTTCGCCGTAATGAACAGCGGCGGCGACCAGGACGCCACCGCTGCCGCGCCCACAACGCCTCTCGCACCGCCACCGCAGCCCTCGCCGCAGCTCCCGCCGCCACCGACATCTGCGACCGCCACAGCCGACGAGCAAACCATCGGCCGCCTCCGTCTACAGATCCCGACCGGCTGGCACATCAAGGAGACCAGCACCCCCACGGAACAACGTCTGGAACTGGTCCCCGACAGCGGCCCCCGCGCCCGCATCACTGTCATCCAGCAGCCGATCGCCTCCGGTGTCGGCTACCCACAGGTCGCCGCCAACCTCGAAGCCCAGATGGCTGCGCGCCCAGTTGGTTCCGTCTCCGAGCTACGCCGCGACGTCGTCTACGCCGGCCGTTCCGGCCTTGCCTACACCGAACATCCAGAAGACGGATCCCGAGTCGACTGGCATGTTATCGTCGAACACAGCACCCAGGTCAGCATCGGGTGCCAATACCAGACAGGGGGGCAAGACTCGATTACACACGTCTGCACTGACTTCGCAACCACACTGGCGGTCAACCCATGACACCCGCCGAAAAATTTTTTCCACATCAAGGGAACCGATTGGGCATCCACCGCGTCCAATCTTCATGTAGGAGCAGTTCGGCCCTGCCAGGACAGGATGTCCGAACCCACTCATAAGTAGGAGGCAGCATGAGTAACGTCATTGCCGATTTTGGCGCAATGGAGGCTTCGGCCAAACACGTTGAAACCGTGAACGGCCAGCTCGCGACCGAGCTCGGCACCATCCGCAGCCTTGTCGAGGGTTCGCAGGGCAACTGGGAAGGCGCGGCGGCAGGGTCCTTCCGCAAGGTTATGGACGACTACAAGAACGCGTCGGATCGCCTGCATGTAGCGCTCCAAGAGATTGCAGACGCAATCCGGGAGAACGGCAAGGGTTTCGATGCCTCCGAACAGCAGAACCAGGACTCCATCCTGAAGGCGGGTGCCTCAGGCGATCTCGGCTCCAGCCTGAGTCTCAAGGTCTAATTACACTTCTTACTTGTCAGGAGAAAACATGAGCGTGAAGTACTCAGAGGGACAGCTGATTCAGCTCGCGGGCGACATCAGGACGTCGAAGAGCCGCCTGGTCGAGTCCCACGACGAACTCGCAGGGTATGTCAACCAGTTGGTTGCTACTTGGGAAGGTGGTGCGCAAGAGGCATACCGGGCCAAGCAGGCAAAATGGGATTCCGCCCACAACGATCTGCTGACGATCTTGGAGAACATTGCCAAGGTGGTCGAGGACGGCGCCATCAATATGTCCACCACTGACAAGAAGAACGCTCAGGCTTGGCTCTGAGTACGCACACCCGGTGGTGTGCTCCGAGGCTATAAGCCTCGGAGCACACCACTTTTCATGTGCTCCGAGACCCCGTCCGGCATTGGTTGATGTTAGTTGACTCGCCTTTCGAGGGTTGGCAGCACTTTCTCCAAGAGGATGTGCTCTGAATTCTCCGACCAGTTACGCATGGCGACGACAGCACCTGGATCATCGACTGCGATCACTTGTGCGCGTGATCTGGTGATATCCAGCGGAAGACCGGTCAACCCGCCTCCACCGGATGCGGCATCACTGCGTACCACCATAACGTAGGCATCGGACCCGCCGGAGTCGACGGTGAAGTTGTCTCCCGGATCACGGAGCGGCGGTTCGTCACCCTGTCTGGTGAAGTTGAAGTTGTATACGAAGCCGAGTTTTTCGATGAAGTCGGCTTGCGGAGTACCGGTGACGAACACTTGGAAATCAGTCGAACTCTTGTAATCGACGATAGTGATCTCTTTGCCGGCGAAGTCCGGATTGTCGGCCCTGGCCTGCTCGACGGATGGCGGTTGCGTTGCGGTGGTTTCTGCTGATGCTGCAGATTCGCCGCCCGACTCCTTATTGCCGGCGAGCCAGATTCCGCCACCGATAGCCAGCGCAACAACGACGGCTCCTGCACCTGCGGCAAGCGACCACTTCTTGCCGGATCGTCGTCTGGGCGCGGGAGCAGGCAATTCGGCTGCGCCCCCAGTGTTCTGGGGACTGGCATAGCTGATAGAAGCGGGCTGGCTGACCGGTACGGGGGACGCCGGCGCCGCTTGCGATCGTGCCGGGTATCGACCAGCGTTGAACGCCTCGTACGCCGCATCGGTGAACTCTCGGCAGCTGTTGAAACGTTCGACAGGGTTCTTCGCCATGGCTTTCGCGAAGACATGGTCGATCGCTGCGGGCAAATCGGGCTTTACCGAAGTCGCCGATGGAGGTGGCTCGTACAGATGCCCCATCATGACCATCGCGGGCTGCGGAGCAGGGTAAGGGTTTCGACCGGTCAACAGCTTGAACAGAGAACACGCCAAACTGTAGATATCGGCGCGGTGATCAAGGGCCTGCCCGGTGAGCTGCTCGGGAGGGGCGTAGGCGATCGTGGCCAGGAAGTTTCCGGTTTGAGTGAGCTCGCTGGCATCATCAGTCGCCTTCGCGACGCCGAAATCGGTCAGGTATACGCGTTCTTCATCTTCGGACTCGGAGAGCAGGAAGTTCGCGGGTTTGATGTCGCGATGCAAAAGGCCTTTACGATGCGCGAAATCGAGGCCCTTACCTACTTCGGAGATGATCCGAAGTGCACGTTGTGCAGGCATGCCCCGCGGATGTTTGGCTGCCAGAGCGGACGCATCGGTGCCGTCCACGTACTGCATGGAGATCCACAGTTGACCGTTCTCTTCGCCTCGGTTGAAGACAGCGATGATGTTCGGATGATCCAGCCCTGAGGCAAGGTTCGCTTCACGTTCGAATCGCGCGCGGAACTCGCTGTTGGAGGACAGATCCGCGCTGAGTACCTTGAGGGCGTCTTTCCGTGGCAGGCTCGGATGCTTGGCCAGGTAGACGGTTCCCATACCGCCCGCACCCAGCACCCGTTCGATGCGGTAGCCCCCCACGATGGTTCCAGGACTCAGCGCCATCTTCTACGAACTCCTGTTTATCAGTTGGATCCGGTCTGCCACCGGAACAGGTCGGTCCGCTGTCGACATCGAGCTCAGCTCCTACTGACCGTTAGCGAACAATGCGTACTGAGCGGCTGCACGCTGATGAACATCAGTGAGCTGGGCGGAACTCACATACCCGAGCAGGTTGCGGTAGCGCAATACACAGGTGAAACGTTCGGCGCCGTACGTCTGATCGTTTTCGACACATGCAGAGTCGGGGACTCCGGGTGGCGGATTGGTTCGCGTAATAAAAGGGTCGAGCATCACCACATCTTGTATAGCTTTGGCTGCAGCCACGACATCAACCGTCTGTATCGAAATTGTTCCGTCGGACAGCGCGAACACTTCTCCCTTGATTTTCTCCAGACCCCGCTCGGTGTATTCGCGGTTCTGGGCGGAGTGCAGGAAACCTTGTGGACCGAATATAGCTGCGCTATCGTTGTATGATGGTATTCTACTCTGAAGGGGATTCAATGTGCGGGCGAACAAACCTTCTGAATCCCAGTCGAGTTCCGCCATTTCCTCGTCGCTGAGTGGGTTCAGTGCGTCGAGCATCGGCAGTTGGACCTCATATGCCTTGGTTACGAGGTCTTCCAGGGAACCTAATTCAGGCGATGGGATCGACAGGAATAGAGCGATCACATACGGACCGTGAGCAAGAAAAGATCTGATCCACGGGGATCCTGGGCGCCAGTGCGCGTGAACGTCTGGAAATTCCGTGATCTGTACTGGCTGATTGGCTTCGCGATAGGTTTCGAAATCGGCATCGTACAATTCCCTTGAAGCCTTTTCGGCGTAGTCAGCGCTGAGGAACTGCATCACTGTACTGGCGATCATTGTGGCGTCCGGACCCACGGGCGCCTCCGGCCACTTGTTCGTGTACGAGGGCTCTTTGTCCGTGTTTCCGCCTTGGGTATGAAAACCGAATAGAAATTTATTACGCTCGGTGATCTCTTCGACTTTATCTTCTTTACCCAGAGTGTGTCCGCCGCCAATCGGGGGGAGTGTGCCGGGGCTGTATCTGCTCCCGTACTTCAGATCGGGGTCGATATCGTAGGCGGTGGCAACATGATCTGCCAAACGCATGCCAGCGATATAGGGATAGGTGTAGAAGCTCGGATAGTAGTCCTCGTAGGCATCGAGGGGAACAGTTGAATAAGGGCCTGTGTCCAGGGTGCGGACATCGATCTCAGCGGGAACCGATGTACCTTGTAGCGTGGATCCGCAGCCGACCGCGGTAACAGCCAGAAGAATGCTCGCCATGAGCGCGTATCCCTGACGTCGAAGGGTGGAAGCTCTGAGGGACCTCCGACCAGCCATTACTTCGCCTCCGTGAGTAGCGCGTACTGGGCGGATACCTTCTGGTGTACGTCGGTTTCTTGCATGGACCATACATAAGCCACATAACGCTCGTAAGGCACGGCGCAGTAAAATCTGGGTACGAAAGAGTTGTTCCCCGCATACTCTTTACATTTTGCCATGGGTAGCGCTTCAGGAGGAGCAGATCGCCGGTACTGCTTACCTGCAAGAACTTCTTCGACGAGGTTAGCGGCTGCATCCTTGTCGCGTGCGCGAAACAGTTTCGATCCGCGCTCCGCGTATATATCGACGCCTAGTTCTTCGAAAGTTTCTTTATCCTCGTCCGGTTTCTCCGATAAATGGAGAGCGCTACGTCCCGTGTACACGGCTGGGGGGTCGGGTAACGGGCTCGGATCTTCTCTCGGTAGGGTGCGCCCGAGTATTCCTTCGTTATCTGCTGGAAGTTCCGTCAGCTTATGCTGTGGTGTCGGAACGAAATGCTTCACTGCCGGAACTATGGTGTCAAGGCTTTTCTCGACCAGACTTGTCAGAGCGTTGAGGTCGACCTTTTCCAGCCAGCTTTTGAGATAGTCGTAGATCCAGGTGAAGATAACAAGGTTTCCGGTGGCGAACCATGATCCGATCGACTGGGTATTCGGCAACCAGTGCGCCGCAGCCTCTGGGTACTTGGGTATGTGGACTCGTTCGTTATGTTCCGTGTATTCGAAATCGACCCGCTCCAGATCTTTTGCGGCTTGAGATGCCTTGTGTTCATCAGGGAATAGCAACACTGCATTGATGAGGTGCAAACCCTGATTGCTGGGTGTGGTTTGCCCTTGGCTGATGAATCCGGAGATGAAGTCGGGTGCCGCCTCCGCAAATTTTGCGGTATACATTATCCCGCTCAGCGCATCGGGATGTATGTAAATGCTTTCAGATCCACTGTCTTTATAAGTGAACCTCGGGTCGATTTCCATTGCCAACGGCACATGCTCGGCAAGCCGCGTCGCCTCGACAACCCGGGCCTCATCCATGTTCTTGACCGTCCCGAAGACCTGGGGCTTGGTCGGATAGCCGCCCACATCGAGACTGTGGATATCGACCACCGGCTCACTGACTTTCGCAGTATCCCCACCGGTTCCACAACCGGCGATGATGATGGCGAGCGCACTGGCAATCGTTACGGCACGGACGGTATGGCCCGATTTCGACATTGTGCTGAGCAACACGTCCCCCCTTCGTTCGAGCGTACCCGCGGCATCCTACTTCACTGCGCCGTCGCCGTCGGGTCGAGTTCAGCGCCCAGCGGAGGGGAAGTCCCGCCCGCTGCTCCAGCGAATGCTGGTGCGCTCGCAGAGGTTTGAGATGTATGACGGTGCGTCCTGTGCAGGAGGCGTCGCGGTGTCGAAGGCACATCTTCGAGCCGCCCCGACGCTGTGCGCACGAACAAGTTCCGTACCGCGACCTGCCGCGCTCATCCAACCCACCTGGATGATGGAGGCGTGTCCTGGAAGAAACCCGCCGTTATCGCCGCCGCGATCACCGCTTTGGTGCTCGCTGCTTGCGGGGCGGAACGTGATCTTGTCCCGATCCCGGAAGGCATTCCGCCGGGGCCGGGCGCCCCGCTGCCGGTGATCGATATCGATGCCCCCGGCCGGACGGCAGTGCAGTTGCGGGCGTGGGCGAGTGAGCAGGCAGATGTGCTGGACATCCCGACAACGGCGTTGGAGGCCTACGGTTACGCGCAGGCGGTGATGCAGCGGTCTCGTCCGGATTGCGGGGTGGCATGGACGACGTTGGCGGGGATCGCGAGTGTGGAAAGCAAGCACGGCGGGCACGGTGGGGCCAGTATCGCCGACGACGGCCGGGTGGATCCACCGATCATCGGGATAGCTTTGGACGGTTCGCCGGGGGTGGCGCGGATCGAGGACACCGATGAGGGCCGGATGGATGGGGATCCGGTGCATGATCGGGCGGTGGGACCGTTCCAGTTCATTCCCGAGACCTGGAAGCGCTGGGGTGTGGACGCCAATGGTGACGAGGTGGTGGATCCGCACAGTATCGATGACGCCGCGTTGACCGCGGCGCTATACCTGTGCGCGAGCGGCGGTGTGCTGACGACGGCGGAGGGCTGGAGCAGGGCGTTGTTCACCTACAACAGGTCGGAGAGCTATATGCGGGAGGTGCGTGACCGGGCCGCGGCGTACAGCGTGGGCAGGCGGGTGTGACGGGCGACATACGGCGGTAGTGTCGAACAGGGCGGGCCCGGAGTGCCGGTTACTCGCGGGCCGGGGTGAACGATAGGCTCGCAGCGCACGGCCTCTTCCCTGATCACTACCGTGCCAGCAGCCGAAGGAGTGTTGTTTTCGTGGCCATCATCGAACAGGTCGGAGCTCGCGAGATCCTGGATTCGCGCGGTAACCCCACCGTCGAGGTCGAGGTCGCCCTCGACGACGGCACGCTGACCCGCGCGGCTGTGCCGTCGGGCGCATCCACCGGTGAACACGAGGCGGTGGAGCTGCGTGACGGCGGTGACCGGTACCTCGGCAAAGGTGTGCGTAAGGCCGTCGAGGGTGTGCTGGACGAGATCGCGCCCGCGGTGATCGGCCTGGATTCGGTTGAACAGCGCACCGTCGACCAGGTGCTGCTGGATCTGGACGGCACCCCGGACAAGTCGCGGCTGGGCGCGAACGCGCTGCTCGGTGTTTCGCTGGCGGTGGCTCGGGCGGCGGCGGAGTCGTCGGGGCTGGAGTTGTTCCGTTACCTCGGCGGCCCGAACGCGCATGTGCTTCCGGTGCCGATGATGAACATCCTCAACGGTGGCGCGCACGCGGACACCGGTGTGGATGTACAGGAGTTCATGGTCGCCCCCATCGGCGCGCCTACGTTCAAGGAGTCGCTGCGCTGGGGTGCGGAGGTGTATCACGCGCTCAAGTCGGTGTTGAAGGCCAAGGGGCTGTCCACCGGTCTGGGCGATGAGGGTGGTTTCGCGCCTGATGTGGCGGGCACCAGGGAAGCGTTGGATCTGATCAGCAGTGCGATCGCGAAAACCGGTCTGAAGCTGGGCAGCGATGTGGCGCTGGCGCTGGATGTGGCGGCCACCGAGTTCTACACCGCCAGCAGCGGTTACAAGTTCGAGGGCACGGTGCGCACCGCCGCCGAGATGGCGCAGTTCTATGCCGAGCTGCTCACCGCGTACCCGCTGGTGTCGATCGAGGACCCGTTGTCGGAGGACGACTGGGACGGCTGGGTCGAGCTGACCGATCAGATCGGCGACAAGATCCAGCTGGTCGGCGACGATCTTTTCGTCACCAACCCGGAACGGCTGGAGGACGGCATCGCCAAGGGCGCCGCGAACGCGCTGCTGGTGAAGGTGAACCAGATCGGCACGCTCACCGAAACCCTGGACGCGGTCGAACTGGCCCACCGCAACGGTTACAAGACGATGATGAGCCACCGTTCCGGCGAAACCGAGGACACCACGATCGCTGATCTGGCGGTGGCGGTCGGCAGCGGTCAGATCAAGACCGGTGCGCCTGCCCGTAGCGAGCGGGTCGCCAAGTACAACCAGCTGCTGCGCATCGAGGACGCGCTGGGCGATTCGGCTCGTTACGCGGGCGATGTGGCGTTCCCGCGTTTCGCGTTCGAGGACTGATCCGCGGGGAGTGCGATGACGGAGCGACGTGCGCGTGGGACCAGTCCGGCCGGACGCGGTGACCGCCGCACGTCGCGTGCCGCCCACTCCCGCCCGTCGCCGGAACCGCATGCGCGGGCCGCGGCGGCGAAGCGGAAGGTGCGCCGCCGATCGGATGAGCAGAGGCGGACCCGGAACCGGCCGGAACACACCATTCTCGGTATTTCCACCGGTAAAGCGGTGATTCTGGCGATGATGGTGTGCGCGCTGGCGTTGACGTTGGCGGTGCCGATGCGCACCTATCTCACTCAGCGCGCCGAGGCCGCCGAGCTGGCGCAGGAACGCCGGGAACTGGAAGCGGATCTGGCCCGGTTGCGTGACCGTCGCGCCGAGCAGCAGGACCCCGCCTATATCCGGTCCGAGGCGCGGGACCGGTTGCGGCTGGTGATGCCGGGGGAGACGCCCTACATCGTGCAGGTGCCGGGTATCGAAGCCCCCGCCCCGGTCGATCCGACCACCAAGTCCCGCGAGCCCGACCCCTGGTTCACCGATCTGTGGCGCAGCATCTCCGAACCACGGACACCGACAACAACACCCCCCGCCGCGCCACCGCGGCAGCCGGAAGGACCCAGGTGAGCGAACCCGACGACCGGGATCTGCAGATCGTCGCCGACCAGTTGGGCCGCACACCACGCGGTGTGCTGGCCATTGCCTACCGCACACCCGACGGTGTGCCCGCGGTGGTGAAAACCGCGCCGCGGCTGCCGGACGGCACCCCGTTCCCGACGCTGTATTACCTGACCGATCCGCGGCTCACCGCCGAGGCGAGCAGACAGGAGTCCGCGGGGGTGATGCGGGAGATGACCGAACGCCTCGGCCGTGACTCGGAGCTGGCCGAGGCTTACCGGCGGGCGCATGAAAGCTATCTGGCCGAACGCGACGCGATCGAGCCCTTGGGTACCGATTTCACCGGCGGTGGGATGCCGGAGCGGGTGAAATGCCTGCATGTACTGATCGCGCATGCGCTGGCGAAAGGGCCGGGTGTCAACCCGCTGGGCGATGAGGCCGTCGCGTTGGCGGCCGAGCACGGGCTGCGGGGTAGCGCGATTCCCGCCGACTGGCCCGCCTACGAGGGAACAGAAGAGGAGCTATGAGCGAGCGGGTCGCCGCCGTGGACTGCGGTACGAATTCCATCCGTCTGCTGATCGCCGACCCCGGCGTGGACGGCACACTCACCGACGTACATCGCGAGATGCGCATCGTGCGGCTCGGCCAGGGGGTGGACGCGACGGGCAGGCTCGCGCCGGAGGCGATCGAGCGTACTCGGGTCGCGCTCGCCGACTATGCCGCGCTGATGCGTGAGTACGAGGTGAAGCGGGTGCGGATGGTGGCGACCTCGGCCACCCGTGACGCCGCCAACCGCGACGATTTCTTCACCATGACCCGCACTGAACTAGGTGCCGTAGTGCCGGGCGCGGAAGCGGAGGTGATCACCGGCGACGAGGAGGCGCGGCTGTCGTTCGCGGGCGCGGTGGGTGAATTGGCCGGGGATCGTGGGCCGTTCGTGGTGGTCGATCTGGGTGGCGGTTCGACCGAGCTGGTGCTCGGCGACAGCGACGGTGTGCACGCCGCCTTCTCCGCGGATGTCGGTTGTGTACGCATCACCGAACGCTGCCTGCCGGGGAACCCACCGGACAGCGAACAGGTCGCTGCGGCCCGCGCTTTCGCATCCGAGCGGCTCGCGGAGGCGTTCACGCATGTGCCGGTGGGGGAGGCGCATACGTGGGTGGGTGTCGCGGGCACCATGACCACGATCGCGGCCGTCGCCCTCGACCTGCCCGAATACGATGCGGCACAAGTGCATTTGTCCAGGCTGAGCCAGGACGAGGTGCGGGCGGTATGTGAACGGCTGATCGGCATGAATCACGATCAGCGCGCTGCGCTCGGGCCGATGCACCCCGGCCGGGTCGATGTGATCGGCGGCGGCGCGGTGATCACACAGGTACTGGCCGAAGAGTTGTCGCGGCGCGCCGGTATCACCGAACTCGTGGTGAGCGAGCACGACATCTTGGATGGGATCGCGCTGTCGATTGCCTGAACTGCGAGCGGGGTCTGCGGCCGCCACCGTGGCGAACAGCGAGCACGCTGTCGATCGCATACCCCTTCGGCGATCAGTCGGACGAGAGTGACTGACGCCCGCTGCCGGTTCGGCCGAGGATCAGCGACGCCAACCGGTGCAATGCTTCTCGGTTTCGAGGTTTCAGCGCCAGGTCCTGGGCGAAGCCGGGGATCAGCGCGCCCGCACCCCGTACTGCGCGTTCTGCCATGCGGATACGGGTGCTGCCCGGGCTCGGTTCGTCCAGCCGGAGCCGGATCCATGCCGCCCCGAACAACCACAGCCGGGCGTCGAGTTCCAGCAGGTGCGGTGGGTCGACAGCGATGACTTCGGTGGCGTCGGCCACGGTCAACGGCCACGGTCCGACGCTGTGGTGGATGCGGCTGCCCACCGCGGGCCAATCGGCGTCTACCTCCCTGATATGGGAGGCGCCGACCACCCAGGCCGCGTATATCCAGCCGTCGGACAGGACCGCGAACGCCTGTTCGATCGGCGCGTGAACCGTCACTTCCACTTCCGCCATGCGTACCTCCGCCTTCGCTACGGCCATGTGCTTTTATGGGTGCCTTCCGTATAGGCGCGGCTGTGTGGGGGTCTGCCTACTACCGCCTTTGGTCTGGGCGGGCGGCCTGGGTATTCTCGCGTTCACCTTGGGTGGGGCTTGGGTACCTCCGTGTTTGCTTCGGTCAGGTGCGGTCGCTTCGCAGCACGCGCGAGTGTGGTCGGCTCACCTCGTCAGCGCATCGACTGGGCACTTTCTCCTACCGCGGTACCCGCTTGCGGGCGCGTATCACCGGTTTCTCGGTTTCTGGGTGGTATCGGTGTGGATTCCCGTCGCAGGGGGCCGTGACGTGGGATCGTCAGGGGATGGCGGGCGCAGTGGAAGTGGGGCCGACGCCGTCGGGGCGGACGCTGTTCGGGCACCCCATCGGGTTGACGAATCTGTTCGGGGTGGAGCTGTGGGAGCGGTTCTCGTTCTACGGGATGCTCACCATCCTCGGGTACTACCTGTACTACTCCGTGACCGACGGTGGGCTCGGCCTGTCGCAGGACACCGGGCTCGGGCTCGTCGGCGCATACGGCGGGCTGGTGTATTTGTGCACCATCCTCGGCGGGTGGGTGGCCGACCGGCTGCTCGGTATGGAACGCACCGTGTTCTACGGCGGGGTCGTGGTGGTCGCGGGGCATCTCGCGTTGGCCGTGCTACCCGGGTTGAGCGGGGTGGGTGTGGGTCTGGTGCTGGTCGCGCTGGGCAGCGGGGCGTTGAAGGCGAACGCGTCCTCGCTGCTCGGCACGCTCTACGACCACGGGGATCCGCGGAGCGACGGCGGTTTCACCCTGTTCTACCTGGGCATCAACCTGGGCGCTTTCGTCGGCCCGCTGCTGACGGGACTGTTGCAGCGGGAATGGGGTTTCCACGCCGGTTTCGGCGCGGCCGCGGTGGGGATGACGTTGGGCCTGATCCAGTACGCGGTGTTCCGGCGCAATCTGGGCGATGCGGGTAAGCATGCTCCCGATCCGCTGCCGCGTGGTTCGGTCGGCCGGCTGGTTGCGGCGGTCGTGGGTGTTGCGGCGGTCGTCGCGGTGGCGGTGGTGACCGGTCAGGTCAACTTGGGCAACCTGTCCGACGTGACCACGGTGGTTATCGTCGCGGCCGCGGTCGCCTATTTCGTCGTCCTGTTCACCCATCGCAGGGTGACACCGGTCGAGCGGAGCCGGGTGCGAGCGTTCATTCCGCTGTTCGTGGCGAACGCGGTGTTCTGGTCGCTGTTCCAGCAGATCTTCACGGTGCTGGCGGTGTACTCCGATGAGCGGATGAACTGGACGATCTTCGGTTGGACCGCACCGTCGAACTGGATCGGCTCGGTGGAGCCGGTGTGGGTCATTACGTTGTCGCCGCTGTTCGCGCTGCTGTGGACGAAACTCGGCACGCGGGCGCCGAGCACCCCGCACAAGTTCGCGCTGGGGGTGATCGGGGTGGGGGTCGCATTCTGGTTGTTCGCGCTGCTTTCGGTCAGCACCGGCGGCACCGGCCAATCGGTGCCCGCGCTGGTGGTGCTGTGCATTATGGCCGTGTTCGCGGTGTCGGAGCTGCTGCTGTCACCGATCGGGCTCTCGGTCACCACCCAGCTGGCGCCGGAGGCGTTTCGCGCGCAAATGATGGCCCTGTACTTTCTGTCAGTGGGTTTGGGGACGTCTATGTCGGGCGTTCTGGCTCGTTTCTACGACCCCGCCCACGAGTTCGCATATTTCGGTATTACCGGTGCGGTCGCCGTTTTTGCCGGTCTGATCGTCGTCGGCCTGACACCATGGGTGAGCCGACATATGGCAGGTGTCCATTAGGGCGGTCCACAACCGAACCGAATGGACGCGAGACAGAAGATGAAGGAGACCGCCGTGGCGATCCCGACCCGACGGAACCAGTTGTTCCGCACCAAATCGGTGGAGCAATCGATTCGTGACACCGACGAACCCGGCGCGAAATTGCGCAAAGACCTCACCGCCTGGGATCTGGCGATTTTCGGTGTTGCTGTTGTCATCGGCGCAGGTATTTTCACCCTCACCGCCCGCACCGCGGGCAATGTGGCGGGTCCTTCGGTGTCGTTGGCGTTCGTTTTCGCCGCTATCGCCTGCGGTCTGACCGCGCTGTGCTACGCCGAGTTCGCTTCCACTGTCCCGGTTGCGGGCAGCGCCTACACGTTCTCCTATGCCACATTCGGCGAGCTGGCCGCCTGGATCATCGGCTGGGACCTCATCCTGGAGTTCGCGCTGGCCGCGGCTGTCGTGGCCAAAGGCTGGTCCCAATATCTGGGTGACCTGGTCGGCTCGGGTCCGGCGGTGCTGCATATCGGCGGGGTTGACTTCGACTGGGGCGCGGTGCTGCTCATCGCGGCCCTGACGGTGCTGTTGGCGACCGGGACCAAGCTGTCCTCCCGGGTGTCTGCGGTTGCCGTCGCGATCAAGATCGGCGTGATTCTGCTGGTCATCGTGGTGGGCCTGACCTTCTTCGACTCCTCGAACCTGAGCCCATACATCCCGCCGTCGGAGGCCGGTGCAGAGGCAGAAGGGGTGCGTCAGTCGTTGTTCTCGTTCCTCACCGGCGCGGGTAACAGCACCTTCGGCTGGTACGGTCTGCTCGCCGCCGCGAGCCTGGTGTTCTTCGCGTTCATCGGTTTCGACGTGGTCGCCACCGCCGCCGAGGAAACCAAGAATCCGCAGCGCGACGTACCGCGCGGTATTCTCGGCTCGCTGGTGATCGTCACCGTCCTGTACGTGGCGGTGTCGCTGGTACTCACCGGCATGGTGCCCTACACCGACCTCGCAGGCAACGACGCCACCCTGGCCACCGCGTTCGCCCTACACGGTGCCGATTGGGCGAAGAACATCATTTCCGTCGGCGCGCTCGCCGGCCTCACCACTGTTGTCATGGTGATGCTGCTTGGGCAGACCCGGGTGTTGTTCGCCATGTCGCGCGACGGGCTGACCCCGCATGTGCTCGCCCGGACCGGTAAAAAGGGCACTCCGGTGCGGATCACCGTGATCGTCGGTGTGGCGTGTGCGCTGCTCGCCGGTTTCGTCGAATTCGGCACCCTGGAGGAAATGGTCAATATCGGCACCCTGTTCGCGTTCGTGCTGGTGTCGATAGGTGTGCTGGTGTTGCGGCGCACCCGCCCTGATCTGCCGCGCGGTTTCCGGGTTCCGTTCGTTCCGGTGCTGCCGATTCTGGCGGTGCTGGCCTGCCTGTGGCTGATGCTGAATTTGTCGGTGGAAACCTGGCTGCGTTTCGTTGTCTGGATGGTGATCGGATTGGTGGTGTACTTCGCATACGGCCGGCAGCATTCGCTGCTCGGTAAGGCCTCGTCGGAACAGGGGTGATCGGATGCGCAATCCATGGTGGCGGCTCCGTCGGCGCGCCCAGCAGATCGTCGCGCCGGAGCCGGTCGACGACACCGGCACCGATCTGGTGATCCGCTGGATCGACACGGTGACCACCGCGCTGGCCGAGCCACCGAAGGGGCCGCCAGAAGCGGCCCCGGCCCGAGTCTGCGACGGCATGTTCACCGCCGCCACCATCGCCGCCGTGCTGATCGAAAAGGTGGCCGATCGCACCGAATACCGTGTTGCCAACAACCGCTGTATGGCGGCCGCCGTCGATTTCATGAAGGTGCTGGGCGAGGACACGCTGCGTCGCCACCGTATCCACGCCCAGCCCGTCGGCCTGGACCAGCTGTCCCCCGATATGAACGAACTGGCCATAGCCCGCCACCTAGCTCAACTCGGCGAGGCCCTACAACTGTCCCTGTGCGCCGTCACCACCGACGACGCCCTGTCCATCGAGGTTCGCGACACCGCCAACGACTCCGGCTTGCTGGCCGCCGACGTCCTCGTGGAGGTCTGCCAAGCCATCCAATCCGATCCCACTACCTGAACTCCCCGCTGGAGGGGATTCCGGTACATCCGTACGAGTCGGTAGTCTGAGCCGCACGCCCCTATAGCCCAATTGGCAGAGGCAGCGGACTTAAAATCCGCCCAGTGTCGGTTCGAGTCCGACTGGGGGCACCGAAGTGCGCAGGTGGACGCGTTGCCGGGTGGTGTGGGGTGGAGCGCGGCGACGTTCAGCCCGCACCATCCGGGGCAGCCCGCGCAGCGTCCCAGCCGTTCGTGGCACTACCTGTTGAGCAGGCCTTTGGCGATGTGGGTGACCTGGATTTCGTTGCTGCCTGCGTAGATCATCAGCGATTTGGCGTCGCGGGCGAGTTGTTCCACCTTGTATTCGGCCATGTAGCCGTTTCCGCCGAACAGTTGGACGGCTTCCATCGCGACCTCGGTGGCGGCGCGGGAGGAGTACAGCTTCATCGCCGATGCCTCGGCCAAGGAGACTTTTTCGCCTGCGGCGGTGCGTTCGATGGCGTTGAACACCATGTTCTGGACGTTGATGCGGGCGATCTCCATCTCGGCGAGTTTGAGCTGGATGAGCTGGAACTGGGCGATCTCCTTGCCCCACAGTTTGCGGGATTTCGCGTAATCCACGCACAGTCGGTGGCATTCGTTGATGATGCCGAGCGCCAGGGAGGCGATACCGATGCGTTCGGCGGTGAAAGATTCCTTGGCGCTGTCTTTTCCGTCGCCCTTGGCCGGGTTCTCGGTCTCGCCGAGCAGGCGGTCCGGGGTGATGCGCACGTTGTCGAAGAACAGTTCGCCGGTGGGGGAGGAGTTCATGCCCATCTTTTTGAACGGCGGGCTTTGTTCGAATCCCGGCATGCCCTTGTCGAGCACGAATGTCAGGACCTTGCGGTCGCGTCGGTCGGTGCCGTCTTCTTCGTCCAGTTTGGCGTAGACGACGGACACGTCCGCGTACGGGCCGTTGGTGATGAAGGTCTTGCGTCCGTTGAGGATGTAGTCTTCGCCGTCGCGGCGGACATAGGACTTCATTCCGCCGAACGCGTCGGAGCCCGAGTCCGGTTCGGTGATCGCCCAGGCGCCGACCTTCTCCATGGTGACCAGTTCGGGCAGCCAGCGCTTCTTCTGGGCGAGCGTGCCGCGGCTGCGGATGGTGGCTGCGGCGAGCCCGAGACTCACCCCCATGGACGCCACCAGGCCCAGGCTGACCCCGGCTAGCTCGCTGTTGAGGATGACGCCCATGCTGCCCACTCCGCTGAACCCGCCACCCGATTTGCTCGAGGTCTCCCCCGCTTCCTCCCGGGCGAGTGATTTCGCGAGCCCTTCGCGGGCCATCTCGTCCAAGCCGAACGTCGCGTACAGCTTGCGGATGATGTCGAACGGCGGTAACTTGCCGCTTTCCAGCTGGTCGACGTGGGGTTTGAGCTCCTTGTCGATGAAGGCGCGGAGTGCGTCGCGGAACATCAGGTCTTCGTCGGACCACTGGTACATGTCGTGAACTCCCGAGGATCGCCGGTACAGTCTCCTCCGAATATAGAACACGTTCTAATTTGTTTCGGTTCGAGATTGCGACGACAGGAGGTTGCCGTCCGATGTTGTTCGCCCGCTCGGGCGGCCTATCGCATGTCGTGATCGGACAAACTCGAACCATCGGGCGCGTCAGTGGGCAGGTTGAGCGATGTGCGCGATGGCCTCGAGCTGGTCGGCGATTCGCGTCATAACCGACGAACACCCCGCGTCGAGCCGGCGGGTGGCGAGGGCGTCGCCGCGGGTTGCGCCGCGGTTGACGATCAGGATCGGGATGCCGTTGGTGGCGGCTCGGCGCACGAAACGTAGACCCGACATCACGGTGAGTGAGGATCCCGCGACGAGCAGCGCGTCGGCGTTGTCGACCAGATCGTATGCCGTGGCGACGCGGTCTTTGGGCACGTTCTCGCCGAAGTAGACGATGTCCGGTTTCAGGAGGCCGCCGCAGTGTTCGCAATCCACCATGCGAAAGCGCGCGGTATCGGCGATCACGGCGTCGGCGTCGGGGGCGACTTCGATCCCGGTGGCTGTGGCGGCGTCGGCGAAACCGGGATTCGCTGCCTCCAGTCGTTCAGCCAGCGTCATCCGGGACATATGGGACTGACAGCCCAGGCAGCGCACCTGGGCATAGGTGCCGTGCAGGTCGATGACTCGGCGGCTGCCTGCCTTGGTGTGCAACAAGTCGACGTTCTGGGTGATCAACCCCGTGACGACACCCACCCGTTCCAGCCGGGCCAGGGCGCGATGGCCGGGGTTGGGGCGGGCGGCGTCCATCTGCCGCCAGCCGATGTGGTTGCGCGCCCAATAGCGTTGCCGGAATTCGGCGTCACCCACGAACTGCTGGTAGGTCATGGGATTGCGCGGTGGAGAGTCGGGGCCGCGATAGTCGGGGATACCGCTGTCGGTGGATATGCCCGCACCGGTGAGCGCGACCACCCGACGGCCCGCGAGCAGTGGGATGAACGCTTCCACCTCGGCGGCCTCTTGGGGTGACGCGATCGCCATTCCACGAGAGTACGTGCGAGTGCCCGGCAGAGCGGTGACGGCCACGACACTCGGTTGCCGCGTCCTTCGGCAATAACCCAGGCTGGCGATGGGCGGTTTCCGGTGAGCCTTCGACCCGGTTGCGACCTGGCGGATCGCCACGGTGGGCGGTTGCGTTTGTTGCGGGAGGTGCCGGGTAGGTCGTGCGCATGTTGGAACGCAGTGTCGCCGACGGCGTGCATCGACTCGCGCATGCGAACGTCAATGTTTACCTGATCGAGGACGACGATGGCGTCACCGTGGTCGACACGGGGCTGCCCGCGACCTTCAAACGAATCGAGACCGCGCTGAAGGATCTCAGCCGCACCCCCGCCGATATCCGAGCCGTCGTATTGACCCATGCACATTTCGATCACGTGGGCTCCGCGCGGCACGCGCACAAGACGTGGCGGGTGCCGGTGTGGGTGCACGATGGTGACCGGCCGCTGGCCGCGCACCCGTACCGGTACAAACGCGAGAAAAATGTATTCCTCTATCCGTTCCGATACCCGCGCAGCCTGCCCGTGCTGGGGAAAATGGCCGCCGCGGGCGCATTGTTCGTCCGTGGATTGACCACGGTTTCGTCCTTGACGGCGGGCACCGAGCTGGATGTGCCGGGCCGGCCGCGGGTGGTGTTCACCCCCGGTCACACATTTGGGCATTGTGCGCTGCATCTACCGGAACGCGATGTCGTCGTCACCGGTGACGCGCTGGTCACCCTCGACCCCTATACGGGCGGGACCGGCCCGCAGATCGTCTCGGGTGCGGCGACAGCCGACAGCAGTCAGGCTCTGGCGTCTCTGTCGGCGCTGGCCGACACCGGCTCGCAGACGGTACTACCCGGACATGGGGAGCCGTGGCGCGACGGGATCGCCGCGGCCGTCGATGCCGCATTGCGCGCCGGACCGTCGTAGCGGATCCTGCTTGCCGTGTCGCTCGTCCAACGGCGTCGCTATCCGTCCACCTGTTCGGGATCGTCGAGAACTGCGCCGATCGGCGACCACCGTACGTACACCTCGTCGACGTCGACAACCACATCCGCCACCGCGATCACCCGATTGTGTTCACCTTCCAAATGGTCCAGATGCGGCACGAATACGGCCTCGGCCTGCTCGCGCTCGATCTGGTCGAGCAGCCGGCTGATCCGGTCGTCGGAAAGGGCCGAGAACGTGATGGTCTTACGTAGGTTGTAACCGAGACGTTTGGCCAGGCTGCGCATCCGGATTTCGTCCCACCGCTGCCGCACGCCGCAGAGATCGGTGCGGAGGTAGGAAATGGCCGGTGTTTTGTCCATACCCTTCCTCTCTCGAGAGGACTAGATGGTCCTCGAGCCAGACTCGAGTCTCATGGTAGGACTTACTAGTCTCCGACGGGGGCTTTCCGGCGGATAGGAGGTTGTGCCCGTGAGTAGTACCGCCGAGGTGATCCGGTTGCAGCGCAGCAGGTTGCATATATCGCAGGGACGGCTGGCCGAACTGGTCGGCGTCTCCCAGCGGCAGATCGGCCGGTACGAATCCGGCGAGCAGTCACCCAGTTTGACGGTCAGCGTCAGATTGGCTCAGGCGCTGGAAGTTTCGCTGGCCGAGCTGGCCGGGATACCGGCGCCCGAGATCGAAACGCCCGATGTGGAAGGACGGCAGACCGAAGACGACATCGTCGACGTATCCATCACCGCCGGGGACGCCGAATGGCTGGCCGAGTTCACCCGTCGCCTGGTGCGCGACCGGCTCGCCGCCTGCGGCAACATCATCGCGGGTGTGCGTTCGATCTACCGCTGGGAAGGCCAGGTCGAAGACGGCAGCGAAGCGCTGGTGGTGCTGCACACGCGGAGGTCGCTGGTTCCGGCGATCACCGAACGCGCCGATACCGAACATGCCGACAAGACGCCGCAGGTGCTGGCCGTTCCGGTCGTGGACGCCCATCCCGGCTATCGGCAGTGGGTTTTGGACGAAACCCGCCCCTAGTGTTCCCCACGTGGGTGCGCGTCAAGGGAACTGCGCTGTTCGCCTGCTCAAAAATCCAGCTCGCTCCACAAAAAGCGAATCGGGAACGGGAATTCGGTGCACACGCCATCGGTGGTCGCGGGCGCCCATTCGCCGCAGCGGCCGCGGATTTTCCGGGGCAGGTGGCGGACGTGATCACGCCCGCCACCTGCTCTTCGCTCAGCGCCCGCCGAGCATGCCGTTCATCTGGTCGATTTCGGCCTGCTGGGTGGTTTTGATGGATTCGGCCAGGGCCTTCGCGTCGGCGTTCTGGCCGTCGGTGATTTCGGTGTCGGCCATATCGATGGCGCCCTGATGGTGGGCGATCATCATTTCCAGCCACATACGGTCGAATTCTTCGCCGTTCGCGGCTTCGAGCGCATCCATCTGTTCGTCGCTTATCATGCCGGGCATCTGGTGGTCGCCGTGGTCGCCGTGATCACCATCGGTGGGGGCCGGTTTGCCGAAGCTCTGCAGCAATGCGGACATCTGCTGCATCTCGGGCCCCTGGGCCTGCTCGATCGCTGTCGCCAGGGCCAGCAGTTCCGGGTTCTGAGACCGCTGCGGAACCATCTCCGCCATATCGACGGCCTGCTCGTGATGCGGATACATCATCTGCAGGAACATGACATCGGCGTCGTTGAAATCGGAACGGGTCGCCGCGGTAGCGCTGGTGGTCGGGCTGCCGGTCTGGGTGGTGGTGGCCGACGTATCGTCGGCCGAATCGTCGCCGCAGCCCGCGAGAGCGAGTGTCGCGGCGGCGAGGGTGAGCATGATCCGGTTACGGGTGATGAACATGGTGTTGTCCTTGTGCAGTCGGATTCGAGGAGACGAGCAGAAGCCGCGGGTGGCCGCGGCCGGTCCATCAGATCCGCAGAATCGCCAATTCGGACAGGGAGAGAACGGTCCAAGGCGGCGGACGTTCCTGCCGCCGGTCCAGCCGCCGGGCCTTCGCTACGGCGCTCAGCGGGCTGTCGGCCAAGCGGAACAACAGCACCAGTCCGAGCCCGAGCGCGATCACCGACAGAATGAATACGCACAGATGAATCCCGCCGTGCGCCCCGCAACCTCCGCTGTCACAGTCGGGGCCTTGTTCGGTGCCGGTGCTGTGGGGGAGCGCAGCTGCGGAGTGGGGGGAGCCGATGGAAGCTGGTGAGCCAGTCGATGGGAGGCCGCTCGGGTGGGCGAGAAGGCCGGTCGAGGTGGGTGAAACGCTGTCGCTGTGTGCGCTGCGCGCTGCGTTGTTGCTCCCGGCGTCAGGAGCAGCGATTGCCGTGACAGCAGGGTCGTCGGCGACCGAACCATCCGAGCTGTGCTGGGGGGACCTCGGGATGTTGCCGGTGGAGGCGTGCGCGGTATGGGGCTGGAGGAGGAAAACCCCGGCGTGCATGGCGACGACGCCGGTGAGCAGAGCCAGCAGGAGGAGCAGCCGGGGGAACCCGGACGCGCGCTCGCTACGGTGCTGGTCGGTCACGTCGTCATTCTAGAGCGAGGGACAGCAGACCAAGGCGAGGCCCGTATCGGCTGCCTGTACCACGTGGCAGGCGTCTCAGTAGTCCTCGCAGGCCCCGATGGCGGTTTCCCTCGTGGCGTTGAACTTGTCGATCTGCGGGTTCATGGTGTCGACCGGGGCGTCGCGCTCCACCATGTCGGCCAGGGTTTTACTGTCGTCACGGTAGGCGCGTAGCGGAACGGAGACAGCGGAGGGGACCTCGGCGGTGAGTTTCCGGTCGATGTGCTGCGCGCTGTTGCGTAGCGCACCGGCCGCTTGGTCCGCCTTGGTGCTCACATCGGGGGCATTGTCGTTGGCCGCGGCGATGTAGGCGTTGAACGTGGTGATCAACTCGCTGTTCGAGGTCCGGAACGTGCTGCATGCCGCCTCCGCCGCCCGATCCGCAGCGGCCGCCCGCGACGACGATGCCGCAACCGAGGAGGCACGGACCTCCGAGGTGTAGAGCGCGAGTTCCTCCTGGTTGACCTCGGCCGTACCGGTGACGGTGTTCGTGCAGGCCACGAGTAGGGCGCCCACCGCGATCGCGGAGACTGAAACGGCCAGGCGGGCGCGTTCGAATCGTCGCATCTGGTTCCGATCTCCCCTCGGCCGTTGTCGCCGCCGAAGTACCGGGCATACGACTACCGAAGAACTAATCTACTGGGGCGCAGGTTGTTTCGATAGCGACTCGAGTGAATTGTCGAGTAATGAACCTGATACCCCGGAGTTCGGAACCGCGAAGCAGCTGACGGCGACACCGAGCGCGTCGAATAGCGCAGGGTGCGGTGCAGCGATATCCGCGCGCTCACCGGCAGCCCGCGCCACGTCAGCGGCTGTGATCGGCAGCGAAAGGTCGGCGAAGGAGTAGCCAGGGTCGCGGCGCGTGACAGGTTCGGACGGTCGTCCTAGGGCAATCGGTCGGCCTGCCGATGTCGATATCGATCCACTGCGGCAGGTTTGGCAGCTGCAGCGGGCCGCTATTCCGTTGCGATATCTATGACCAGTCGCGTGGGGTCGCTCTGGGTGCTCACCGAAAAGGCAGGATGGTCGGCATTGACGCCGATGAAGGACTGGGTGACGCCTTCGAAGACGAGCGACCGGTACACACCGGCGATACCGGGCGCGGAGGGGTTGACGACCGGGTCGGGTCCTGCGTACTCCTCCACCCCGCTGTCGAACGGATACGCCGAACCGGTGATCCGCACTTCCAGGATCGACTGCCCCGCGACCTCGATCGGGGCGCCGCTGCCGTCCTGATAGGCGACGTCGGTGTATTCCACGATCCAGCCGGGGGTTCCGGTGCCGCCGAGGTCGTAGACGACGCGGTCGAATCCGTCGTGGTGGCCGATTCGTATTCCGGTGACGGTCAGCCGCGCGTCATCGGAGGGTTCCGCGCGTTCGGTGTCCGCGTCGCTCGGGCTCGGCGCGGCCGTGGTCGTCGGTAGCGCTGGTGCGTTCGCCGCGGGGGCGTCCCCGGCCGGAGATGAACCCCCGTCGGCACAGCCGGCGAGCAACGCTGCTGCAGCGGCCACAACCACCACGATGTTGTTACGCATGTGGCAGATGTTACCCATGAGTCGGCATTCATCCGGGAAATCCGAGCAATTGGTATTGGGCGTGCGAAACGAGGGCTCGTGCCGCGTGTTTCGCGTGGGAAGCGTCGCGTGTTTCTCGTTGGCCATGGGGTGGGCGCGGCGGTGTGGCAACGATCTAGCACACTTTACGTGTGCGAGATGTGGAGGAGTTGCTGGAGCGACTGCGCCGGTATCCGGATGTGGAGGCGGCGAACCTCTATGCCGTCGACGCCGCCGACCGGCTGATCCTCGATATCGCGGCGGATTCGCTCGCGACAGCCGGTAGCGCAGAAGTTGCTGTGATCGGAGATGGTTACGGCGCGCTGACACTCGGTGCGGCTGTGGCGCACGATCTACGCGGGATCAGGGTGCATCAGGATCTGTTGACCGGGGAACTGGCTTTGGCGGCCAACGCGCGAACCCACGGGCTCGCCGACCGCTACAGCGCGCACGGGCTCGACGAAAGCCTGCTCAAAGGTGCGCGCGTAGTGCTGCTGCGGCTGCCGCGGGTGCTCGGCGGTCTGGCCGAGATCGCCGACGCCATCGCCCGTTACGCCGACCCTGAGGTGGTGGTGATCGCAGGCGGGCGCGACAAATACCTGACCAAGTCTATGAACGAGGTTCTCAGCGAATCGTTCTCCCTGGTACGAGCCAGCCGCGGCAGGCAGAAATCGCGGGCACTCGTGGTCAGTGGGCCGAAAAAGCTCGGCGAGCCACCGTTTCCGGTGCGGGAGTGGATCGCCGAGCTCGGTATCGATGTCGTCGCGCACGGCGCCGCGTTTTCCGGTGCCCGCCTCGATATCGGTACCCGTTTCCTGGTGCAGCATCTGCGTGCCATGAAACCGGACGCTCGCGACGCCATCGATCTGGGGTGCGGCACCGGGATCCTTGCCGTCGCGTTGGCCAAGGCGCGTCCGCGGATCGCTGTTGTCGGCACCGACCAGTCGGCCGCGGCGGTGGCGTCGGCGACCGCGACGGTCGCCGCCAACGGGTTGGGCGACCAGGTGACGGTGGTGCGGGACGACGCTATGTCCTCAGCCCCCGACAACAGCGCCGACCTGGTGCTGTGCAATCCGCCGTTCCATGTGGGCGCGGCCGTGCACACCGGCTCGGCAATCAAGATGTTCACCGCGACCGGCCGGGTGCTGCGTCCGGGCGGCGAGCTGTGGACGGTGTACAACACCCATCTGAACTACCGCGGTGTGGTGCAGCGAATAGTCGGGCGGACCGAAGTGATGGGCCGGAACCGGAAATTCACCGTTACTCGATCAGTGCGTGGGTTGCACGACCCGCTGCCCCGGTAGAGTCCGATTTGTCTGTCTTGTTGTGCGGGCCGGGAACTCTGCCCGAGTGACAAACGTTGGACACAACAGTTGGATATCGAGTATCAGCTCGAGACTGACGGCCACGGTGACGTGGGCCACGACTCCAGGAAGGGATACACGGTGCGCGCCACAAGCAATCCGGTTTTCAAAAATCTCCCGCGGCAGGAGGGTGGCGGTTACGCCAACTTCGGCTCGGGCGTGGCCGGGGCTGGCCAGCTCGGCTACCAGCAGCAGTACGGCAACCAGTACCCGCCGCAGTACCAGCCATACCAGCAGGCGCCCCCCACCCGGTCGCTCACCATCGACGATGTGGTGACCAAGACCGGCATCACGCTCGGCGTCCTGGCCCTGTCCGCGCTCGCCGCCTACATTCTGACCAGCGCCAACACCTCGCTGGCTCCGCTGTTCGTGATCGGCGGCGGCCTGGTCGGCCTGATCCTGGTGCTGGTGGCGACCTTCGGCAACAAGATGGACAACCCCGCGCTGGTGCTGTCCTATGCGGTGGCCGAGGGCCTGTTCGTCGGCGCGTTGTCGTTCATGTTCACCGATATCACCTTCGGTGGCTCCGGCGGTGCGGCCATGATCGGGCAGGCGGTGCTCGGCACGTTCGGTGTGTTCGCGGGCATGCTCGTCGTCTACAAGACCGGCGCGATCCGCGTGACGCCACGCTTCACCCGCATGATCGTCGGCGCGATGATCGGCGTGCTGGTGCTGGTGGTCGGCAACCTGATCGCGAGCTTCTTCACCGACGGTGGTTTCGGCCTGCGTGACGGCGGACCGGTCGCCATCATCTTCAGCCTGGTGGTCATTGCGATCGCCGCGTTCAGCTTCCTGCTCGACTTCGACGCCGCCGACCAGCTGATCCGCGCCCAGGCGCCGGAGAAGGCAGCCTGGGGCGTTGCGCTCGGTCTGACCGTCACCCTGGTCTGGCTGTACGTCGAGATCCTGCGCCTGCTGAGCTACTTCCAGAGCGAGTGAGCAACCCAGCGCAGTAACAGCACCAACGGCCCCCCACCTGCTTTCACAGGTAGGGGGCCGTTCGCTGTACCCAGGACCTCATCAGCCTCAGCCGGAGGGGGCCATGCCCCTGGTCCTGACATCGGTGTGTGCGCCCCGCCGTGCCGCCGGGCTACGTGGTCAGCCGTGCGGCCGGGGTGCACAACCGGCCAGATCGCGGGGATGCATGACTCCGACCGGAGACACCGGTGCACCTCAATGGTCGGGCCCGCCCCGGGTCTGGACCGACCGGAGCGAATCCGCCCCAGCGGATCCGCGGAGGGAGGGAAGACCCGGGGTCACGAGGGCCCGACCCGCGCCGCCGGAGGCGCCATAGATTCAGCTGAGCCGTTCGATGATCATGGCCATGCCCTGGCCGCCACCGACGCACATGGTTTCCAGGCCGAACTGCTTGTCGTGGGTTTGCAGGTTGTTGATCAGGGTGGCTGTGATGCGGGCGCCGGTCATACCGAACGGGTGGCCGAGCGCGATCGCGCCGCCGGAGACGTTCAGTTTGTCCAGGTCCATGCCCAGTTCGCGCGCCGAGCCCAGCACCTGCACCGCGAACGCTTCGTTGATCTCGTAGAGGTCGATATCGTCGATGGTTTTGCCCGCCAGCCGCAGTGCTTTGCGTACGGCTTCGATCGGGCCGAGGCCCATGATTTCCGGTGACAGACCCGATACACCGGTGGACACGATGCGCGCCAGCGGGGTCAGGCCCAGTTCCTTGGCCTTGGTGTCGCTCATGATCACCAGCGCGGCGGCGCCGTCGTTGAGCGGGCAGGCGTTACCGGCGGTGACTGTGCCGTCGGGGCGGAACACCGGCTTGAGCTGCGACACCTTTTCGTAGGAGGTGCCGGGGCGCGGGCCGTCGTCCTGGGAGACGACAGTGCCGTCGGGCAGGGTGACCGGGGTGATCTCGCGTTCGAAGAAACCGGATTTGATGGCTTCTTCGGCGCGGTTCTGTGAGCGCACGCCCCAGTGGTCCTGGTCTTCGCGGGAGATGCCGGTGAAGGTGGCGACGTTTTCCGCGGTTTGGCCCATCGCGATGTAGATATCGGGCAGGTTGCCGTTTTCGCGCGGGTCGCGCCAGGTCACGCCGCCCTGTGCGGTGGTCTTGGTCCGCTCCTCGGCTTCGGCGAACAGCGGGTTGTGGGTGTCGGGCCAGCTGTCGGAGGTGCCCTTCGGGAACCGTGAGACGGTTTCCACACCGGCGGAGATGAACGCATCGCCTTCACCGGCCTTGATCGCGTGGAACGCCATTCGGGTGGTTTGTAGCGAGGACGCGCAGTAGCGGTTGACGGTGGTGCCGGGTAGGTAGTCGTAGCCCAGCTGGGTCGCGACGGCCTTCGCCATATTGAAACCGGCCTCGCCGCCCGGCTGGCCGCAACCCAGCATCAGATCGTCGATCTCGGCGGGATTCAGCGCGGGCACCTTGTCCAGCGCGGCGCGGACCATCTGGGTGGCGAGGTCGTCGGGCCGCATACTCACCAGAGACCCTTTGCCTGCGCGGCCGATCGGGGAGCGAGCGTAGGAAACAATGACGGCCTCTGGCATGAGAGGTCTCCTTGTGTCGAGGAGCGTGCGCGGCGGGAATCCCCCATCCGGACACAAACTCGTGGGTATGGATCCTCTCGAATCTACGTCGCGCTCGGCTGCGGCGAAACATCCGCTGTGGCGTTGTCCCATTCAGCGAACGTGCAGCAGATCACGGTGTGGGTTCGTATCCGGCGGCCGAGGAGTCCGAGCCCCGGCCGGGCCGGTACCGCCGCGGTCAGGCAGGTACGAAGAAGGTGCCGTGCGCGGGGATGCCGGCATGGTTGGTGGTCACCGTCACTGCCACGCGGCCGGGCCCGGTGTCCTGGAACAGCGAGTACTGGATGCTGCCGTAGATACCGGTCACCACGTTGTTTTCGTAGACACCGGTGGCTCCGGTGTCTAGATTGCGCCAAGAAACGGTCGTGCGGACCTCACACAGCGGGGCAAGCGGGTAGCGACCTGGTCCGATACCGGAGACCGGCCCCGACCGTACGTTCAGCACGGCCCGTCCCGGCCAGGCCGGGCTGGTATCGGCCCAGGTGTGGATATGGGTCCAGCACAGCCCGCCGTACGCCATGGTCGGAACCCCGGGGAACGTGACGGTAGTGGTGGTCGCACCGGCCTGAGCTCCGGAACCGATGATCAGCGCGACCGCCGATCCGGCCAGAACCATGGCGGCACGAGCGATTGTCGGCAGCCTCATGGGCGCAGATAGTAAATGTGGCTTGCCGCCACCGCAGGTTTCCCACTCTGTCCCGACCACCTCGAGCCCGTCGGCAACGACTCTGCAACGATGGGGGCATGCGCATCGCGGATCATGTCGTGGACCTCATCGGCAATACGCCGCTGGTTCGATTGAACTCTGTGGTCGGTTCGGGCGCCGGTCTGGTCGCAGCCAAGATCGAGTACCTCAATCCGGGGGGCAGCTCGAAGGACCGGATCGCGGTGAAGATGATCGATGCCGCCGAAGCATCCGGTCAGCTACGTCCCGGCGGCACCATCGTCGAACCCACCTCGGGCAATACCGGCGTCGGTCTGGCGTTGGTCGCGCAGCAACGCGGCTACCGGTGTGTGTTCGTCTGCCCCGACAAGGTCAGCGACGACAAGCGCAATGTGCTGCGCGCCTATGGCGCCGAAGTGGTGGTCTGCCCGACCGCTGTACCGCCGGATCATCCGGACAGCTATTACAGCGTCTCCGACCGGCTGGTCACCGAGATCGACGGCGCCTGGAAGCCCGACCAGTACTCCAACCCGGGCGGCCCGGACAGCCATTACGAGACCACCGGCCCGGAGATCTGGCGCGACACCGAAGGCAAGGTCACCCATTTCGTCGCGGGCGTCGGCACCGGCGGCACCATCAGCGGCGCGGGCCGCTACCTCAAGGAGGTGTCCGGCGGGAAGGTGAAGGTCATCGGCGCCGACCCGGAGGGTTCGGTGTATTCCGGCGGTACCGGCCGCCCCTACCTGGTGGAGGGTGTCGGCGAGGATTTCTGGCCTGCGGCGTACGACCCGAAGGTCCCGGACGAGATCATCGCTGTTTCCGACGCCGACTCCTTCGATATGACCCGTCGCCTCGCCCGCGAGGAAGGGCTGCTGGTCGGCGGCTCCTGCGGTATGGCGGTGGTGGCCGCGATCGAAGTGGCGCGCCGCGATCCCGACTCCGTGGTGGTAGTGCTGCTGCCCGACGGTGGCCGCGGCTACCTGTCGAAGATCTTCAACGACGAATGGATGAGCTCCTACGGCTTCCTGCGCACCCGGCTGGACGGCACCACCGCGGAACCGCTGGTCGGCGACGTGCTGCGGGGTAAATCGGGGGCGCTGCCGGACCTGGTGCACACCCATCCCTCGGAGACCCTGCGCGATGCCATCGAGATCCTGCGCGAATACGGTGTCTCGCAGATGCCGGTCGTCGGGGCCGAACCGCCGGTGATGGCCGGTGAGGTGGCAGGCAGCGTTTCCGAACGCGATCTGCTCTCGGCCGTGTTCGAGGGGCGCGCGTCGCTCACCGATTCGGTGGCTCAGCACATGAGCGCGTCGTTCCCGCTGATCGGCTCGGGTGAACCGATTTCGGCCGCCACCAAGGCGCTGTCGGACACCGACGCGCTGATGGTGGTGGAGGACGGCAAACCGGTCGGTGTCATCACTCGGCACGATCTGCTCGGCTTCATGAGCACCGGAGCCGTCGGACGGTGAAATGGTGGGGGCCCGGCGTGACCGGGCTGGGATACCGCAGTTTAGGCTGGGCGATATGAGCGAGCTGGGATTCTCCACCAGAGCCGTGCACGCCGGATACGAACCCGACCCCAAGACCGGCGCGGTGAACGTGCCGATCTACGCCAGTTCCACCTTCGCCCAGGACGGCGTCGGCGGACTGCGCGACGGTTACGAGTACGCTCGCACCGGCAATCCCACCCGTACTTCGCTGGAAGCCAACCTCGCCGCGCTCGAATCCGGCCGCTACGGCCGCGCGTTCGCCTCCGGCATGGCCGCCACCGACTGCGCGCTGCGCGCCATGCTGCGCCCCGGCGACCACATCGTCATCCCCGACGACGCCTACGGTGGCACCTTCCGGCTGATCGACAAGGTGTTCAGCCAGTGGGGTATCGAACATTCCGCCGCGCATGTGTTCAACGTGGACGAGATGCGCGCCGCCATCCGGCCCAACACCAAGCTCATCTGGATCGAGACGCCGACCAACCCGCTGCTGAGCATCGGCGATATCCCGGCGCTCGCCGATATCGCGCACACCAGCGGCGCCAAACTGGTTGTCGACAACACCTTCGCCACCCCCTACCTGCAGCAGCCGCTGCTGCTCGGCGCCGATGTGGTCGTCCATTCGACCACCAAGTACCTGGGCGGGCATTCCGATGTGATCGGTGGCGCGTTGATCACCGATGACACCGAACTCGACGCCGCATTCGGGTTCCTGCAGAACGGTGCGGGCGCGGTGCCCGGCCCGTTCGATGCGTTCCTCACTTTGCGTGGCACCAAAACGCTGGCGGTGCGCATGGATCGGCACTGCGATAACGCCGAGACACTGGCCGAGTTCCTGTCCGGGCATCCGGCGATCAGCAAGGTGATCTACCCGGGCATGCCCGAGCATCCCGGTCACGCTGTCGCCGATAAGCAGATGCGTCGTTTCGGCGGGATGATCTCGGTGCGGCTGGCCGGTGGTGTGGAGGCCGCCCGCCGGTTCTGCTCCGCGACGAAGGTGTTCACCCTGGCCGAGTCGCTGGGCGGGGTGGAGTCACTGATCGAACATCCTGCGGCCATGACGCACGCGTCCACCGAGGGTTCCGATCTGGAGGTGCCCGCGGATCTGGTTCGGCTGTCGGTCGGTATCGAGGATGTGGGCGATCTGCTCGCCGACGTACAGCAGGCGCTGCGCTGATAGGTTCGATACGTGAGGAAACGGCCGCACCCGAAACATCGGATGCGGCCGTTTGCGTCTGTTACTTCCGACCGACCCCGTTCAACCGAGTCCAGCGCATGCGGAAATTACCGCGCACAGCGGTGTTCGGTGTGGGGGGTCAGCTCAGCTCCGGTACGGCTCCGCGCTGACCAGCGTCACCTTCATGGTGTTGCCGTTGGGCAGCGTGTATTCGCGGGTCTCGCCGACCTTGGCGTCGATGAGTGCGCCGCCGAGCGGCGAGTTGGGGGAGTAGGTCTCGAGGTCGGAGTCACCCAAGCCCTCTTCCCGGGTGGCGATGAGGAAGGTCTCGGTGTCGGTTTCGTCGCCGTCGTAGTACACCTTCACCACCGACCCCGGCAGTGCGATACCGGATTGGGTGGGGGCGACGCCGACTTTGGCGTTGTTCAGCAGTTCCTGCAGTTGCCGGATGCGGGCCTCCTGCTGGCCCTGCTCCTCGCGCGCCGCATGGTATCCGCCGTTCTCCTTGAGGTCACCTTCTTCCCGGCGCTCGTTGATTTCGGCGGCGATGACCGGACGATTGGCGATGAGCGCGTCGAGTTCGCTCTTGAGCCTGTCGTGCGACTCCGGGGTCAGCCAGGTCACTTGCGTCTCAGTCATCTCGATCACTCCCTAGTAGTTGTCCCCAGCCTGGGCCGGGATTCCCTGATAACTGCGGCACGGCCCACCCGTGGGCAGGCATGCTTCAGTGGACGGCTAGAGCGATCCTGGGGAAGTTCTACGAACCCCAACAGGGCTGGTCCCGGGCGAACTCGCCGCCACGGGACTTCACAGCGCTGGCCGTCTATGCAGCAAACACGGCTCCGTGCCCCGGAACCGTGTCTGAAGCCATTTTAGCATGAATCACAAAAATGCAGGTCGGAGTTATTTTCTTCCGACCGACCACGTGTTGCTCGGCGCGGAAACCCGGCTCCTACCGGGAGCGCAGGTATTCCGGGACGCTTTCGGTGCAGCCGTAGACGGCGCCGGAAGCGGGCCGTTCGGAAGTCCGCACCATGGTGGTGAACTCCACCGTACCGTGCTCGGATCCCTCGATCAGGATCTCGCGGCGGCCTACCTCCGCGATGTCGGCGTCCATGGCGCGCACGAAACACACCACCGGTTTCTCCGGGTCGGCGCGGGTGAGCTTGATCCGGACCTCGATCGTCGAATCGTCGAGCACGGTGTAGCCGAGCTGTTCGGTCTGGATCTCGTCGGGGCCGTACTGCTGCCAGCCCAGGTAGCCGACGCCGATACCCACGACCACCACCAGGACACCGAGCACGAGGACCGGCCACCGCCGCCGCGTACGTGATGCGCGCCCGTACCGGTCGGCGTAGCGGGCGGCGGCGTCGGTGTGGCTGGCTGTTTCCGCGCCGGGACTGTCGCCGGCACCGGCGCTGTCGGGCGCGGATTCCGGTGTCGGCTCAGTCATGGTGTGTCGCTCCCGGGGGGTAGGTCGGAACAGAATCGGTCCAGATGGAACTATAGATACGGAAGACCCCTCGGGAACGAAAGCCCCGACCCCACCCGCGAGCGAGAGCGACGGTGAACGAGATAGTGAGTGGCCTTCGCCTCATGGCGGTGCATGCCCACCCCGACGACGAATCCAGCAAGGGCGCCGCGACGACCGCTCGTTACGCCGATGAGGGTAACGAGGTCATGGTCGTCAGCCTCACCGGCGGCGAGCGCGGCAGCATCCTGAACCCGGCGATGGATACGCCGGGGGTTCTGGAACGTATCCACGAGATCCGCCGGGAGGAGATGGCCGCCGCGGCCGCCGCCCTCGGCGTGCGCCACACCTGGCTGGGTTTCGTCGACTCCGGGTTGCCCGAAGGCGATCCGCTGCCGCCACTGCCGGAGGGCTGCTTCGCCCTGGTGCCGCTGGAGGAAGCGACCGAGGCGCTGGTTCGGGTGGTGCGTGAATTCAAACCGCACGTGATGACGACCTACGACGAAACCGGGGGCTACCCGCATCCCGACCACATCCGCTGCCATGAGGTAGCGGTAGCCGCCTTCGAAGCCGCGGGCGACCCGGAACGATTCCCCGACGCGGGGGAGCCGTGGACGCCGTTGAAGCTGTACTACAACCACGGTTTCAGCATCCGCAGGCTGGAGATTTTCGCCGAGGAGTACGAGCGGATCGGTGAACCGTTCCCGATGCAGGACTGGCTGGACGGAATACGCAAACGCGCGGTGGAACGCGGTGACGTGATGTCGCGGGTGACCACCCAGGTCGAATGCGCCAAGTACTTCCCGCAGCGTGACGACGCCCTGATCGCGCACGCCACCCAGATCGACCCCAACGGCGCGTTCTTCGCGATCCCGCTGGACATGCAGCAGCGGCTGTGGCCGACGGAAGAATTCGAGCTCGCCCAGACCCGGGTTCGCACCGATCTGCCGGAAAACGACCTGTTCGCTGGTATCGGAGATGAGCAGCGATGAACGCAGTGCTTGTTCAGACCGTGCTGCTCGCTCAGACGCCGGGTACGCCGACCGGCCCCGAGTTCGGTAAGGCGTCCCCGCTGGGTCTGATCATCGTGCTCGTCCTGCTGGTCGGCACCTTCCTGCTGGTCCGCTCCATGAACAAGCATCTGAAGAATCTGCCGGACACCTTCGAGCCCGAACATCCGGAACCGGATCAGGAAGCCGACGAAGGCACCGAACACGGGATCATCCGCCGAGCCGGGCAGGACAAGAACGAGGCGCAGCACCCGGTGGAGTGACTGCGTATCGGCAGGCTGTCCGCAGTCGGACACCGCCGGTGATCGGATCCGCGAGCCTGGCGCGCGTCGCTCCGTTCTGCGGCGTGGCTGCTTCCAGTCGATCTACCAGTCGATGAGACCGAGGTCGTGCAGATGGCGGAAGACCATCAAGGAACCGGGAGCAACGTCGTTCATCGCGCTGTACTCGCTGCCGGTGAAATAGCGGAGCTCGGCGATTTCGCTGGTGGGATGGGGTTCGTCGGTGAGGTCGGCGGTGAAGCAGGTCATGTGCAGGCGGGTGCCTGCGGGATGGCCGTAGGCGGCTGCCTCGAAGATGCCGAGTTCGTGGACCGCGGTGACACCGACGCCGAGTTCTTCGCGTACCTCTCGATGTAGGGCTGCGACGGGAGTTTCACCGGGATCGATCTTTCCGCCTGCCATATAGAAAACCGATTTGCCGACCGGCCGGGTCTGGATCAGGCGGCGGTCGCGGATATGGGCGAGGGCGGCGGTTCTGATCACGCGCTCACCCTAAACAAGCGACGGCCCGTGTCGCCAACGCGAATCCGCGGACCGTGGCAGGCTGGATACCGTGAACCGGCTCCGGAACGCGACCTCACCGTATCTACGACAGCACGCCGACAATCCCGTGCATTGGCGCGAATGGGACGCCGAAGCGCTCGCCGAGGCCCGGGAGCGCGATGTGCCGATCCTGTTGTCGGTGGGCTATGCATCCTGCCACTGGTGTCATGTGATGGCGCACGAATCGTTCGAGGACGAGGCGACGGCCGCGTTGATGAACGACAACTTCGTCTGCGTGAAGGTCGACCGGGAAGAACGGCCCGACCTGGACGCGGTGTACATGAATGCCACCGTCGCCATGACCGGCCAGGGCGGCTGGCCGATGACATCCTTCCTCAACCCCGACGGGGAACCGTTCTACTGCGGCACCTACTACCCGAAGTTGCCGCGCGGCGGGATGCCGTCGTTCACCCAGCTGCTCACCGCCATCACCGACACCTGGCGCAATCGGCGCGACGAGGTGGACAACGCGTCCGCGGAGGTCGCCGCGGCGCTGCGGACACAGGCCGCGGGGCTGCCCGAAGCGGAGCTGGCCGTCACTGGCGAACTGCTCGACCACACCGTCGCGACCGTGTTGGGAGACGTGGACGAGCGCAACGGCGGATTCGGTGGCGCACCGAAATTCCCGCCGTCGGCGTTGCTGGAGGGTTTGCTGCGCAGCTGGGAACGCACCGGCGACAAACGGGTGCGGTCGGTGGTCGACCAGACCGCCGACGCCATGGCCCGCGGCGGTATCTACGACCAGTTGCGCGGCGGTTTCGCCCGCTACTCCGTGGACGCCGAATGGCTGGTGCCGCATTTCGAGAAGATGCTCTACGACAACGCCCAGCTGTTGCGCGCCTACGCACACCTGGCCCGCCGCACCGCCGACGCCTCGCTGCCGTTGCGGGTGATGCGCGAGACCGCGCATTTCCTGCTCGACGACCTCGGCACCACGCACGGTGGTTTCGCCTCCGCGCTGGACGCCGACACGCATATGGTGCCGGGGCAGCCCGGCGTCGAGGGCGCAACGTATGTGTGGACGCCCGCGGAGCTGGTAGGCGAGCTGGGGCCGATGGACGGTGCGTGGGCCGCCGAGGTCTTCGGCGTCACCACCGGCGGCAACTTCGAACAGGGCGCTTCGGTGCTGACCTTGCGTGCGGACCCGGATGATCCGCAGCGTTTCGAACGGGTCCGCGCGAGGTTGCGCGAAGCCAGGGACCGCCGCCCGCAACCCGACCGCGACGCCAAGGTGGTCACTGCCTGGAACGGTATGGCGATCACCGCGCTCACCGAAGCAGCCACTGCCCATGAGGAACCGGACTGGCTGGCCGCCGCGATCCGCTGCGCCGAATTCCTGCTCGCCGAACACGTCGCAGGCGACCGGGTGCTGCGCGCCTCCCTGGGCGGGGTCGCCGGGAACGCACCCGGCGTTCTCGAGGACTACGCCTGGCTCGTCACGGGGCTGCTGGCGCTACATCAGGCCACCGGCAGCGCTGCCTGGCTGGAACACGCGCAACGCCTGCTCGATTCGGCGATCGAGCATTTCGCCGACCCGGCCGCCGCAGGCAGCTGGTTCGACACCGCCGACGACGCCGAAACCTTGGTCGCCCGCCCCCGCGACCCCATCGACGGCGCGACTCCCGCCGGCGCGTCCGCCCTCGCCGAAGCCCTGCTCACTGCATCCGCCCTCAGCGATCCCGACCGCGCTGCCCGCTACCGTGACCTCGCCGACCGCACCCTGGTACGCGGCGCGATCGTGCTGGCCAGGGCCCCACGCTCGGCCGGGCAATGGCTTACCGTCGCCGAGGCCGCCCTACGCGGCCCGATCCAGGTCGCCATCACGGTCCCGGATGCCCACGATGCTGGTGCCGCCGAGCTGCTCGGCGCCGCCCGGCGCGCCGCTCCGGGCGGCACGGTTGTCGTTGCTGCCGAGCCCGAGGCGGTGCCGTTGCTCGCCGACCGACCGCTCGTCGCCTCCGGCGCGGCGGCCTACGTCTGCCGTGGCTCGGTATGCGATCTTCCGGTGTCGACCGCCGTCGAACTACGGAAGTTGCTGAATACCGCCTGATCCGGGAATTGCGCGGGGACAGCGGTGGGCTGTATCGCTGAGCCTCGTGGGACTAACTGCCATGCCCGGCTTGCGTGTCGAAGCTCCATCGGTTGCGCTGCCCGGCTTCCACCGCGGCGACAGCCCACGTTGAGCGCGGGACCAGCCGATACGCATGCCAGGTGATAGTCCTGCCGTAGGGCGCTTAACTCGACGGTGAGCGCCGTGCTCGTGTCGGTGACCGGGTGGGGTCAGTCGTCTGTGCCCGGTTCACGGTCGGTTGCTGCTCGTTCCGCGGGGTGGGTCCGGGTGGCTGGTGTGGGAACATCGGCCGGATCGATATCGGTCCATGATGGGGTGGGTTCGGTGAGGCCGCGCAGGGTGATGTGCTCGTAGGCCTCCCATGCTGCGCGTTCGTGGGGTGCGGCGGCATCGATGACGGCCTGGCTGACCAGGATGCGGCGAGGGGCCTGTTTGGCCTGGGTGGTGAGGCGGGATGCGGCGTTGACGGCGTCGCCGATGACGGTGAACTCCAGGCGGGTGTCGGTGCCGATGTCACCGGCGAAGACACGGCCGCGGGCGACGCCGATACCGATATCGAGTTCGCCGGTGGCGAGCACTTCGTCGCGGATGCGGCGGGCGGCGCGCAGGGCGGGAGTTGCGTTGTCGCGCAACGCGATGGGCGCGCCGAAAATACACAGCGCCGCGTCGCCTTCGAACTTGTTGACCAGGCCGTTGTTCTCCTCGGTCGCGGCGACCACGATGGAAAGCAGCCGGTTGAGTTTGGCGACGAACTCCTGCGGCGGCAGCCCGGTGGAGATGGCGACCGACCCGGTGACGTCCACGAACAGCGCTGTCACCTCCCGCACGTCGCCGGTCAGGTCCATCCCTGCAGCGAGTGCCCGTTCGGCGACCTCATCACCGACATGGCGGCCGAACACGGCCCGCATCCGGGACCGTTCCCGCAGTGTCGCGGCGAGTTCGTTGACCGAGTTCTCCAGCCGCCCGATTTCGCTGGCGCTGCCGACGGGCACCTTCACATCCAGCTCGCCCTGGGTGATGCGGTCCAGGGCCAGCCGCAGCATCCGCATCGGCGCGGCAACCGCCCTGGCCAGGGTCGCGGTGGCCAGCGCGCCGACGGCGATACCGACGGCCGCGACATAGATGCCGGTGCGGATACGGTGCGAGGGTGCCGATACCGGGTCGGCCAGCACCACGATCAGCGCGCTCAACGGCATGGCCCCGGATACCGCCCAGGCGAGTACCACGCGCACGAAGACAGTGGAACTCCAGTGCATGGTGGCGCCGAGCACCCCGGCCACGATGGGGATGGTTGGCCGGATCAGCCGGTCGACGATCAGGAAAGTCGCTGCCGCCGATTCCAGGCCGCCGATGAGGAACATCGCCAGCATCACCGCCAGATCGTTCTCCGGGGTGATCTGCGCCAGGATCACGGCGGCCAGGATCACCCCGGGCAGCCACAGCGCCAGCGCGCGTGTCGTGATGGCGAGCGGCAGTCGCAGCAGCCGTCGTGCTTCGGCCGGGCTCGGTTTGCGCGCTTGGTCGAGCCATCGGAAGTAGACGGATCGGTCGCGGACGGCAAGCGCGACGCCGACCAGGAAAGCGATGATCGGGTAGATCGAGACCACCACGAGGCTGTCCAGGATGTGGGGGCCGAGTCTGCCGGAGAACCCGATCAGCCACAGCTGGGTGACGATGACCGCGAGGCCGCTCAGATTACAGGTGATGACGACAACAGCCAGTCCCCAGCGTGCGCGCAGCGCCCACAGCACGAACCGGCCCATCATGGTGTTGGCTCCGTGGCGGAACCGGCCGCGGCCGTGGAACTGCTCGCGGCAGCGACGGGTGACACGATCGTGCAGCATAGAGCGCCTCGGGTGCTCAGCGCAGTAACACGAGCCAAACTGCAACGTAGTGGCACAGTGCGGCAAGGACGGTCGCGGCGTGGAAGAACTCGTGATGACCGAACACCGTCGGCCACGGGTTGGGCCACCGGGTGGCGTAGAGGATCGCGCCGCCGCTGTAGATCAGCCCGCCGATCAGCAGCAGGATCAGCGGGGCGATCCCGACGTGTGTGTGTAGCTGCCCGGCTACCGGCACGATTGCCCAGCCGAGCAGCAGGTACAGCGGAACCCCCACCCAGCGCGGCGCGGTCGGCCACAGCAGTTTCAACGCGACCCCGGCGAGCGCACCCGCCCACACCACGGTGAGCAGGGTCCGCCCGGTGCCGCTCGGCAGGCCGAGCATGGCGAAGGGCGTGTAGCTGCCCGCGATGAACAGGAAGATCATCGAATGGTCGGCGCGTTTCATGCGGATGCGGCCCGCGACGGTGGCCCAGGTCACTCGGTGGTAGACGGCGCTGATGCCGAACAGTGCGCAGACGGTGAGGCCGTAAACGAGGGTGGACCATACGGCGGTGGCCGAAACCGTCGCTGCCGCGGCGACGAGCACTGCTACTGCCAGAGCTGCGATGCCGACCGCCCAGGTGTGGATCCAGCCGCGCATCCGCGGTTTGACCAGAGACGCCAGGGATTCGGCCGGGTTGGGGCCATCGGCCGCCGCGAGCGCGGGGTCGGCGGCGCCTACCGGATCGGACACTGGTACCTCCTCTGTGAACCCATCAGTAACCTACGCTAACGTAGGTTTCCGTCCGTGCGCTACTGCGACAGGAAACCCGTCCACTGCTGGCTGCGTGCCGATAAGGCGTACTGTTGAACGCCGTGGAGTTTCCGAGTCGGGTGCGTGGTTTTCCATATCGCGTCTATGAGGCCCGGCTGGCCAGACAGCTGGAAGGTAAACAGCATCCCCGGCATGTCGCGGTGATGTGCGATGGCAATCGCCGCTGGGCAAGGGAAAACGGTTTCACCGACGTCAGCCACGGACATCGGGTGGGCGCACGGAGGATAGCCGAACTGGTCGGCTGGTGCGAGGCGGCCGGTATCGAGCTGGTCACCGTCTACCTGCTCTCCACGGAGAACCTGCGCCGTGATCCAGAAGAGCTGGAGACGCTGTTCGAAGTGATCACCGATGTTGTCGAGGAACTGTCGGCCCCGGAACAGAACTGGCGGGTGCGTATCGTCGGAACCCTCGACGGATTCCCCGAGCTGATCGCCAAACGGCTGCGCGCCGCCGCCGAACGGACCAGCGACCGCAACGGCGTGCACGTCAATGTCGCGGTCGGCTACGGCGGCAGACAGGAGATCACCGACGCCGTGCGCGCGCTGGTACGGCAGGAAATCGCGGCGGGGGAGACCGGCGAGGACCTGGTGCAGTCGATCACCGTGAACGCCATCGACCAGCATCTCTACACCTCCGGCCAGCCCGACCCGGACCTGGTCATCCGCACCTCCGGTGAGCAGCGCCTGTCCGGGTTCCTGCTGTGGCAGAGCGCGTACTCCGAGATCTGGTTCACCGAGGCGTACTGGCCCGAATTCCGTCGCGTCGACTTCCTGCGTGCACTGCGCGATTTCGCCGCCCGGCACCGCCGCTTCGGCGCCTGAGACGCCGGCTACAGCTTCCGCAACCGCAGCCGGTTGATGCTGTGATCGGAGTCCTTGCGCAACACCAGGGTGGCGCGCGGCCGGGTGGGCAGGATGTTCTCCACCAGATTCGGCCGGTTGGTCGAGTTCCAGATGTCCTTCGCGGCCGCGGTCGCCTCGGCGTCGGTGAACCGGGCGTAGTGGTGGAAATGTGCGGCGGGATGGGCGAAACCGGTACTGCGCAGGCTGAGGAAACGCCGCACATACCAATTTTCGATGTCCTCGATGCGGGCATCGACATAGATCGAGAAGTCGAACAGATCCGACACCATCAGCCGCGGCCCGGTTTGCAGCACGTTCAAGCCCTCGACGATCAGAATGTCGGGTTGCCGCACACAGTGCTTTTCCCCGGGAACAATGTCGTAGGAGATATGCGAATACACCGGCGCGCACACCTCCGGCGCACCGGATTTCACCTCGGTGACGAAACGCAGCAGCTTGCGCCGGTCATAGCTTTCCGGGAAACCTTTGCGATGCATGATGCCGCGCCGGGTGAGTTCGGCTGTGGGATAAAGGAAACCGTCGGTAGTGACCAAATCCACACGCGGATGATGGTCCCAGCGCGCCAGTAGCGCCTGCAACACGCGCGCGGTAGTGGATTTGCCGACCGCGACACTGCCTGCGACGCCGATCACGAACGGCACCTGCTTATCCGGGTGCGTTTCCCCGAGGAAGGTCGCCGTCGCGGCGAACAGTCGTTGTCTCGCGGCGACCTGCAGGTGGATGAGGCGGGCGAGCGGTAGATAGACCTCGGCGACCTCTTCCAGATCGATCTGTTCACCCAGACCGCGCAGGCCGATCAGTTCTTCTTCGGTGAGCACCAGTGGAGTTGATTTACGCAGCGTGCGCCACTGTTTTCGGTCGAATTCCACATACGGGCTCGGCTCGCTCATCCGTGCCACCTACCCGAAGCTCCGCCGCGGCAAACATGCACACATATCGTGCCGTGGAGGTGAGATGCGGTCCGTCTGTGCCCTCATGGCTGAATTCTGCGCTCTGTGGAAACGAGTGTTGAAAGGGGGTGTCGATATCGCCTCGTGATGCGCGCTTTCTCCCCGCCGTGGGTCGAGACCGCGGGCACACACCCGCTATCGTCGGCTGGCATGGAAGCGCATCCGCTCGTCACCGACTACCTGCGGCTCGGCCTGGCCTTCGACCGGCTGGAATCCGGTTTCGTCGACGCCTACACCGGCGACCCGGCGCTACGCCGCGAAGTGGCGAACGCACCCGCTCCGCAACCGCGCGACCTGGCCAAGCGGGCCGCCGAACTGCGTGCCGAACTACCCTCGGCCGGGCTCGCAGGCGAACGCACCGAGTTCCTGGATGTGCATCTGCGCGCGATGGAATGCTCAGGCCGCAAGTTCGCCGGTGACGACATCGGATTCGTCGACGAGGTGCGCGCCTACTTCGACGTCGACATCGCCCCCGGCAACACCGACGACTACCGCGACGCGCACCGCAAAATGGACGAGGTGCTCGCGGGCGACGGGCCGCTGGCCGAACGCGTCGCCGCGCATCGCAAGGCCGATGAGATTCCGCCGGAACGGTTGTCGGCATGTGTAGAGGCGTTCTCCGGGGCGCTGCGCGAACTGGTGCGCGCACGATATCCGCTGCCCGATCATGAGCACGTCACCTACGAGGTGGTCGGCGACAAACCGTGGTCCGGGTTCAACTACTACCTCGGCAACTATCGCTCCACGGTCGCCATCAACTCCGACCTGCGCCAGCACATGGCCAACCTGCCGCGCTTGATCGCGCACGAAGCATATCCGGGGCATCACACCGAGCACTGCCGTAAGGAAGCCGGGCTGGTCGCGGCGGGACAGGCCGAGCAGACACTGTTCCTGGTGAACACGCCGCAGTGCCTGATGGCGGAGGGGCTGGCGGATCTGGCGCTGCGTTCCATCGTCGGACCAGGCTGGGGCAGGTGGGCGCAGGAGATCTACGCCGATCTGGGGCTGCGATTCGACGGGGAACGCGCCGAACGGTTGGCGGAGGCGTCCGCGCAACTGCTCGGGGTCCGTCAAGACGCCGCGCTGCTGCTGCACGACCAGCATCGTGACCCCGACGAAGTCGCCGCGTTCCTCGAGCGCTGGAATCTGACCACCCCCGACCGCGCCCGCCAGTCGCTGCGCTTCCTGTCCTCGCCGCTGTGGCGTGCCTATATCAGCACCTATGTGGAGGGTTATCGACTACTCGGCGGCTGGCTGGACCGGGCACCGGACGACGACGAGCGCGCCGACCGGTTCCGCAGGTTGTTGGATGAGCCGCTGGTCCCGAGTGCCGTCCGGGCCTTGTGGTGACCCGTGTGCCGAGATGAACCCGTCAGTGGAACAGTAACGGGATCACCTTGGTGAAAAGAGTGATCACATTGCGGGACAGCGCTTGGATCAGTTGCGGTAAGAAGACCATGGCGAACTCCTCGGTGAATGTGTAACTAAATAAACACTGTTCTCACTCACTGGGATAGAGCATGTTCTGGCGAGAGCGTGTGCCTGCGGCAACGGCACGCGCGCACCCGCTGCCCACCTGGCCGCCGCAGGCAAATAGACTAGCCGCGTGACGCAGACGACCGCCTCTGTCAATACCCAGTCTCTCGGTGAACTCGATCCCGAGGTCGCTGCCGCGATGGCAGGAGAGCTCGCCCGCGAGCGCGACACCTTGGAGATGATCGCCTCCGAGAACTTCGTCCCGCGTGCGGTGCTGCAGGCGCAGGGCAGCGTGCTCACCAACAAGTACGCCGAGGGCTATCCGGGGCGGCGGTATTACGGCGGCTGCGAACACGTCGATGTCGTCGAGAACCTTGCGCGTGAGCGCGCCAAGGAACTGTTCGGCGCCGATTTTGCCAATGTCCAGCCGCATTCGGGCGCCCAAGCCAATGCGGCGGTGCTGATGTCGCTGATGGATCCGGGCGACAAGCTGCTGGGTCTGGACCTGGCGCACGGCGGTCACCTCACCCACGGCATGCGGCTTAACTTTTCCGGCAAGCTCTACGACGTGCATTCCTACGGGGTCAGCAAGAGCGACCACCGTATCGACATGGACGAGGTGCGTACCATCGCCCGCCAGGCGCGGCCGAAAGTGATCGTGGCCGGTTGGTCGGCTTACCCGCGGCACCAGGATTTCGCGGCGTTCCGGGAGATCGCCGACGAGGTGGGTGCGTACCTGTGGGTCGATATGGCGCATTTCGCCGGTCTGGTCGCGGCCGGGCTGCATCCCTCGCCGGTGCCCTACGCCGATGTCGTCTCCTCCACCGTGCACAAGACCCTGGGCGGCCCCCGCTCCGGCCTGATCCTGGCCAAGCAGGAGTTCGCGAAGAAGCTCAACAGCTCGGTGTTCCCCGGTCAGCAGGGCGGCCCGCTCATGCACGTCATCGCCGCCAAGGCGGTCGCGTTCAAGATCGCGGGCAGCGCCGAGTTCGCCGAACGCCAGCAGCGCACCGTGTCCGGCGCGAAGATCCTCGCCGAACGCCTCACTGGCGCTGATGTCGCGAACAAGGGCGTCAGCGTCCTCACCGGCGGCACCGATGTCCATCTGGTGCTGGTCGACCTGCGTAACTCCGACCTCGACGGCCAGCAGGGCGAAGACCTGCTGCACGAGATCGGTATCACGGTCAACCGCAATGCCGTCCCGTTCGACCCGCGCCCTCCGATGGTCACCTCCGGCCTGCGTATCGGCACCGCCGCCCTGGCCACCCGCGGTTTCGGCGACACCGAGTTCACCGAGGTCGCCGATATCATCGCCCATGCTCTCGCCGGTACGTCGGATGCGGACACCCTGCGCGGCCGGGTCCGCAAACTGGCCGCCGATTTCCCGCTCTACCAGGGGCTGGAGGACTGGAACCTGCTGGGCTGAGCGAATTCCGGTGGACTTCGGTTCACCGGGACAGCAGGGCGGGGTAGTCGCGCAGATCGATGTTGTCTTTGGCGTCGGCGGCGTATCGGTCCATCGCGGCGAATAGGCGCGACCCGAGGAACCAATCGCGCAGGCGAATGCCGTACGCGGTCTTCGGTGCCAGGAATCGACCGGGGTTGCTGTTGCCCGAGATCTTGGTGTAGCGGCGCATGACCTCGTCGTATCGGGGGAACGCCACGGTGTGGTCGCCGTCGGCGGCGGCCAGTTCGCCGGCGAGGACGTAGGCGCCGACAACCGCGAATCCGGTTCCGAATCCCGCCAGAGTGTTCCCGTAGGCCGAATCGCCCACCAGCGCTACCCGCCCCGAAACATAGGTGCCCATACGCACCTGCGCGAGCGCGTCGAGGTAGAAGTCCGGGCACTGCTTCAACTCCGCGAGCATCGCCGGGACCTTCCACCCCACCTCGGCGAACATCTCGGTGAGGATGCGCCGCTGAGCGGCTTCGTCGTCTCGCGCATAGTCGAGTTCCGGAGCGGCGAACATATACATCTGCTGTGCCTTCGGACCGCCGTATATCGCGAGCCGGCCCGGGGCATTGTGCCCGTAGCAGACTCGACGTCGCGGCCCCTCGTCTCGGTCGGCCGCGGGCGCGGAGCCCGCCACGCAGTAGTGGTAGCCGCGGTGGTGGACGAAGTCCTGTTCGGGCCCGAATACGAGTGCGCGGACCCGGGAGTGGATGCCGTCGGCGCCGAAAACGAGGTCGAACCGGCGCGCAGGCCCGTGCTCGAATTCCACATGCACGTCATGGTCGGTTTCGCGCAGTGCGGTGATCGAATCACCGAATATGTAGCTGCACTGCCCGGCCGTCCGCTTGTAGAAGATCTCGGCGAGATCGCCACGCAGGATCTCCACGTCGCCTCCGGTGAAATCACCGGAAATACGCGCCCGGGGCTTGCCCGCGCTGTCCACCAACACCATGTCGGTGGCGCCGGTGCTGCGCCGCTCGATATCGGTGAAGACGCCCATCCGCTCCAGCACGGTGCGCTGTACCCGGCCTTTGAAATCGATGGCCTGTCCGCCCGGCCGCAGTGCGGGGGCGCGCTCGACCACCGTGACATCGAATCCGTATCGACTCAGCCAGTAGGCGAGGGCAGGGCCGGCGACGCTCGCGCCGGAGACGAGGACTGTGGTGTTTCGCATAGTGTTCCCCACTCGATGATTAATTGCGTCCACCGGAATCTGTTTCCATCGGACGCAGATGAGCGTATGGTAGACACAGTTACGCGTCAAGCGGTTATTGCGGGAAGGAGCGCTATGCCGGCACCCACCGTGCTCGAGTTGCTCTGGGGCGCATCCGCGCGACCCAAGCGCGGACCCAAACCGTCGCTGTCGGTGGCGGGTATCGTCGCCGAAGCCATGGCTTTGGCCGATGCCGAGGGCTTGGCCGGGTTGTCCATGCAGCGGCTGGCCGACCGGCTCGGCAACACGAAGATGTCGCTGTACCGCTACGTTCCGGGTAAGGCCGAGCTCACCGCGTTGATGCTGGAGGCCGCTATCGGAGTACCGCCGGAGCTCGAGTCCGAGCCGCCCGCGGCTGAGAAGACCGGGCCGCTCGCGGCCGAGCCCTGGCGTGCGGGACTACACGCGTGGGCCGCGGCCACGTTCGAGCGGTACCGGAAACACCCGTGGGTGCTGGAGCTGCTGGTGGGAGTCCGCCCGCTGGGGCCCAACGAAATGGGCTGGATGGAGGCCGCGCTGCGGGTCCTGGCGGATACCCCACTGACCGGTCCGGAACGGCTCGACACCATCGTCGTACTGAACGGGCACGTACGCAGCCTGGCGCAGCAGACGATGGGCTCGGACACCACGGAGGAAGGTTTCACGCAGGGCATGGCCGCGGCGATGGAACTGGCAGGCGACCGTTTCCCGCAGCTCACCGCCGCACTGACCGCACCGGAACAGTTCGCTGCCCAGCGTGACGACGCACTGGACTTCGGGATCGAACGCATCCTCGACGGAGTGGGCGCGCTGATGGCTCAGCGAGGCGAATCCTCCTAGCCCGCATTACATCCCGGGCAGCTGGATCCCCTTCTCCGCCGCAACCCGCGCCAGCTTCTCGGCCTCGTCTACGGCGACCGCGACATAGGCGTGCAGCCCGTCGTCGTCGCGGCGCAGCAGGTACTCGTAGTCGCTGTCGGTGAGCAGTTCGTCGTCGGTGTCGAAGAAATGCCAGCGGACACGAACCCGGACGATGCGTTCGGTGAGCTCCGTGCAGTCGAGCAGCGTGTGGCCGACGCGAGCCAGGCCGAGCGCTTGATAGAACGGGTGCGATTGGGATAGGCCCTGCGCCATCTGGTCCCGGCTCGGCAGCGAACCAGTGAAATCGTCGCTCACGATGGTGCCGGGCGTCCCCCACAAGGCGGCGGTGCGTTCGCCGTCTAACGCGGACAGCGCGGCTTGGTACTCGTCGAGGAACGACTCGATCTCGTCACGAATAGCCATACCCCACGGTAGCGACACGCCCAGGAACATCCAGGCGACCGCGCCGAACCGCCCAACCGGGCGGTGGACCGGCTTAGGCTCGGAATATGACCGACACCGAGCTGACCCAGGACGCGATCACCACGGTGCGCGAGTTCTTCACAGCCATGGAAATGGGCGCGATAGGTGAAGCCCTCGAACTGGTGCACCCCGATATCGTCTGGAAGAACACCACGCTGCCCGATGTGCGGGGCGCGCACCGCGTCGGCAGCCTGCTGCGAGGTTTGAGCCGAGACCGGTTCGGGTTCTCCGCTGAAATCCACCACATCGCCGCCGACGGCAGTATCGTCCTCACCGACCGCACCGACATCCTCCGCTTCGGCCCGGTGTCGATCGAGTTCTGGGTGGCGGGCACTTTCGAACTCCGCGGTGGTCGGATCATCCTGTGGCACGACCATTTCAGCTGGGAGAACTTCCTGCGTGGCACAGCGAAAGGCATTGTGCGAGCGGTCTTCCGACGCCGCTAGGCGTGCAGGGAAGGATGCCGGCGTGTGGTGTCGTGCAGCGTGCGGGTGCTGTGGCTGATTACTGGCCCATTACGTATTTCACGATCGACCCGCCTCCGGCGGCGCGGCCCTCGGCGTCGAGGAGATCGGCGAGCACCACCTTCCCGCCACCGTCGACGATCCAGCGGGAAAACGCCGCCCCGAGTCCGCGGGCACCGCCGGTAACGAGGACCACCTTCCCGGATAACGCAGCCGAGCCATTCATGTGCTTGCCCTTTCGCCGCTTACCTGACGTCATGTGCTGTGGGCCGATGTAGCACCGGTACCCGGACATCAGGTCTGTACGCGCAGTGCACGCAAGGAGGCGCGGGTGCTGGTCAGCTGTCCAATATCTGCACGGCGCTACCCACGGCGGTGAAAGCGGTCGGAGTCAGACCGAACATGCTGCGGAAGGTATCGCTGAAATGCGACGGTGAGGCGAAACCCGCATCGACCGCGGCTCGGGTCAGATCGTGGCCCGCCGCGTACGCCTCGGCCACCCGCAGCATGCGCGCCCACTGCACATAACGGCGGAAACTCGTACCCGTCTGCTCGGTGAAAGTACGCAGAAAATACGAGGTGGAAAGCCCTGCAGCAGCGGCTCTTTCGGCTGCACGCTGCGGCGCGGTGGGGTCGGCGCGGATCGCGGCGGCAGTGGCCGCTATCCGCGGGTCACGGATATGCGGCAGCGGCATGCTCGCCGCATCCAATAAGCGTTCGACGTCGATATCGGGGTCCGAACTCAACTCCACGAGTTCGGCTTCATTGCGATGCCCGACCGGGTAATCACCGACCGCACCGGTCATGCTGCCCAAAGTCCGGGCGACCCGCGACGACGTCGGATCGAAGAAACAGAACAGCATCCGGCCCTCACTGTGCACCACATGATGGGTGATCCTGGCCCGGAACAGGAAACTGCGCGCAGTGATATCCCGCGCACCCGGCACCCGCACCCGGAACGGTGCGTCGACACCGACCCCGAGCGAGGCGATGGCGGTGGAGTGGGCGGCCAAACCCAGGCTCGGCCCCAGATAGACCGCATGCCCGAGCCGCAGCCACAGCTGCGCGGTGGAGGCGCACGTTTCCGGAAGTGCCGTCCGCGTCATGTGGGTGACGATACCCGCGAAGGCGCAACCCACCGAGCGCCTGCACAGTGCGAGGAGGAGACCGCGATGACACTGTTCGATACCAGCCAACCAGCCGCCGGGCTCCGCGAAACCGTTGTGGACGGCGCCGTCATGCGCTACGCCGAAGCCGGCGACGGTGACCCCCTGGTCCTGCTGCACGGCTGGCCGGAAAACCACCTGGCCTGGCAGCAGCAACTCGGCCCGCTGTCCGCGATACGCCGCGTGATCGCCCCCGACTGGCTCGGCTGGGGTGATTCAGCCCGCGACCTGGCACTGAGCTGTGACTACAACAGCGAAGTCGACCGCATCGCCCACATGCTCGACGCCCTGGGCTTGGACCGCGTCGACCTGGCCTGCCACGACTACGGCGGCTTCCTCGGTCTCGGTTTCGTCCAGCGCTACCCCGAACGGGTACGCCGCCTGGCCATCCTCAACTCCCGCGCCCACGGCATCTTCACGGCCCCCTACTGTCTGCTGTTCGGCCTGTTCACCACCGCGGCCCGCCACCGGCTCACCCGCCCCCTGCTCACGACGCCCCCGATTCACCTGATCCACCGGCTCGGCATGAGCCGATACCTACGCAACGGCACCTTCGAACCCCACCGCCTCGGCCGCTACCTGTCGGTACTGCGCAGCCCCGAAGGACGCCGCTGGTACGCCCACTTCTGGTCCGGCTACCAGGTGCGCCGCCGCCCCGAACTCGCCCCCGGACTGTCCGGCATCACGTGTCCAACAACGGTGATCTGGGGCGTGCACGACCCAGGGATACCAGCGAAAACGGCCCGCGAACTCGCCGCAGCGATTCCCGGCGCCGACCTCGTCTGGATCGACGGCGACCACTTCATCATGGAGCAGCGCCCCGATGAGGTCACCCAAGCCTTGCTCGGCTGGCTGGAGCGCCCGGTGAGCTGAACACCGGCAGCACGCTCACACCGCCACCCGCTTCACTCGAACTCGATCATCCGAGCGAGTTCAGTGCGCAACTCATCGTGGGAGATCGGGTCGATATGGAAATCCCGGTAGCGCTGACGGTAGAGGTAGCGGCCGTCGTCGGTGACGTCGAACCAGCTGAGGTAGGACGGCGGTAGGGGAGTGCGGTCGTGTAAGCCGTGGCGGGCTTCGATGTGGCCGGAGCCGTCGCGGGGGGCTTTCAGCAGGCGGCGCATATGGTCGACGACCTGCGGTTTGGAACTGGTCCAGCCGACATCGGTGTCGCCCAGCTTATCGAGACTTTCCACCAGCGGTGGGCGGCGGCCTTTGGGGAGTTCGCCGAGTACCGCCGCGAAGACGCGCGGAACGATGGCTGGGCTGCCGGTTTCGATGAGCACGTTACCGCCGAATTCCGGGGTGGGGCTCGGCCGCTGCACCAGCGTGACACCGGTGTCGGTGAAAATCGCGCCGTACGCGCGGACCGGTCTCTTCCGTGTCCCGAACAGGGCAAAACTCGAATCGGGATCGGCCGCAACCCGCAGCACAGCCGTCAGATCCGGGTCCGACCCCACCGGGCGGCGGGCCCGGATTTCGGCGGAGAGCTTGTCGTACTCGTCCTCCCAACGCACCGACGACAGCAGATTCAGCGGGAGCGGATACCTGTCGAGCCCTGTCTCCGCCCAGACGTGCATGAACTCGTCGGGAGTGAATTCCCACCTCACCGGTAATCACTACCTTCGGCCGGTCGGTTCGCAGGTGCATCGGCCCCGAGCGCCTCCGGCACCGTGCCCGGTTGACGGCCGAACAACTCTTCCTCCCGGTTGGTGATCAGGTAGTCGGGAGTCTTGCGTTCGTTCTCGTCGTCGCCACCGCGCCTGGCCGCGCCAGGAGACATCATCCCCGGCATACCGGTCATGGGCCGACCGGCAGCGGTAGCGGCGGCCGCCGGGGTCGCCGGGGTCGCCGCGCCAGGAACACCCGGCGCGGTAGGGGTGCCGGGGATACTGCGGCCCGGGCCGGGAGCCTGCGGATTGTTGCCCGGACCGCCTGGAGAGCTGGGACGCCCCGGCGTCGACGGAACACCTGGCACACCAGCGGTGGTCGTGGTGTTGCGCTGCGGATCACCTGTCGGGGTGCCCGTAGTGGTGGGTGTGCCCGTCTGCTGCGTGTTCTGACCCGTCGAGTTCTGGTTCGTATTCGCCGCCGTCGTCTGAGGATCCTCCGAACCTGGCTGCTCACCCTCCGGTTGGCCGTTCTCCGGTGAGCCCGGGGTGTTGCTACCCGGCCCAGGCTGGTTGTTGCCCGGGCTGGATGAAGTGGTGGTCGAACCGGGAACGGGCCCCGTCGGGTTGTCGCCCGGCGCCTGCACCGGCACAAAAGTCGGCACACCCTCGCCCGCGGGCTGATATGTCGGCTTGTACACGGTGTTCATCACATGGATCGCAAGCTGCCGCTGTTCTTCTTTGGCTCGTTCGAGGGCGGATGCGTCCGAAGGAGCGGCCACGGTGAGCATCGCATCACCTAACGCCGCCAAATTCGGTGGCAGATCGGTAGTTGCTGTTCCTGGCGGAGCCCCCGTGGCAGTCCCTGAGGGAGGCTTTTGCACCGACAACTTCACGACTTCCGCGCCGTACGCGGCCGCCTTCAACCGGCGACCCACATTATGGATTACTTCCTGGACATCGGTCGCCTGGTCGTAGAAGCGCTTCGTCGCCTCGGCTGCCCCAGTAGCGAACTCGCCCTCGAGACCGTCCGACAGCGCGCGGTTGATCGCGAGATGTGCCCCGAGCAGACCACCCGACAATGTGTTCGAGATTTCCACGTAGGTATCGCCGAGATCCTGCATTACGCCAGGGTGCATGGTCTGGGCCTTGTCGTAGATCTCCTGATGCGGAATACCTTCGAAATGCTCCATTCGCGTGATGTACGGCGGATCCTGGCCGTCGTGCGAAAGCTGCGTGCCCAGGTTCTCGGCGCCCGACAGGTTCTGCTGAGCGTAGACGCGGGCGTTGACAGCGTCCGGCGAGATGCCCAGGTCGGTACCGAGGATGCCGGGAACGGCGGAGGTCTCGTTGCTCATGGTCAGTTCTCCTCGCCGATTTCCGGTTCGAGTGCTGTGGCGATCTCCAGAACACCGTCGCATAGGCCGAGACCTGTTTCGCTCCCCTCGAACGTGCGTGCGGAGCTGAACGTTACGTATCCGACCTTCGTCCGCACGTGGATGTCGCACCTTCGAGGCGTACTCGGGTCTCGCACTTGCAGTGCCTCACGTCCGTTTACGGTCAATGGTTCGCTGTGGGCGTCGTTTTTCCGAAGGTTCTCTTCCCAGGCCACGTTCCCCGAGTCGACTTGCAGATCGCGCAGACGACCATCGAAATCACAGGTAAGGAACGTGTATTCGGCGACTAGGTCGTCACCTCGGCGGCGAGTCGAAGGGTCGAGGCCAGCCTTGACGATCGCGTCATCGCTAATCCAGGTGCAGGGGTCGAACACTACTTCTGGCCGTCCCTGTGTCGTGTACTCGTTCTGTTGCGACGGTGGCTGCAACTTGGGCGCGGTCAATGTCGGTCGTGCGGGATTCGTCTGGGGCTTTGAAACCGAAGAGGAAGAAGCGGTTGCCGACCCGGGGGCGAGCCTCGGTTCGGCGTTCTCCGAGCATCCCAGCGCAACTGTGGTAATCATTCCGAGCGCTAGCGGAATAGCGATCTTGCGTCGTGTCACTGTTTCGGGGCCTTCCAGGCTGCGTCGATAGCGCGTCTGTTCATCGCATCTGCTTCTTCGAATGCTCCGCCCGCTTGCAAGAAGGCTGCCGCCATTCGGAGGGCTGCTTCCATCAAGCCGGTCAGAGCTTCCGTTGTCGCCCCACCTTTGGTAGCGAACCCTGCTTGGAGTTCTTGCGCCGAGGCGAAGTCGCCGAACCCGCTCACTCGGCTAAGACGTTCTGACTTGTCGACCAGCGGCTCAAGCACCGTGTCCACCAGCCGTGTATACACTTTGGCGCACTCTTCCGCGGCCCCCCGCTCCATCCGGAACGTCCCGGACGCTGCCTGCTGCCATAGCGCGTTGGCGTTACCTTGCCCTACGTCCATGTCGATATGCCCACCCTTCCGCAAACTGCCCTCAATGTACTGGACGCATGTCTACGCCAATCGGTTCCATCGATCTCGGTTCCCAAGCCGAGCTCGGTCGTGGACACGTCACGGCGTGATGGTCGCGCCACCGTATCGGTGAGTCCTCGTGCGATCGAGCAGGCCCGCAGCCTCCAAGAGTTTCTCAGCGACCGGGACTCGGCGTCGGGAGTCACTGTCCGATCGGGTGCTGACCAACAACTGGTGTTACCGCCGGAGCTGGCCACTCTCGTGCTCGAGTTGGTGGACTTGATCGGCCGAGGCTGCACGGTCACTGTCGGCAGCATCCCCAACGAGGTCACTACGACGGTGGCCGCGAGGATGCTGAACATGTCGCGGCCGTCGTTGATGAAACTCGTTCGTGAGGGGCGGATCCCGGCCCACAAGGTTGGGTCGCACACCCGCCTGTACAGCAAGGATGTGCTGGCCTTCCGCCGCTCACAGCTGGAACGTCAGAGTAAGGCGTTCGATGAACTGCGCGCCCTCGAAGAGGAATGGGGCATCCTCGACTGAGGATCGGCTGCACCGCGCTTCGTTGCTCGGTCCGCCCGCTGCCATGCCCGCGTTGTATGCCCACTGCCCGGCAGGGCGTCGCAATCTAGTCGAGAGGTCGCCAGGCTGCGTTGTTGCGGTGCAGGATCTCGCACAGCTCTCGGTAGGGAATCGGCGAGCGGATCACGTGGGCGACAACCCGGGTGTGCATCAGCTCTCGCCTCAGTGGTGCGGGTAGCTCGGCGGCTGCTTTGCCGTTCTCATCGGTGAGGTATCGGAGTCTCTGGAGGCGGAAGGATTCGCCTCGGAGGTAGGTGTGGATCGTGGACAGACACTGGTGGCCGTTCACTGTCTGCAATAACCCGTCGCTGGTTTCCAGGAAATAGATGGCTGGCAACGGGATTCGGATCAGCAACGACTCGATCAGTCGTGATTTGTCCGTTGGTGACCATGGCGCGGCGTGTTGTTCCTCGTGTGTGGTGTCGATGTCGCCGCTGTCGATCATGTCGAGGATGTGTTCGACCGGGAAGGTTTGGGTGGCAACGTGAATCGCTTGCTGGTCCAGCGGTTCGGTCTCGGGAGGGTATTCCGGCTTGCGTTGGGTTTTCGTCTTGTCGCTGTGGTGCATCAGGGCTCCAGGTACAGGCGTTCGCAGGGCAGGCGGGTGAGTCCTTCGGTGCTGCCGGGAAAGACGGTGACCGGGCTTCGCTGACGGGCATGCCATTCCTGGATGAAGCGCAGTGCGGCGGTGCGGCAGGCGGCGAAGTCGAGGCGTGCGCCGTGCAGGAAGACGCTCAGGTGCAGGTCGGGTTCGCCCGGGCGGGGTGTGGTTGGGCTGTTCATCGGGCGCATTCGAGGAGGGTGTCCAGGACGGTGGTCAGGCTGGGACGGAAGCCGTCGCGGGCCGGGTGGATCCAGCGGCGGAAGGTGTCGGTATCGCCGGGGGAGGGCAGGGCGACGGTGCCTAGTGGTGGGACGATCTGGGAGTTGGTGCCCAACAGGACCGAGGCGTAGAGCGAGTTGTCTTCGGCTTCTGGGGAATAGCCGGTGAGGAAGGTGTAGCGGCGGGAACGGTGCCACACGATCGGCCCTACCAGTGAACGGGTGCTGAGTGTTTCACGCATCTGCTGACCCAACGGTTCCGGGACGGTGACAGCGCGGAGGCTACCGCCGACGACGACAGCGATGCGCCCGGCGTCATCGATATGACACGGTAACGCGCATACGGTGCGGTAGTAGTGGCAGCGCCCGAGCGCGGCATTCACAACGGACACAGACGAGCCCCCTTGTAGGCGTGGAAAACACGAGTGTGGGTGCGCCCGGCCCCCGGTTTGACGGCGGCACCGGGGACGGGATCTGCGGAGGGGTGTTGCGGCGAGACCCTTACCGGGCACCTCTAAGACTGCCCGAAGAAGCGGCTGTGATCCACGGCACATAGGAGGCAGTTATGCTGCTCTTGTGAGACGACAGCAGCTGATCGATGCACGAAAGTCCAGTGGCAAGACTCAGGAGCAGATCGCTCAGTTCGTGGGAGTCGATCGGACAACTTTAGGCAAGTGGGAGAGGGACGCGTCCACGCCACACCTCAGCCAGCGTGGGCGCTATGCGGATGCGCTCGGAATCACCATTCAGGAGCTGAACGCGATGCTCAGTGGTGTGTCTCTGGGCGCAGATGAGATGCCCGAATGGCTGACGACGTACTTAGCGATGGAGCAGTCTGCAACCACTCTGCGAGCGCATGAGTCACGCGCGGTCTACGGGATGCTGCAGACGCCTCGGTACGTCGAATACCTTGCAGGCAGAGCTGGCATCGCGGGTTTGTCGGCGTCGTTCGTTCAGCGCACGGTGGACCAGCGATTGCATCGTCAGAAGCGGGTCCGGAACGGAGACTTGAAGGTTGACGTGATTCAGCCGGAATACGCTCTCCACCTGCGCGTTGGTGATGAATCTGTCATGGCGGAGCAGTTGCTCACCATGGCCGAGTTGGCCGACCTGCCGAACGTGACTATACGAATCACGACGTACGATGCAGGTCGGTATGAAGCGCGTCGACTTGGCGATTTCGTCCTGTTGACGCACCCGTGGGGCAACCCGCGGGTCCACATCGAGGGGTACAAGGGCGGAGAGTTTTTGACCGACGCATCAACCGTGGCTTATTTCACGGCTGCATTGGATGAGGCTAACCGAATAGCTCTGACGCCAAGTGAATCTCGAGAATTCATACTGAATCTTGCAGAGGTATGGAGTAAGCGATGAATGAACTGAACTGGCGGAAATCGAGCTTCACTGATCCACACACCTGCGTGGAAGTCGCTGCGGTTCCCGGGGGTGTCCTCGTCCGCAACAGCAACGCCCCCGAAGCCGGAACCATCGAGTTCACGCGCGCCGAGTTCAGTGCATGGCTGCAGGGTTGCAAAGCGGGAGAGTTCGACGACCTCGCCGTTTAGTTTCTCTGTCGATCTTGGGTCTGTTGTTCAGAGCTGCGCCCGGCCCGTCTCACAGGCCGGGCGCAGCTCTGTCAGAAGGTCAGCTGACCGTTACCTCCGGCATGGCGGGCGGGCATGGTGGTTATGTCTCGGGGCGGCTGCTCCACGGGGTCGGGTGCTCGTCGGTGGGGGAGGAAGCAGATGAGGCTGATTGCAAGCCGAGTTTCGTCAGCAGGTCCTCGATACGGGTGGCGACGGTGATCCAGAGCCCGGAGGACAGTGAAGCGTAGATAACGCGAGGTGCTGTCCTCGAAGTCCGGAAGTCCAGTGCGAACGGCATATCGTATCCGAGGTCGCCGATCAAGACGGACAGATTGGGGTCGATGTCACCCGGCGGCATCGAGTCGTCAGGAGTGCCGCACAACTCTGGATGTCTGGTGGCGACGCCCTGCCACTGCTGGTTCTCGACCTGCATGTAATCGAAAGTGTAGAAGCTGGGATCCTGGGGTTTCTCGGTGAACACCTGCTCCAGAATCGTCTCATCGGACGGTGCGACCCACCGCTCCTCCTCGATCGCCGCCGCAAGGGCCGCAGGCAATGGCAAACCATTGATCGTCATCTCGGTCATGTATCCGACTCCACATTGCGGCCAGTTGATTCCTGCAATGCTTTCATGAGTCCCGGGCGTATCTCATCCGGTACGGCGGTGCCGGGAAAGCTGGGGTTCTCGCCGTTGACGCTCGCGGAGTTCCATCGGCATCCCAAGGACCCGTCGTCACGGAGCAGTGCCACGAACCCGACGTTGTCTCTGTGGTTGAATCCGGTGAGGTCGCAGAAGATATCGTTCACATCGGCATGCCCACCGAATCGCGTCAGCAGATTGGCGGGCCGCTCGCCGGAATCGATGTATCGCGTGTCGCCGCTGGGGTATGCCAGGATCTTGCCGCTCTCGGGGTGGTATACGCCGCTGAACCCGTTTCCCGGTCCGAACCTGCTCAGCCGCTCGTTGCTGCCTGGGGCGAGATTGGTCAGTGAGTTTTCGAGGGTAGCCGGGGGGATGTCCCGGTTTTCCGTTCTGGTCTGCACCGCCGCGGGTTCCGGTGCGGGGGCGGGTGTGGGGTCGGGCGGAGGGAGAGCTTGTCTGACCGGGGCCGGCGGTAGTTGCGGCATACCTTTGGCAAGGTCGCCATCGTTGTTCACCTTTTCGGTGGCAACGCCGCGGAGATTGGATGCGGTTCCGCCGGGCAGGTCCTTGGCCGATCCTGCGCCCTTCCCGAGCGCGATAGTGATCCGCTGAGCGACGCGGCTCCACCACTCGGAAAGGCTAGCCATCGCTAGTCACCTGAAGGGCGACCGGCAGGTGCCGGTGGTGATATGTAAAAGCGTTGCCGTGTGTGTCCGACGCTAGGGCGTGGCTGGATCGCTTGTCCCGATTCGTCATCAATCCAGCTGGTATCCAAGTGACTGTATTCCTTTGTGACAGCGCGAAAACGGTTTCTGTAGGAGAAAGCGGGCACTGTGAGACGAAATGTACTGCAAATTTGGCGGGCGGGGTAGCGGTAGCGGCTTGATCTCGCCGTTGTTCTCCAGCCTGTTGTTCAGGGCTGCGCCCGGCCGACACACCGGGCGGGCGCAGCCCTGTCAGAGGGTCAGCTGACCGTTACCTCCGGCTCAGCGGTGGGTATGGAGATCCGCCAAGCAACGAGCCCGGCGGCGGCGAGCCCGGCGACGGCCAGGAGGCTGCTGGTGAGGAACGGGTCGGTGCCGCTCAGGGCGGGAGCGAATCCGATACCGACGTAGAGCGTGATCCCGGTGGAACCGCCCAGTTGGTCGGCGGCTCGCTGGACACCGGAAGCGATACCGGCATCCGCTTCGGTCACGCCGGTCACCGCCACATACTGCAACCCGACGATCCCGAATCCCATCCCGGCAGCGATGAGCATCATGGCCGGGATCATTGCCGGACCGGTCGCGCCGAGGTGGGAGACCAGGGCGATGGCGGCCATCGCCAGCACGGTGAAACCGATCCCGGCCAGGACACACACCCGCGCACCCCACTGCCCGAGCAGCCGGGGAACCAGCACGGACGCCACGATCAGAGACAAGGCCAGGGGCAACAGTGTCAGACCGGCCTCGAATGGGCTCGCACCCAGCCGGTCCTGCAGGTAATAGGTGAACAACAGGAATGAGGTGGACAGCGCCGCGCTCAGCAGAGCGGTCGCAAGGTTCGCCAGCACGCGTGACCGGTGACGGAAGAACCTCAGCGGCACAAGCGGATTCGGCGAACGACGCTCGGCCCTGAAAAACAGAGCCCCCGCTGCTATCGCGCCGCCCAACGCCACCAGCGAAAGCCATGGCGCGCTATCCGTTTTTCCTGCTTCGACAACCCCCAGAGTGAACAGCAGCGGCGCCGCGGTCAGCAGGAGCGACCCGGGCAGGTCCAGCGGCATGCGTTCGGCGGGTGGATCATTCGGCACGAGGAAAACCACTGCGGCGATCACGATCACGATGAACGGCACCGACACCAGGAAGATCCACCGCCAGCCGAGCAGCTCCGTAATGATCCCGGAAAGCACGAACCCGAGGACGAGCCCGCAGCTCGCCACCGCCGCCCACACACTCAACGCCCGTGACCTGCGCGGACCCTCGGGGAACATGAGCACGATCACCGCCATCGCCGCCGGAAGTGCGATCGCTTCGCCCGCGCCCTGCAGCAGCCGCGCCGCCACCAGCAGGGAAAACGACGGCGCGAGCCCGGCCAGTAAGGACGCGGCACCGAAAAGTGTCGTGCCCAGCAAGAGGATCCGGCGCCTGCCGAGCACGTCACCTAGACGTCCGCCGAGCATCAGCAGCCCGCCGCCGGTGATTGTGTACCCGACGACGACCCAGGTCAGCTCGTGTCCATCGACGCCGAAGTCGGCACCGATCGACGGCAGGGCGATATTGACCACGGTCACGTCGACCGCGATGAAGAATTGCAGCATAGCCATGCCGCACAACACCAGCCATGCGCGCACCGAGGACGATCCGTCCTGGCGCGATGAAAGAATGCCCGAAAACACTACGTTGCTCCGTTGCTCAGAAGAAGTTCCGAGCAGCACAAAATTGCCGCTCCGGTTCAACCACGAAGCGACAGAACGTTCAGCAGAAGTGAGACGAACGCCCCGCCGCTAGCGGAGCGTCCGAGTCACCGCGGCAGCAGCGGCCGCGCATGAAGCACCAGACATGGCAGCGACATTACCGCAGCCGGACCGACGACCGGCGACCGGTCTCGCTTGCGACCCCTGAACCTGGTCATCGCTGTCGACTCGGATGAGCCGTTTGCCGGGCATCGGATGCTCGCACATCGCCCGCGGGGCGACCGAGCGTCCGCCGACTATCCGGGCCGGGTGGGGTCAGTCGAAGTAGTGGTTCGATAATTTTTGATAAAAAGGATAATAATACTTGTACCATAAACCTTGGGGGTTGTTGATACTATCGGCGATCTTGGTACGCGCCTGTTCTCGTGTTATGTTTCCGCCAATGTAGCTATTGTAAGTGTTTCCGGTGACATCGTCGAGATCCGGAATATATGGCATGCCAGGATCTTTACTGTTCCGAATCTCCTGTATTATCCCGGCGGCCACCAGTTCTGCTTCGGCTTCGTCCAAGAACGCATGGTACATCTGATCTTCGATCCACTGAGCGCGTGTCATCCCTGTTCGTGGCGGCGTTACTGGAGGAGGCTCGAGGGCGCCATGGTAGGCGTGCCCGACTTCATGAGCGATGATGTCGACCAGTGACATTTCGTCGCTGTTTTCAGCATCGACCGAGATGTTGATAATTTTTTTCTGTCTGTCGGCGTAGTATCCGCTTCCTTTCGTACCCCATCGGATCCCCCAGCCATCCGCCTCGATATCCCGCAAGTGCTTCATCAGAGTAGGTGACATCTCGACGAGCTTCTCCACCTTCTGAACGGGCCCGTTGTAGTCGTGGTAGGTCAACGGGTGCTGGTTACTGTCGCTGACCAGCACCTGGTTGCCCCCCAATAGGAAAGCTGTCGTCCATGAGATCCTCGCAATACGATTCCAGGGGATCTTCGCGATGTGGTCTTGGGCTGTGGTCACATAAGCTGTGTTGCGCAACTTGTCGGCGTTGGTCTTGTAGCGATTGGCGAGTCCCGTGCTGGTTTGTTGCAGCAGATTTCCGGTATGGCGGGCTGCTTCCGCGGCGAGACGTGCGATTCGGCTCATGGCGCTTCGTGCACGCTGATCGAGCGCAGTATTTCGGATTCGGCGGTGAACTGCAGGTGCAGCGTTCTGCAGCCGTGTTCTTCCTCGAACGAGATGACTCCCTCCGGAGGTATCCGAGGATTGACATGGACCCGCTCGAAGGAAAGGCGGAAGGAATCCGCAAGGTCGGACCGGGTGACTCGGCATTCCGCCGAGACGTCCATGATCACCAAGCTCGGCCGTCCTGATGACCCCGCAGCCCCACGGAAGGTGATCGTGGAAAACGGTCCCGCCTCGGGGTGCGCCTCGAATTCGTGCATATAAGGATTGGTGCGCACCCTCTTGCGCAGTGTTACCGAGCACGCCTCGGAGACAGAATCCTCGGTGAACCGACCCGGCGCTGTCAGAACCCGGTTCACGATCCGGTGGATCTCACCGACGGGTCCGGGCGTCACGGCGCGGCTCGACGAGTGGTGCGTACCGCCCGATCACCCGGTTCCGGTAGTGGAGGTGCACCGGCTGGGCCGGGCGAGCATCCCGAAACCAGCTGGGGCCAGCGGCTCGTACCCTTCCACAGCGCTGTTCTGGTTCCGGTCTCGGCGTAATGCCTGTCGGTTCCCGTTGTCGCGTTTGTCGGCGGTACGGGCTCTGTCTCGTGGCTGTCGATTTCGAAACGGCCCACGGCAACCTCATTCAAGCCAGGACAACCAAAATCAGGTCGAGATCGCCGTCCAGGCTATCAGCGGCGAACGCAACTCCTGGGCATCCGGACGGGCCAATTCCTTGGAAAGGCTGTGCTGGGCGCTACCTTTCTGCAGTAGAGGAACCTCCGAGCAGTCATAATTCCCAACACTGGGAATGCTGGAAGTTGTATCTCAGGTCGAGAGAGCGCGAACCGCTCCGGCGACGGGCGAATCGAGTCGCCGTACCCACCCTGGCTCACGCGGGCGCTGAACCCGAGATACGAGCAACGACGGGAACCTGCTACTCGCGATCAACCTCATCCGGCGTTCACGTCGACACCGATCGCGTCACGCTTACGAGTGTTCGATGAGGTATTCCAGGTAGAACGGCCGCAACGCGTCGGCGAGCTTACCGTCTCCGGCGTGGATGTAGTCGTCGATGAGCGGGACCACCCACTTGACGTCGGCTTCACCCTCCCCGGTTTTGCCCGCAGTTTCCTCAGCGGCCGGGATACGGGTGAGCAGCTGCCACAGGAATTTGATGTCGGCGCGGCGCACGGCCAGTTTGACCGCTCGGTCGTGCAGCTCCTTGGATGACAGTTTCTCCAGCTCCTCTTTACTGGCCATGACAGCGACTCTAGCGCTGGTCGTGGGGCAGTGGCCGCGTTGCGGCCGACCCGGCAGCGACGTAGACAGGCGCAGCGTGGCGCGGCGAACACACACCGCGGTCATGCTGCGATAGCGGGATGACCGACGATTCGCTCACCCCGCCGCGCGGCTTCCGCCTCAAACGTGTCTACGACGATCCCGACCCGGATGACGGTTATCGGGTGCTGGTCGACCGGTTGTGGCCGCGTGGGTTGAAGAAGGTCGAGGCGCATATCGATGAGTGGGCGAAGGATGTGGCGCCGTCCACCGAGCTGCGGCGCTGGTTCCATGAGGACCCGGAGGGGCGTCGCGGTGAGTTCGCTGAGCGGTATGCCGATGAGCTGTCCGGACCGGCGGCGCGGCAGGAGTTGGGGCGGCTGCGTGAACTCGCGGCGAACGAACCGCCGGTCACCTTGTTGACGGCTGTGAAAGAGCCGGAGCGCGGACATTTACCGATATTGCTCGGCCACTTGCGCGGGTGAGCCGAAGGGTTCCTGCTGCGGCGTTTCCCAATACTGGCTGGCTGAATTCCTGCGGCATAGTGATAGAAACCTGCAATAGGTTCGAGCCGTGCGCGCTGTCGAGACGATTCCGGCTCGCCGATGTGATCAGGAGCAAGGGTGAACGTCGACCCTCCTGCCAAGGGTTTGGCTGACGCTTTTCTCCAGGGTGCCAACCGCATCGTGTCCGCTGCCGACGACGCGACGAGGCATATCGCCGACCAGCAGCACGAAGTCCCACGCGAGATGCGCAAAAGCCTGGAACAACATGGGCAGGCGAACCAGCACGCCGCGTCCGAGGTCGACGCCGCAGCGCAGGGGCTGCGCACCGGCCTCGAGCACACTGGGGATGTCCGGCAACCAGTGTCCGGACGAGACCCCGGCGCCGAGTACGGTTTCCGGGACCGGGACATCGACGAGCAGATACGTGAACTGGAGGCGGCGCTCGGCATTCGGACCGATGCTCAACGCGCGCTCGAAATGAGCTTGTTCATGGAGGACAAGTTCCGGGATATCGCTCTGATCTCGCGCCAGGTCCGTCCGGAAACGATCTTCGACGGTCCCGTGAGTTGGGCGGGATGGCTCGACGCCCGGGTGTTTGCCCGGCGCAACCTCCACCGTGACATGTCGCTCGACCTCATGCGGGAGATGCACCGTCGGCTGACCGGTCGGCAGGGACCCGACGTCGCGGGGCAGCTGCGCGGGCATATGTGGGGTCGCGGTGGCATGAGTAGGCCGTTGACACCGAAGGAACTAGCCGCAGTCGCGGCCAATCCGTTACTCGGATATCATCCTGGGCCGCTGCACACCAAACCCCATGGGGTCGTGCTGCGGCACCTGGGCGAGGGGCCACCCAGGCCGCCTGAGGCGACGTGGCCGACCGCGCCGCTGTCGAAGGAAGAACTCGCCGCCATCGAAGCCGATCCCATGCTGGAATTCAGGGGGCCGGATGATTCCGTCCTCGAGCACGGCGCGATCCTCTACCCGAGTTGCGGCACGGTCGAACGCGCCGAAGAACTCCATGAGAGGTTGGCCGACTGGTGCAACGATGCCATGCGTCGGCCTGGGGCCGACCCGTACGCGGTTGCCGCTGAATTCCAGCGGCAATTCATTTCCGCGCACTCCTTCCAAGGTGATAGTCATGGTCGGCATTCGAGAATTCTGATGGATTTCGTGCTGGAGAAGTCGGGTGTGCCGCCGAGCGCCCCTGTCGAGTTCGACAAGGATCTCCTCGCGCCGCTGGCGGAGTGGACCGATGAGGTCAGGGCGGGAAGCGAACGGTACGCGCGGTGGCAGGACAAGCTGGAACGTTCGGGTGCGGATATCGATCCTGTGGAGCTGTTCGAGCTGGAAACGATGATGCAGCGGTATCAGCAGATGGGGGGCGAGACCTCCCCGTTCGTCCCGGGAGAGTTGCACGATGTGGAGAAGTACGAGCGGCTGCATGCGGAGTTGCGCGCGGGACAGTGATCTGCCTCGTACGCGCCATACGTTCCGGTCTTCGGGATGGTTTCTCACTCATGGCAGGGTCCGACAACCATCCAGCAACCCTTGAAAAGGTCGTGAGCAGCGGAAATGCTCCTCAGGAGCGGGGTGTTAACGGCGAATTCACCAACACGCTTTCCCGTCTCCGAGCGCGTTACACCCGAACGCAGGTAGCTTCGTGGTGGCGGGCCGCGTCGTTGTGGCTCGTTCGGGAGGTCCTGACCGTGACTGAGCAACTCAGTTCGAGGGGGCCGGCACCCGGCCCTCGTGGTGGTTGACGAACCAGTCGCCGCCATCCGGACCGACCGGCCCAGCGAGACTGTCTGTGTGGGTGCCGCGCAGGCGATAGGAGCCTACCGTGACTGCTGCACGCTCCGTATCCGCTCCCATGGCGATCTCTCGCTCCCCCGAGAAAGGCACTAAAACCTTCGTTGTCGACACCTCGGTTCTGTTATCGGATCCGTGGTCGGTCACCCGGTTCGGTGAGCATCGTGTGGTGCTGCCGCTGGTGGTGATCAGTGAACTCGAAGGCAAACGTCACCACCACGAACTCGGCTGGTTCGCGCGGGAAGCCCTGCGCATGCTCGACGACCTGCGAGTGCAGCACGGCAGGCTGGATCAGCCGCTGCCGATCGGCACCGAAGGCGGCACCCTGCATGTGGAGCTGAACCACACCGATCCCGCGGTGCTACCGGTGGGCTTCCGCACCGAAACCAACGATTCCCGCATCCTGGCCTGCGCGCTCAACCTGGCGGCCGAAGGCCAGGAAGTGACGCTGGTGTCCAAAGACATCCCGCTGCGGGTGAAGGCGAGCTCGGTGGGTTTGCGCGCCGAGGAATACCACGCACAGGACGTGGTGACCTCCGGCTGGACCGGTATGGCCGAAATCGACGTCGCGTCCGACCATATCGATGAGCTGTACAGCGAATCGGTGATCGACCTCGACGAGGCACGAGAACTGCCGTGCCACACCGGTATCCGGTTGCTGAGCGCGAGCTCCAGCGCGTTGGGCCGGGTGACCCCGGACAAACGGGTGCAGCTGGTACGCGAACGGGAGGCGTTCGGCCTGCACGGGCGGTCCGCCGAACAGCGGATCGCGCTGGATCTACTGCTGGACGAAAGCGTCGGCATCATCTCCATGGGTGGGCGAGCGGGCACCGGTAAATCCGCGCTGGCGTTGACCGCGGGCCTGGAAGCGGTGCTGGAGCGGCGCACGCAACGCAAAGTGGTGGTGTTCCGGCCGCTGTACGCCGTCGGCGGTCAGGATCTGGGCTATCTGCCCGGCACCGAAAGCGAGAAGATGGGGCCGTGGGCGCAGGCCGTGTTCGACACCCTGGACGGGCTGGCCAGCCGCGAGGTGATGGAGGAAGTGCTCAGCCGCGACATGCTGGAAGTGCTGCCGCTGACCCATATCCGGGGGCGCTCGCTGCACGATTCCTTCGTCATCGTCGACGAAGCGCAGTCACTGGAACGCAACGTGCTGCTCACGGTGCTCAGCCGACTGGGCACCGGGTCGCGGGTGGTGCTCACTCACGACGTCGCCCAGCGTGACAACCTGCGCGTCGGCAGGCACGACGGGGTCGCCGCGGTGATCGAGAAACTCAAGGGCCACCCCTTGTTCGCGCATATCACCCTGACCCGTAGCGAACGCTCGCCGATCGCCGCTCTGGTCACCGAAATGCTGGAGGAATACGGCCCCAACGCCTGATCCTGCCGGTTCGGCGGCGGCTTCCGGACTTCGGTTCGGAGGCCGCCGCATGCGGTAGCTGGGCGGTTCGGCCACCGCGACGCGCCGTGATACACGCATCAGGTGTGGCAACCCCGCTGCGGCACCCCGCGGCCTAGGGTCGAAGGTATGAGCGAGGAGACGCAGTACCGCATCGAACACGACACCATGGGCGAGGTCCGCGTTCCCGTGCACGCCCTGTGGCGCGCGCAGACCCAGCGGGCGGTGGAGAATTTCCCGATCAGCGGCAGGGGGCTCGAACGCGCCCAGATCCGCGCGCTCGGCCTGCTCAAGGCCGCGTGTGCGAAGGTCAACCGTGATCTCGGTCTGCTCGACACCGCGAAGGCCGACGCCATTATTGCGGCCGCGAACGAGATCGCCGAGGGCCGCCACGACGACCAGTTCCCGATCGACGTCTTCCAAACCGGGTCGGGCACCAGCTCCAATATGAACACCAACGAGGTGATCGCCTCGATCGCCGCCGCGAACGGCGTCACGGTGCACCCGAATG
>NZ_MUKP01000001.1 GCF_002081715.1 Nocardia donostiensis | reverse complement strand
TTCGGCGGCGCGGCGGCGGGCGGCACGGCTGCCTGGCCGCGGTTCGTCCAGTCCGGCGCGGAAATCGAAAGCACCAGGGGCGGGCGAGCCGGTAGGTTCTGCGCCCGCGAGTCCGAATGCGGACTGCGGCTGCGAGCCGAACTCGGTTGACTCGACGTCATCGTCGGGCTCGGCGCGTCTGCGCCGTCTGCCGCCACGGCGGGTGCCGTTGGACGCCGACGCATCGGCTTGAGACAGGGAATACCCCGCAAGCTGCGGCCCGGAATCAGCGTCGGGCGCACTGTGCCGGGACGAAAACGCCTGCGGTGCGGGTGCTTCCGGCTCGGGCGGGTAGGGCGCGAGCGGATCGTAGCGGGTGATCGGACCCGATATCGGGGAGTGGCTCGGCTCCGGTTCCGCACTGTGGTACGAAACCTGCCCGCCGCCATAGCTTTCCGCTGCTGCCGCCGAATAATCGTCACCGGAAGCGCTGGTTCCGCTGGGTGTCTCGTCCTCAGGGGCCGAATGCGCGGACCGCCCGTTTCCGGAATCGATCACCGGCAGATCGCCGGTGAGTTCAGCGACCGAGATACCTCGCCCGCCGCGGCGACGTCTGCCGCCGCCGGATGGTGTCGCCCCTTGCTGCCCGTTGCGGGCGAGCAGTTCGGCGACGGACAGCTGTTTGGAATCCTCGCTCATGAAGGCACCGTTTCGATCGCGCCCGACGACAGTCCGCCGCCGGGGGGCGCCGCGCCGTTGTAGGTCGCGGTTTCCGGTGCGCTCGTTGCCAGTGGTCCACCGTTCATATCGGTATCCAGTTTGCGCAGGATCAGTCCTTCTCGCAGCGCCCATGGGCAAATTTCCAGGCTATCCAGCGATAGCGCCCGCATACTCGCCTCCGCGACCAGTGCGCCAGCCACCAGTTGCTGTGACCGATCCGAACTCACGCCTTCCAATTCTGCCCGGTCGGCCGACGTCATCCGGGAGATGAAGGCGATCAGCTGGCGCAATCCCGAATGGGTGAGTGTACGGCGAACCCGGGGACCCGCGCCGGACGGAGCCGCCCCGGTGAGCCGGGCCAGCGAGCGGAACGTCTTGGAGCTGCCGACCGCCAGATCCGGTTTCCCCGCGTCTAGCAGCTCTTTTGCCGGGCCCGCCAGTTCGGCGTCGAGCCAATCGCGCAGTACGGCGATCCGGCGTTTCCCCGGCGGGTCTTCGCGCAGCCAGTCCTTGGTGAGCCGGCCGGCGCCGAGTTGCAGCGAGAATGCGACGTCGGGGTCCTCGTCGCCGCCGCTGGTGAGTTCCAGCGATCCACCGCCGATATCCAGACCGAGGATCCGCCCCGCGCTCCAGCCGTACCAGCGGCGCATAGCCAGGAAGGTCAGCCGCGCTTCGTCGACCCCGGACAGCACCTGCAGTTCGACTCCGGTTGCGGCCTTCACCTGGGCCAGCACGTCTTCGGAGTTGGCTGCGTCGCGCACTGCCGAGGTGGCGAACGGCATCAGTTCGGCACAGCGTGAGGTTTCGGCGATGCTGGCGAATTCGGCGACCGTCTCGGTCAGTCGCTGCGCGCCGTCGGCGGTGATCCTGCCGTCGTCGTCGGTGTTCTCCGACAGGCGCAAAGTCGCCTTCGTCGAGCTCATCGGCATCGGGTGGCCACCACGGTGCGCGTCCACCACCAGCAGGTGAACGGTATTGCTGCCCACGTCGAGTACCCCGAGTCGCACAGGAACACGGTACTGGGTGAACCTGAACGCAGGTGTCGCCGACCGAGCTGCTAGCGTCTGAGATTGTGACCTCAGGCGCCGCCGAGAGTGACCAGACCAGCATCGAGCCGGCCCGGAAGAACAAGCCTGCCCGCCGGATGCGTCCCAGCCAGGAAGTGCCGCTCGATTTCCCCCGCGAATGGCTCGAATTCGTCGATCCGGCCAACGACGAACACCTGATCGTGGTGGATCTGACCTGGCTACTCTCCCGCTGGACATGCGTTTTCGGCACCCCGGCCTGTCAAGGCATCATCGCCGGGATGCCCGATGCCGGCTGCTGCACCCATGGCGCGTTCCTTTCCGACGAGGACGACCGCAAACGGCTGCGCAAGGCTGTGAAGATGCTCACACCTGAAGATTGGCAGCTGATGGACGAGGCGCGCAACGACGAGGGCAAGGTCACCAAAGACGGCTACCTCGAGTGGGATGAGCTACCCGACGGCACCGCCCAGCGCACCCGCCGCCACGAGGACGCCTGCATCTTCCTGAACCGTCCCGGTTTCGCCGCCGGTCCCGGTTGCGCGCTGCACACCATGGCCTTGCGCCGCGGCATCGAACCGCTGACCGTGAAACCGGACGTGTGCTGGCAGCTCCCTATCCGCCGCACCCAGGAATGGGTCACCCGTCCTGATGGTGTGGAAATCCTGCGTACCGTGATCACCGAGTTCGATCGACGCGGCTGGGGTCCCGGCGGCGTCGACCTGCACTGGTACTGCTCCGGCTCACCCGACGCACACGTGGGCGAAAAGCCGGTCTGGCAGTCCTACGCGCCCGAACTACAGGAACTGCTCGGCAAACCCGCCTACAAGGAGCTGGTGCGGCAACTGGAACGGCGCAAAGGTCTCGGCATCGTGGCCGTACACCCCGCAACAGAACGCGCCCAGCGCAAGGCGAATGGGTCGACCTCTCGCCCGAACCGCATCATCGGTCTAGACCTCACCACCTGATTTCAGCTGTGCCCGACCCCCGGAAGAACGCCACCTTCGGGCAGCGCTCGGGAAGACTCACCCAACAGCCCGGCATCTACCAGCACCGCTAGGCACTCAACCCAACCTCGCCCGGTCTACGGCCCGGCCCGCGTTTCAGCCCTCGCAGCGCATGCGCCGAAGGCGCGAGTCGCGAGGGCTGAAACGCGAGCTATAGGGGGCCGCGAACACGCGCGCGCCAGCGCGCCGATAAACACAGCTCAAGCTTCGAGTTTGTAGCCGAGGCCGCGGACGGTGACCAGGTGCTCTGGGCGGGCTGGGTCGGCCTCGATTTTGGAGCGCAGCCGTTTGACGTGTACGTCGAGTGTTTTGGTGTCGCCTACGTAGTCGGCGCCCCAGACGCGGTCGATGAGTTGTCCGCGGGTGAGTACTCGACCGGAGTTGCGCAGCAGGTATTCGAGTAGGTCGAATTCTTTCAGGGGCAGGGTGACCGGTTTGCCGTTCACCAGCACTGTGTGCCGGTCGACGTCCATGCGGACCGGGCCTGCTTCCAGGACGCCGTTCTCGGTGCCGGGGTCGAGTTCGTCGCCTGCGCCGCGGCGTAGTACGGCTCGGATGCGGGCGATGAGTTCGCGGGCCGAGTAGGGTTTGGTCACGTAGTCGTCGGCGCCGAGTTCCAGGCCGACCACCTTGTCGATTTCGCTGTCGCGGGCGGTCACCATGATCACGGGGACGCCGCTGCGGGTGCGTAGTTGTTTGCACACGTCGGTGCCGCTCATTCCGGGCAGCATCAGGTCGAGTAGCACGATATCGGCACCGGAGCGGTCGAACTCGGCGAGCGCGGACGGTCCGTCGCCCACCACGGTGACTTCGAAGCCTTCCTTGCGCAGCAAGAACGCGAGCGGGTCGGCCAGCGATTCTTCGTCCTCGACGATCAACACACTCGTCATCTGCGTGCCTCCACACCATTGGTTCGGCCCGGCGCCGGTGGGCGCGGGCTGGTTTCTCTCTTGGTCGACGCGGGCCGGCCGGATGTTTCGTCACCGTCTGTTTCGAGATGGGCCGGGATGCGCAGGGTGAATGTGGAGCCGGTGCCCTGTTTGCTCCACAGGGTGATTTCCCCGTTGTGGTTGGCGGCCACGTGTTTGACGATGGCCAGGCCGAGTCCGGTGCCGCCGGTGGAGCGGGAGCGCGCTTTGTCGGACCGGAAGAATCGTTCGAAGACGCGTTCCTGGTCTTCTTTGGCGATGCCGATCCCGCGGTCGGTGACGGCTATCGCGACGTGGGTGCCGCGCAGGGAGCGGCTGACCGAGACATGCGATCCGGTCGGCGAGTAGGCGATCGCGTTTTCCACCAGGTTCGACAGGGCGGTGATCAGCAGTGTTTCGTCGCCGAGTACCTCTAGGCCGCTGGGCCGATCGGTGCTGACGGTGATGCCCGCTGCTTCGGCTGTGGTCCGTGATCGGTCGACGGCTTGCGTGACCACCGTGTCCACGTCGACGACCTCGAGTTCGGGTAGTTTTTCCGCTCCCTGTAGGCGCGACAGCGCGATCAGTTCGGTGACCATTTTGCCGAGGCGGCGGGATTCGGCAAGCACGCGTTCACCGAAGTGGCGGACTGCTTCGGGGTCGTCGGCTGTTTCCAGCAGCGCTTCGGCGAGCAGGCTCATCGCACCGACGGGGGTTTTGAGTTCATGGCTGACGTTGGCCACGAAATCGCGGCGGGTGGCTTCCATCCTGGCCTGTTCGGAGTCGTCGTCGGCGAACAGCACGGTGAAGCTGGTCTCCTCCGGCGACAGTGGCCGCGCCACCCCGCGTACTGCGATACGGCCGCGGCCGGGGCCCGGGTTTTTGGCGGTCAGGTCGAATTCGGCGGATTCGCCGGTGGCCAGCACTTTCTCCACCGCGGCCCAGGCTCGTTCGTCGAGTAGCCGGTTGCGGACCAGGCCGAGTTCCTCGGCGCGTGGATTGACCAGCACCACGTCGCGGTATTCGTCGACGACCGCTATCCCGCTTTCGGAGGCGAGCACGATCAGGTCGAGGACCTGCGACATGGTCAGCCCGGCCTCGGCCTGCCTGCGGGCGGCCTGTCTGGCGTTCACGTACGGGATCAGGAGTCCGCCGACGGCCAGTCCGACAACAGCCGCTACGGCTGCCAGCAGTACGGCCTGGGGAACGCTCACACCATGAATCGTACGGTCGCCAACCGGCTGACCAACCCCGGGTACGGGAAGTTTCATGCAGGTCACAGGTGCTTCTGATGCCGTTAGCCGGGTGTTTACGCATTGTTCGGCGTCGGTGAGGTTTGGTTTCGGGCAGGCCGAGTGTATCGGCGTCGGTCACCAGCCGGGGTTACCCCGCACGGGGATGTTCACGAAGCTCGGCTGCTGCGGGTCCAGCTGTAGGTGCTGCGGTTTCAATCCGGTGTCGATCAGCATCGGCAGGATCGGCAGACCTTTCGGGAAGTTGCCCGCGTACACATCGACGCGCAGCCGGTGCCCGGGTTGCAGCACTGCCTCGACAGCGGGCAGACCGATATCGAGCGTGGTCACTTCACCGGGCACGGTCGGGCGACGGTGTTCGATGGAGACATACGGGTGTGGGTCGGTGTAGTCGCCGTTGGCTGAGCGCGTGCTCTGCGATTCGTCGATTTCCCGTAGCGAAGCCATCAGCTGACCCGATGACAGCACCCGCGACTGACCGTCCGGCGCCACGTCGTTCACTGTGACCACCCAGTAGCCGTCGGCGGCGTCCTGCACCGTGTTGAGCCGGACGGCGATGGGTCCGGAGATGGTGGTCGCCTCGGCGACGGGTGTGCTGGTGAAGGTGAGCCCGTTGAGTTCTTGGAGGCGCGAGTCCGAGCCGCAGGCGTTGATGATCGATATCACGCCGATGGTGGCCTGTGCGGCGTCGTTGGAGCACAGGCCGGTGAGGCCGGGTGCCACTGTCAGGCGGGCGGTGTCGCTGTTCGGGCCGGGGGTGAGCGAGCCGTCGTGCACGCTCTGGGCGGTCCCGCTCGGCGCGGCGGACAGGTACATGCGGCGGTGTTCGGCGCGTTCGGGGTCGGGCGCGCTGGCCCCGAAACCGTCGCGGGTCACCCAGGTCCCGCCTTGTTCGCGCAATGTCACCGGGCCGTACCGGTCGATTCCGTTATCGATCCCCTTGAGCCATTTGTCGAACCAGGCGCGTTGCAGCACGTCCAGCCGCGGCGGCAGACCGGGTTTCCCGGTTTCGCTGCCGGAGTTCAGGTGGTAGGTGTCGCCCATGAGCAGCTGTTTGTGCCCCGGCGGCAGCGGGATCTTGTTGTAGATCTTGGATTCGGAGTAGGTGAACAGGTCGTGCCAGCCGCCGACCACGAAGGTCGGCACCTGCACCAGGCTCGGGTCGCCCAGCCACGCCTGCCGCGCTGGGCTGTCGTGCTGGATCATTTCCTGCACGCGCGGGTCCAGGTCCTCGATGTTCACTTTGACGTAGGCGTCCAGGAAGACGTCGAGGTAGGTCATCGGGTCGGCCATCCGGTCGGTCAGCCATTTCTGGTCGAAGTTGCCGGTGACGATCGACTGCACGTCCGGGATCCATTTGAGTCCGTTGATCCCGGCCAGCCAGAGCGGGATGAAGTTGAAGCCGAAGGCGCCGCCGGGCATCAGTACGTCGGCGGCCAGATCGCTGCCCGGCACGACCGGGAAGATCGCTGCGAGTGCAGGCGGCTGCTTTTCGGCGGCCTGCAGCTGGTTGATGCCGGAATACGACATTCCGCTCATCCCGACCTTGCCGGTGGACCAGGGCTGCCGGGACGCCCAGTCGATCACTTCGACGGTGTCGCGCTGTTCGCGCTGGCGCAACATATCCCATGTTCCCTGGGAGAAACCTGTGCCGCGCACGTCGACGACTACCTGCGTGTAACCGCTTTTGATGAGCTGGCGGTCGACGGCGAAGTTGCGCAGCGCGCCGCCGCCGAGGGCTTTGGTGAGGTCGGTCAGGCCCGATAGCGGCGTGCCGGTCATATCGATCGAGCGGGCGAGCTGGAACAGCGCATCGGACAGTCCAGGGATGGATCCCATGTGGTCGACCAGGTTGGACACCAGTTTGGTGTACGGGGTCATGTTCACGATGGTGGGTGTCCGGTCGGCGACCGGTGCGCCCGAAAGGTCGGCGGGGCGGTACACATTGGCCTTCAGTACCGTGCCGTCACTCATGGTGATGGGCACGTCCCAGGTGATGTGGATCTTCGGGTACTGCTGGGGACCCTCATGGGCTGCCGTCCAGGAAGCGCCTGCCGCACCACCGTCCGGCACCGGCTCTGCGGATGCGCTATGACCAAGGAAAGGCACGAGCAGCAGTGTGGCGACCAGGGCCGCAGTGGCTCGAAACACAGGTTTCATCGAACGTGATCCACCTCTCGAACTGGTCGGACGTTCAGAGCGTACAGAACCTACCTACGAGTAACAACGACCAGTCACATGGTGGCCACGTGTCGAGAGACCCTGCCCCGGACGGAATTACAGAGAATCCGAGTAACGGATACGCGGCAGCCGAGACAAGGAAAGCGGGCTCTCGGTGCGGATAGGCGAACGCGCCGCACCTCGGGTGAGGTACGGCGCGTTCGCCGAGAACTGTTTTCCTGGGGTTACCTACCGCCCTGGCTCGCGACGGCGGCGGCACCCGCGGCGGCCGCTTCCGGGTCGAGGTATTCGCGCGGACGGACCGGACGCATATCCTCGTCCAGCTCATAGCGCAGCGGGATACCGGTGGGGATATTGAGCCCGGCGATATCGTCGTCGGAGATCTGGTCGAGGTGCTTGACCAGGGCACGCAGCGAGTTACCGTGCGCGGCCACCAGCACGGTCTTGCCCGCGCGCAGTTCCTGGGAAATGGTCGACTCCCAGTAGGGCACCATCCGGTTCACCACATCGAGCAGGCATTCGGTGCGCGGGACCTCGATACCGGCGTAACGCGCGTCGCCGTCCTGGCTGTACTCGTCGTCGACGTCGATCGGCGGCGGCGGGGTGTCATAGCTGCGCCGCCACAGCATGAACTGGTCCTCGCCGTACTTGTCTCGGATCTGCGCCTTGTTCTTGCCTTGCAGCGCACCGTAATGACGTTCGTTGAGCCGCCAGTCGCGCACCACCGGGATCCAGTGCCGGTCGGCGGCATCGAGCGCGATATTTGCGGTGCTGATGGCGCGGCGCAGCAGCGACGTGTAGGCCACGTCGGGCAGGATCCCGTGCTCGGCCAGCAGTTCACCGGCCCGCTTGCCCTCGGCGATGCCCTTATCGGTCAGGTGCACGTCCACCCAGCCGGTGAACAGGTTCAGGGCATTCCATTCGCTTTCGCCGTGGCGCAGCAACACGAGGGTGTACGTCATGCGGGCCATCCTGCCACGTGCGGTTCTCGCGTCGGTCCTGGCCTCGGAGCCGCGATCAGCGTTCGACCGCGAGTATTCCGGCACCCGCCAGCGTCGCACCTTCGGCCAGTTCGGATGGCGCCACCCGCAGCAGCCGCAGGAAACTCAAACCGGCGTGCCTGGCGACGGACGCGCGCAGCGGCCCCCACAGCGGTTCGCCGGAGCAGGCGAATCCGCCGCCGATCACGACGTGGTCGATATCGAGCAGCGCGGCGGCCGAGCTGACCGCCTGGCCGAGCGCCGTACCGGCTCGCTCCAATGCGGCAAGCGCGATCGGTTGCCCCGCGGCCGCGGCCTCGGCGAGCTGCGCACCCGTCTCCCCGGTCCAGCCCTGAGCACGCGCCCAGCGCACCGACGACATACCGCTTGCGATCGCCTCCACACAACCCGCTCCCCCGCACGCGCACCGGACATCCCAACCGGGTACGACGATATGGCCGATATGTCCCGCGTTCCCGGTGCGGCCCATCAAGACCCGCCCGCCGGCCAGGATGCCGCCACCGATCCCGGACGATACGGTCATGGCCAGCGCGTCGGCGGTTCCGCGTAATGCGCCCCACCGGTGTTCGGCCAGCGCGAGGCAGGCACCGTCGATGGCGAAACGAGTTTCGGCGGCAGGAAACAACTCTCGCACCGCGTCCACGATCTCGAACCCGGATCGCCACTCCGGGATATTGAGCGCGCAGGTCACCCCGGCGGGCACATCCACCGGCCCCGCCGAGCCGATACCTACCGCGGTCACCCGGTCACCGTCGGCGACTTCCGACAGCAGCGCGCGGCAGACGTCCCAGGCGCCGGTATGCGGTACCGGGACCCGACTCACCCGGTCGACTCGGCCTGCGGAATCGACTCGGCCGGCCGCGAATTTCGTCGCCCCGATATCCAGCGCCAGCACAGCCATACCGCCTCCGATATCGATATCTCGGTCCGTTTGCCCGCTCGGTGCAGCTGAGCACGAACAGCGCAGCGGGTGAGCAAGCCTCTTGGCAAGGTCATTTTTTCATGGGCGTGAGGTATTCCCACTGGAGCTGGCGATGTACGGCTCGACCCGACCGTCGTCAACAGCGGCTTTTTCGGTTCCTCTGCTCGGGTGTGGCCAATACGGCTGAACTGACCCGTAGCCGGGTGCGAGGGGTGACGCTCAGGGTTTGTCGGCCGAATCCACCAGATGTTCGAAGGCACGCAGGTTCTTCAGCGATTCCCCGCGCGAAACCCGCCACTTCCATTCCTTCCGAATGGATTCCGCGAAACCGAGCTCGAGCAGTGTATTGAAGTCGTGGTCGACGGCTTCGAGGATCTGACCGAAAATACGGTCGAGTTCGTCGGGGGTGACGGCGTGGCTGGCGATACGGCCGACCAAATAGATATCGCCCACCTTGTCGAGGGTGTAGGCGACGCCGTAGAGCCTGCGGTTACGCCGCAGCAGGAATTTGTAGACGCCGACGAAGTTCTCGTCGGGTTTGCGGCAGACGAACGATTCGATGCGCACCCCGTGCCTGCCGACGGTGAGCATGACATTGGTGGTGAGTTTGCGCTCCCCGGGCAGCACCGCGACGAAGGTGTCGGCGCCGGGGCGGGTGTATTCGATATCGCGGTCGCGCAGTGTTTCGTCGATCAATCCAGCCGTATCGCTCATCGGCGTGCTCCCATCCGGCGCCGCCACAGCGCCCGCGCTCTGACCTGACTCTCGCCGAGAATAGCGGCGGAACGGTCAAGGCCGGTGCGGCGGTCGCGTTCGGCGCCGAAACGGGTCAGTGCCTGGGAGTAGCTGGCGAGCAGGGCGTCGGCGGTGTGCTCCCATGAGAACGCGGCCGCATGCTCGACCGCGTTCGCGCCCAGCTCGGCCAGGCGGTCGGTGTCGTCGAGCAGGTGTTCGAGGGCGTCGGCCCACTCGGGGATGCGGTGACCGGGGACGAGCAGACCGCTGTGATTGTTGCGGACCGCGGTGCCGAGGCCGCCCACCTCGGCCGCCAGCACCGGTGTTCCGCTGGCTTGTGCTTCCAGCGCGACCAGCCCGAAGGATTCGTTGTAGCTGGGGACGGCGACCAGATCGGCCGCCCGGTACACCTGCACCAGCCGGTCCGGCGGCTGTGGCGGCAAAAAGGTGACGTGGTCGGCGATACCGAGGCCTGCGGCGAGTTCGATCAGCGCGTCGGGCCGTTCCAGCCCGGAACCGGAGGGTCCGCCGACGATCAGCACTCGCAGCTTGCGGTGCGGGTCGCGGCGCAGCGCCTCGGCCGCCGCGCGCACCAGCACATCCGGCGCTTTGAGCGGTTGGATACGGCCGACGAACGCGGCGACCTGCTCATCGGCGGCCAGCCCCAGTTCGGCGCGCGCAGCGGCGCGGTCACCGGGCCGGTAGCGGGCGAGGTCCGCACCCGGCGGCACCACATCGATGCGTTCGGCCGGTGCGCCGTAGAGGTCGATCAGTTGCGCGGCTTCCTGTGCGGTGTTGGCGACCAGCCGGTCGGCCTCCGCGATCACCTGTTTCTCGCCGATCTCTCGGCTCGCCGGCTCCGGACAGTCCCCGTCGGCGAGGGCGGCGTTCTTCACCGCCGCCAAGGTGTGCGCGGTGTGCACCAGCGGCACCCGCCAGCGGTCCCGCGCCAACCAGCCCACCTGGCCGGACAGCCAGTAGTGCGAATGCACCAGGTCGTAGTGACCGGGCAACTGCCTGGCCTCCTGCCGAAGCACCTCCGCTGCGAACGGGCACAGCTGAGTGGGCAGATCGTGTTTGTCGAGTCCCTCGAACGGCCCCGCCACCACATTGCGCACCAGTACCCCGGGCGCGGCTTCCTGCACCGGCGGCAGATTCGAGGAGGTGGCGCGGGTGAAGATCTCCACTTCGATCCCGCGCCGGGCCAGCTGTACGGCGGTTTGGAGCACGTAGACGTTCATGCCGCCCGCGTCCCCGGTACCGGGTTGGGCGAGCGGCGAAGTGTGCACCGATAGCACCGCTATCCGGTTCGGCCGTTGACTCACGCTGTCCATACTGCACAGTGCAACACCTGGGTCAGGCCCCCGCATCCCGTCCAGTGAGCGTGATCACACGCCGGTTCTCGAGGTCATGGCAGTCGGTAGTGGTAGCGACACATGGCGATACGAACCTGGTCCTCGGTCACCTTGTACACCAGACGGTGTTCGTCGGTGATCCGCCGCGACCAATAGCCCTGAAAACCATGTTTGAGCGGCTCGGGTTTACCGATACCCTCATTGCCGTTGCGTTGGATATCGGCGAGGAGCAGATTGATCCGTTTGACAACCTTGCGGTCCTCTGCCTGCCACCAAAGGTAGTCCGACCAGGCAGTCTCATCCCAGACGAGCTTCACTCGACAAGGTCCCGCACTATGCCTTCACCATCCTCGAGCCGCTCGATCGCCTCTAGTAGTCGGCGCGCGTTGGCCGGACTGCGCAACAAATATGCGGTTTCTCGCAAGGACTCGTAGTCATCGAGCGCCACCATCACCACAGGGTCGTGCCCCGCACGAGTGATGATGACCTCTTCGCGATCCTCCACCACACTATTGAGCACATCGGCGTAGTGCTTCCGTGACTCCGAGTACGTCATCGTCCGCATTTCGACCACCTTCCCTCAGACGTACAAAAAATTGTACGTACGCCGGAGCTCGGCAGCAACGCTTCACAACCCCGCGACGAACTCACTCACCTCGGCGACGAACCGGGCCCGGTCCTCGATGAACAACCCGTGCTGGGCGCCTTCCCAGATCGATGCGCGGCCCTGCGGCGCCAGGTCGGCGATGTACTGCCCGTCGGCGGCCGGGACCACCGGGTCCGCGGAACCGTGCAGCACCAGGACCGGGATATCCAGGTTGCGCAGCGTCACGGAGTTGTCGATCGTCCGGTAGAACAGCGCCTTGCGGACGAACGGCGGGGTGGCGAGGCTGGCCCCGAACAGTCGTTGCGCGTCGGCGCCCTTGTCCTCACCCGGACCGGTGTTGGCGTTACCGAACGCCGCGAAACCGCGCAGCGCCCGCCCCGGGCTCTCCTCGAACACCGCGGGCAGCGCCTGCTGCATGGCCGAACCGACCTCTGCGCCAGGCACGCCGGGACCGATATTGGCCATCGACCCGCTGTAGATGACGCCCGCCAGGGCGTCGGTGCCGTTTGCGGTCAGATAGTCGCTGAGCACGATGCCGCCATACGACCAGCCGAGCAGCACCGCGCCGGAGGTGATCGATTCGGCGGCGAGCACGGCCGCGATATCGGCCGCCCAGTTCTTCGGGTCGTCGTATCCGGTGGCCGGAGCCCCCGAGTAGCCGTGCCCGCGCAGGTCGACGGCGATCACCCGGAAGCGTTCGGCGAGGTCGTCGGCAGCCGCACCCCAGCAGCGCAGGTTCGCCGACCAGCCGTGCAGCAGCATCAGCGGCCGAGCGCCGGATGGACCGCTCACCTGGTAGACGATGTTGGTTCCATCCGCGCTGACCGCTTCCCGAATAGCCATGCCGGAAATGTTAACCGTCACTCACCGAGTAGGGGTGGCGCGTTCGCCTGCGCATAGGATCGCAGCCATGAGCACACGCACCGCTGTTGTCACCGGGGCCAGCTCGGGTATCGGGGAGGCCACCGCCCGGGAACTCGCGAAACAGGGTTACCACGTGTACGTGGGCGCCCGCCGGATCGATCGGCTGCGGCCGCTCGCCGAGGAGATCGGCGGCACCGCGCTGGAGCTCGACGTCACCTCCGATGATTCCGTGCGCGCCTTCACCGACGCCGTCGCACGAGTGGATGTGCTGGTCAACAACGCGGGCGGTGCGAAGGGACTGGCCAGTGTCGCCGAAGCCGACCTCGACGACTGGCGGTGGATGTGGGAAACCAACGTCCTCGGCACCCTGCGCGTCACCAAAGCGCTGCTGCCGAAGCTCATTGCGTCCGGCGACGGCCTCATCGTCACCATCACCTCGGTGGCCGCCTTCCACGCCTACGACAACGGCTCCGGCTACACCTCCGCCAAACACGCCCAAGCGGTACTGCACCGCACCCTGCGCGGTGAGCTCCTCGGCCAACCGGTGCGGCTCACCGAAATCGCGCCCGGCGCGGTGGAAACCGAATTCTCGCTGGTTCGTTTCAATGGTGACGAAGAACGCGCCGCGCAGGTGTATGCGGGTATCGACCCGCTGGTCGCGCAGGATATCGCCGAAATCGTCGCTTTCGCCGCCAGCCGGCCGCCGCATGTCAACCTGGACCAGATCATCGTGAAACCCCGCGACCAGGCCGACCCCGGACGGTTCGCGCGCCGCGGCTGAGCGGTCACGTCGACGCTGCTCAGGCCGCGGTAGCCGACGGGGGGAGGATGCGGATCGCGCCGACCCAGCGCCCGGCCTTATGGCCCATCTCGAGCACCTCGAATTCGAGGCCGCGGCCCAGCAGCAACTCTGATTCCTGCGGCATCGCGGAGAGCTCGCGGAGATAGAGCGCGGGAATGCCGGGCGGGACCTCGATCCGGATATCGGTGTTGCGGCCGCGCTGACGTTTCAGGGGTTCCAAGGCTCCCGGCTCCATGCAGGTGCTCACGAAGTCGGCGAACCGGCCGCGGTAGCCGGGGCGGACCTCGGCGATATCGATATCGGGGAACAGTCGCTCGGCTCTGATGGTCTTCCATACCTGGATCCATTCGGGTGTCGGTGTCATGAGCAGCATCTCGTCCAACATCGGGATATCGGGGCGGCTGAAGTCGTAGTATGCGAACTCGCCGCGCAAAGCCGCGTTGATCGGCTCCGAACCCAGTGTGTAATTGCGCGCTGTCTCCCGCTGCTCGGCGTTCAGACGTTGCACCGTCGGCCCCCAGACTGTGTCACCGTAAACTCGCGCTTCGTCCCTGTTGCTGGTGACCACCAGCGAGGGGGGTGCCTGGGACCGTATTCCGCAGGCGGCAGCGACCTGATCGGCTCCGTCTTGCACGCCACCGTGGATGCGGTGCAACACCTCACGCAGCGGAGTTGCGGTGAGCTCTCGAACCTTGTTGCTGTCCTGTTCGCCCAGAATGAGGATGTTTTCGCTTAATCCCTCCGCAACTTCACGAAATCTGACCGCGACGTAGTGATACACCGGCTGCCCTCACCCCGCCGCTGCTGATTTCGGCGCCAACCACGCCCCTGGAGTACCGATTGCCTGAGTAATTATGCCGCCATAGCAGACAATTCAACAGAAAACAGACATTTCGGATGAGCTGGAAGCGTCGAACACCGGGCATGACCCTCGTACCGGTGAGACGTGTAAGGCCCGGCAGCTGCCGGGCCTTACACGGTAGTAGCGGGGACAGGATTTGAACCTGCGACCTCTGGGTTATGAGCCCAGCGAGCTACCGAGCTGCTCCACCCCGCGTTGGGTATCTCCACCCTAGCTCATGCGGTGCTCCCCGGCCGAATCGCGCGCATACCGAGCCTGTGACGTGCTCTTTACCGGTGGTTCACCGCGAGAATTCGCCCTCCAGCCGGCTGCGTGTACCCGGGTGGATGAGGCGGGCGGCGCTCACCAGGCCGTGGTCGGACCATGTGCGACGCCGGATCAGCAGGCATGGCTCGCTGCGGTCGATACGCAGCAGATGACACTCCTGCGGACTCGCCGATACCGCCTCGACCACGTGCTCGCCGCGCACCAACGGAGCCACCCGAGTGAGGTAGTCGTTCGGGGTCAGGGCAGTGAAGTCCTGGTCGAGGTACTCGGGAGCCTGCGCGGGATTCACGAACCGATCCTCGACCTGGATCGGAATGTCATCCTCGTAGTGCACGAGCAATGAGTGAAAAACTCGCGACCCGACACCATCTCGCAGAAACGACTGCGAATGGTCGGTTTCCTCCTCGCGGACGAAGACCACCTCGGTGCGGTGCCGATGCCCACGCTGCTGGATCTCGTCGGCAATGTTCTTCACCTCGAACAACGGGGAGGCCGTCTTGGTCCTGGCGACGAACGTTCCCACTCCCATCATCCGGACGATCAAGCCGTCGCTCGTCAATTCCCGCAGGGCGCGGTTGATCGTCATCCGGGACAGGCCGAACGCGTCGACGAACTGGTTCTCCGAAGGCAGCTGATCGCCTTCGGACCAACGGCCCGAACGGATCTGTTCCGCGACGAGCTTCTTGACACGTTCGTAGGCGGGAACGGACACGCCTGCGGTTTCGTGGAACAGCACGGCGAGTTCCGCGTCGACATCAACAACCGCCATGCCCTGCCCCTGTTCCTCGAAAATCCCACCGCTGCCTGCGTCGGCGCGGCCAACGAAGTCTACCGGCCAGCTCAGGCCGCCATCCGGCGCAGCTGACGGGAAGCGACGGACAGGGCTGCGAGGTCTCGCTGACCGGATTCGTCGATCTCCGCGAGCGCGCTGCGCGCTCGACGCAGCCGGGATTCGTTGCGTTCCTCCCAGTCGGCGAGCATCCGTTCGGTGGTGTCGCCGGGTACGGCATGCGCGAGCACATCCGATGTCAAGGCACGCACGCTGTCGTACAGCTCGTCACGCAACGACAGTCGCGCCAGCGCATCCCACCGGGTCTCCTTGCTGAGCGCGGAGACACCGTTCAGGAGGCGGACGAGACCGACCCGTTCGCAGAGACGGAAGTAGAGTTCCCCGGCAACGGCGATATCGCAGTCGGCCAGCTCCGCGATCTCGACCACGTCGAGCAGGCCGAACCTGTCGAGTGCTAGTTCCACATCGCGGACCAGGTCCTCGGGTGCGCCGCGTTCTGCGATTGCGCGGGTGCGTTCCCGCAGGTTGGTGCGGTCGGTGCCGACGAGCCAACCGTCGAGCATGGTCGAGGTGTGCGCGATCCGGTCCCGGAAACGCGTGATTTCCGCGCCCACCGCCAGGGGTTGCGGCCGTCGGTGCAGCAGCCAGCGCGAAGCGCGATCCAGCAGACGCCGTGTGACGAGGACCAATTCGTCGGCAACCTCGCTCGGTACGGGGGCGGCGGCGATCCGGGCCCACAGGCCGGGTAGCCCGAAGACCGCGGTCACGACGCTGAACGCCCGGACCGCGTCCTCCGGGGTGGCCCCCGCTTCCTCCGCGAGCCGGAACGCATAGGTGATACCGCCGCGGTCGATCACCGTATTGGTCAGCGCCGTCGCGACGATCTCGCGCCGCAGCGGGTGCCGGTCGATGGCGTCCGCGTAGTCGTCGCGGAGGGGCCGCGGGAAGTACGCCCGCAGGGTCGGCAGGAACACGTCGTGGTCGACCAGCTCACCGGCCAGCAGCGCGCGTTTCACGTCGAGTTTGACGTGGGCCGTCAGCGTCGCCAGCTCGGGCGCCGTCAACCCCTCGCCTGCTCGCCGCCGGGCCGCGATCGTCTTCACGTCGGGAAGCACCTCGAGCGCGCGGTCCAGTTCGCCTGCCGCCTCTAGCGCGGCGATCTGGCGCGCGTGTACGCCCAGCAGCTGCGGCGCGTCGGCGAGCGCCGTGCCGAGCAGCTCGTTCTGGGAGATGTTGTCGGCCAGTACCAGTGCGGCCACTTCGTCGGTCATCTCGGCGAGCAGCCGCGGCCGCGCCTGCGGGCTCAGCACTCCGGATCCGACCAGATCGTCGAGCAGGATTTTGATGTTGACCTCGTGATCGGAACAGTCCACGCCCGCCGAATTGTCGAGGGCATCGGTGCCAACGCGCCCACCCGCACGAGCGATCTCGATCCGGGCCGCCTGCGTCAGACCGAGGTTGCCGCCCTCGCCGACGACTCGCGCCCGCAGCTCGCACCCGTTCACGCGGACCGCGTCGTTGGCCTTGTCGCCGGCATCGGCATGTGTTTCCGTCGCAGCCTTGACATAGGTTCCGATTCCGCCGTTCCACAGCAGATCGACCGGTGCCCGCAGGATCGCCCTGATCAGCTCGGGTGGTGTCAGCTCGGTGATGTCCGGGTCGAGCCCGAGCGCTCGTCGGGCCTGCGCACTGATCGGCACCGATTTCGCGGTCCGCTCCCATACTCCGCCACCTTCGCTGAGGAGCGCGCGATCGTAGTCCGCCCATGAGGATCTCGGCAGCGCGAACAGGCGGGCGCGTTCGGCGTACGAGCGTTCGGGGTCGGGATCCGGGTCGAGGAAGATGTGGCGGTGGTCGAACGCCGCGACCAGGCGAATGTGCGCGCTGCACAGCATTCCGTTCCCGAAGACGTCGCCGCTCATATCCCCGATGCCCGCGACCGTGAAATCCGCTGCGTCACAGTCGAGGCCGAGTTCACGGAAGCGCCGTTTGACGCTCTCCCACGCCCCGCGAGCGGTGATGCCCATTGCCTTGTGGTCGTAGCCCACCGATCCGCCGGAGGCGAAGGCGTCACCGAGCCAGAAGTCGTATCCTGCCGCTACCTCGTTGGCGATATCCGAGAACGACGCCGTGCCTTTGTCGGCGGCCACCACGAGATAGGGGTCGTCGCCGTCGCGGCGGACCACACCGAGGGGTGGGCGCACCTCGCCTGTTGTGCGGTCGACGTTGTCGGTGAGGTCGAGCAGGCCACGGATGAACGCGCGGTAGCCTGCGATACCCGCCGCACGGAGCGCGGCTCGGTCGTGCTCGGCGTGCCCGGTGGGGGCCGGGGGTTTGCGGAGCACGAAACCCCCTTTGGCGCCGACCGGCACGATGACCGCGTTCTTGACCGCCTGGGCCTTCACGAGCCCCAGCACCTCGGTGCGGAAGTCCTCGCGGCGGTCCGACCAGCGCAGTCCGCCCCTGGCCACGGCTCCGAAGCGCATATGCACGCCGGCAACGGTCGGCGAGTAGACGAAGATCTCGTAGCGGGGCCTAGGCTCGGGAAGCTCACCGATATTGCGCGAATCGAGTTTCAGTGCAAGGGCTTCCCGCTCGGGAGCGATGAAGTGGTTGGTGCGCAAGGTGTTACGGATGACTTCCAGCAGCGCCCGGAAGATCCGGTCCTCGTCGAGCCCGTGCACCGACTCGATCAGGGCCGAAACCTTCTCGGCGGCTGCGTCGCCACCGTCGTCACTCGGGGTGGACGGATCGAATCGCGCGGTGAAGCATTCGATCAACGCGGCGGCGATCGCGGGGTACCGGCAGAGCGCGTCGGCGACGTACGCGCTGCTGTAGGGGAAACCGGCCTGACGTAAGTATTCGGCGTATGCCCGCAGGACAGCGACTTCCCGCCACTGCATTCCCGCACGGGCGATCAACTCCCCCAGCCGGTCCGGTTCGGCGGCGCCTTTCCAGAGTGCGTCGACCGCCGCGGCGAACCGGACCGCGAACTCGTCGAAGTCGTCGACCGGCGCGATCGGATAGCGGAGGGTGAACACGTAGATCCAGCAATGCAGGTTCGCGGGCGAGACGAGCGGATAGGGGCGTTCGTCCAGCACCTCGGCGCCGAGGCTCTGCAGCAGCGGCATGAGCTCGCTCAGCGAAGCCGGGCTCCCCCCGACGTACAGGGACAGGCGATGGGTGCCCGGCCCCGAGGAGTCGGCGATGATGCGGACATCGATCGATCCGTCGGTGAGTCCGGCGAGTACGCGGAGGTCTTGGCGGGCCTGCTCCGGTGCGATGTCTTGTTTGTAGGCGGCGGGAAGTTCGGAGACGAGTTCGGTGAGGGTCTCGCGTGTTCCGGGGTCGGTGTCGGCGAGCAGGCGTTCGTCCCAACTCCGGAAGACCAGGGCGAGGGCGTCGCCGATCTCGTTCGGGGTGGGCATCGCATCGGTCTCGGTGTGGACGGTGTTCATCTCGGGACCTTTCGCTGAGGGTCTCGCGCTCGTCGTCGTGTCCATTCGACTGATCGAACCTCGACGGGTGGAGGGCGACGCTGGAGCGCGCCTTGACATGAGCTTGTATAGACAGGAATATACAAGACATCGTTACAGAGCGTGAGCCAGCGCACAACAGCGAGGAGCACTATGGACATCACCTCCCCCGGCCACGAAGCCCGACCCGTGCGGGCCCCGCGCGGCAGCGACCTGAACACCCTCGGGTGGCAACAGGAGGGCGCGCTGCGAATGCTGATGAACAACCTCGATCCCGACGTCGCAGAGCACCCCGACAACCTGGTTGTCTACGGCGGCACCGGCCGAGCCGCCCGCAGCTGGGCCGCGTTCGACGCCATGGTCGCCACGCTGAAGACCTTGCAGAACGACGAGACCATGCTCGTCCAGTCCGGTAAGCCGGTCGGCGTCTTCCGCACCAGCGAATGGGCGCCGCGCGTGCTCATCGCGAACTCCAACCTGGTCGGCGATTGGGCCAACTGGGAAGAGTTCCGCCGCCTCGAGGATCTCGGCCTCACTATGTACGGCCAGATGACCGCGGGGTCGTGGATCTACATCGGCACCCAGGGCATTCTGCAGGGAACATACGAGACCTTCGGCGCCATCGCCCGCAAACGCTTCGGTGGCAGCCTCGCAGGCACCATCACCCTCACGGCCGGGCTGGGCGGTATGGGCGGCGCGCAGCCGCTCGCGGTGACCATGAACGAGGGCGTCGCCATCTGCGTCGACTGTGACGTCACCCGGATCGACCGCCGTATTGCGCACAAATACCTCGACACCAAGGCCGACGACCTCGAGCACGCGCTGCGGCTCGCGATCGAGGCCCGCGACGCGAAGCGCCCCCTGTCGATCGGCGTCGAGGGTAACGCCGCCGAGATCTTCCCCGCGCTACTGCAGATGGACGCGCCGATCGATATCGTCACCGACCAGACCTCGGCCCACGATCCGCTGTCCTATCTCCCCCTCGGTATCGATTTCGGCGATATGAAGACGATGGCCGAGAAGGACCCGGCCGAGTTCACCGAGAACTCACGCAAGTCCATGGCCGCACATGTCGCAGCCATGGTGGGTTTCCTCGACAAGGGCGCCGAGGTCTTCGACTACGGCAACTCGATCCGCGACGAGGCCCGCAAGGCCGGTTTCGACCGAGCCTTCGACTTCCCCGGCTTCGTCCCGGCCTATATCCGCCCGCTGTTCGAGGAGGGGCTCGGCCCGTTCCGCTGGGCCGCCCTGTCCGGTGATCCCAAAGATATCGCCGCCACCGACAAGGCGATCCTGGAACTGTTCCCGGAGAACGAGCACCTGCGGCGGTGGATCGAGATGGCGGGCGAGAAGGTTGCTTTCGAGGGTCTGCCTGCCCGCATCTGCTGGCTCGGTTACGGCGAACGCCATCTCGCGGGCCTGAAGTTCAACGAGATGGTCGCCAGCGGCGAACTGTCCGCGCCGATCGCGATCGGTCGTGACCATCTCGACTCCGGTTCCGTCGCATCCCCCTACCGCGAAACCGAGTCGATGATCGACGGCTCCGATGCGATCGCCGACTGGCCGCTGCTCAACGCCCTCGTCAACACGGCCTCGGGTGCGTCGTGGGTGTCGATCCATCACGGCGGCGGTGTCGGCATGGGCCGGTCTATCCACGCAGGCCAGGTGTGCATCGCCGACGGCACCGAACTGGCGGCCGCGAAGATCGAGGCCGTGCTCACGAACGATCCCGGTATGGGTGTGATCCGGCATGTCGATGCCGGTTACGACCATGCGATCGAGACCGCGCGCACCCGTGGCGTGCGGGTCCCGATGATCGAGAACAACTGATCCCCGTACCCGTATACCGCTCACGCCGGAGCGCGTGAGTTCCGCCTGCCCGGTCACCCGGCACGCCGGGCGGGTGTCGAGCGGCAGCGCACAGGCCGTCCACCTGTGCGCTGCCGCTCGTTGTCGTTTCCGGGCCCGGCAGCGGGCGAACTGCCCCTGGACAAACCCCACCGGTCTGCGCCATAGTCGTCGTGTGCCACCTAGTGGCAATTGACTTTCACTAAATGAAATTCAGCGGCTTCCCGCTCGTTCCACAGGAGTCCCCGTGACCACCCAGACGCTCGACGCCACCCTCGACCTCACCGAATTCCGCAGCACCGTCCGCGCGTTCGCCAACGCCGAGATCCTTCCGGGAGCCGCGGAACGCGACGAGTCAACGGAGTTTCCCGCCCGCCTTGTCCGCCGCCTCGCCGAGCAGGATCTGATGGGCATCTCGGTCCCCGAGGAATTCGGCGGGCTCGGGCTGTCGACACGTACCCAGCTCGTCGCCATCGAGGAGGTCGCGCGCGCCGACGCGGCCCTGGCGTCGATCTACACCGCCCACTACCTCGGGCTGGAGCCCATCCTGGTGGGCGGCACCGAGGAACAGCAGCGCCGCTGGCTGCCGCAGCTCGCATCCGGCGAGGTCCTGGCCGGTTTCGCGCTCACCGAACCCGATGCGGGCTCCGATATCGCCTCGATGCGCACCGTCGCCCGGCGCGAAGACGACGGCTGGCATCTGACCGGCGCCAAAACCTTCATCTCCAACGCCCGCGAGGCGGACCTCGTCGTGCTGTTCGCCAAAACCGACCCCGGCGCCGGTTTCCGCGGTATCACGGCCTTCGCCCTCCCCAAGGGCACACCCGGAGTCACCTATTCGGAGCCGCAGGACAAGATGGGCATCCGCTCGGCGCCCACCTACACGGTGTTCCTCGACGACGTGGTGCTACCGCACGACGCCGTGATCGGCATCGAGGGACGCGGCGGCAATATCGCCCTCACCGCCCTCAATCGCGCCCGTATCGACGTCGCGGCCATGGCGAACGGCATCGCCCTTCGCGCCTGGGAACTCGGGCGCGAGTACGCCGCCGAACGCAAACAGTTCGGGCAGCCGATCGCCGAGTTCCAGGCAATCGGGCTGCTGCTGGGGGAATGCGACGCCGAACTGGTGTCCTCGCGGGTCACCGCGGACTGGGCGGCGGACGTCAAAGACGCAGGCCGCGACCTGCGGCGCGCGGCCTCGATCTCGAAATATGTGGCGACCGAGGCCTGCTTCTCGGTCGTCGACCGGGTCGTGCAGATCCACGGCGGCGCGGGGTTCATGCGTGAATCCGAGATCGAGCGGCTCTACCGCGACTGCCGGATCCTGCGCATCTTCGAGGGCACCTCGCAGATCCAGCTGCTGACCATCGCAGGCAATGCACCGTCGGTCCGTTCCATCGACTACTGAGGATCGAGGTACTGCGATGACCACCCCTGCCCTGCCCCCGCTCGACGGCATCCGCGTCGTCGACCTCTCTCGCGTCCTCGCGGGACCGTTCTGCACGGCGCTACTCGCCGATGCGGGCGCCGACGTCGTCAAGATCGAATCGAAGGCCGGTGAGGACTCCAGGCACCTCGGGCCCTTCCGCGACGGCGAAAGCATCTACTTCAACGTCCTCAATCGCGGCAAGCGCTCCATCGCGCTCGATCTGAAAGACCCGGAGGACCGGGAGACGCTGCTGCGGTTGATCGCCGATGCCGACGTCGTGGTGGAGAACTTCCGGCCCGGTGTCACAACGCGGCTCGGTATCGACTACGCGGCGGCCTCGGCCCGCAATCCGCGCCTCGTCTACGCCTCGATCTCCGGGTTCGGCCAGCACGGCCCGATGTCGGGTGCGGCCGCCTACGACCTCGTGGTGCAGGCCCTGTCCGGGGTCATGAGCATCACCGGCACCGAGGACTCCGGACCAACGCGGCTGGGTGAGTCGTTCGGGGACACCGTCGCAGGCCTGTTCGCGGCGTGGGGTATCAGCACGGCGCTGCTCGCGGCCCGCAACACCGGTCGGGGACAGCATCTGGATGTGGCCATGTTCGACAGCATGCTCGCGATGCTGCCCACCGCGCACAGCCAACTCCAGGCCACCGGTGTGACGCCGGCGCGCGTCGGCAACCGGCATCCTGTATCCACGCCGTTCGACACCTACCGCGCCGATGACGGCCTGTTCGTGCTCGCGGTCGCCAGCCAGAAGGGGTTCGAGACGTTGGCGCGGACCATGGGCCGGGCCGAGCTGATCACCGATCCGCGGTTCACCGACGACACCCTGCGCACCCGGAACGAACCCGCCCTGCGTAAGGAAATCGAATCCTGGGCCGCAGGCCGCACTGTCGCGCAGGTCTTGGAAGTTCTCGACGGCGCCGGTCTGGCCGGATCCGAGGTGTGGAGCGTCGAGCAGGCGCTCGGGTCGGCGCAGGCGCGCCACCGCGGCGTCATAGCGTCGTTCGATCATCCGGCGGCGGGCACCGTGTCCTACGTCCGCCAGCCGGTGGTGTTCGGCGGCAGCGACCGGCCTGCGGTGCGGCGGAGTCCGCTTCTCGACGAACACCACGACGAGATCCTCGCCGAAGCCCGCCCGCGATAGATTCAGCGCACGGTCGACCGACGTGTCGACACCCCTCGGCATGGGAGTAGAGCATGGCGCCCGGCGATGTGACGCGCAGTGTGAGCCGCACCTTCGAGCTGCTCGGCGCGATCACCGAGCACGGCGGTCTGACGCTCGCCGACGCGGCGAAGACCACCGGTCTCGCGACGAGCACGGCGCTGCGATTGATCCGCAGCCTCGAACAGACGGAGTTCGTGCTACGCGGCGAGGACAACGTCTACCGGGTCGGCCCTCGCCTTCTCCAGATCGGCGCGCGGGCTATCGCCGACAATCAACTGCTGCTGCGCGCGCAGCCTGCGATGACCGAGATCGCCGAGACCACCCGGGAGTCGACCTATCTGTCGGCTCCCGGGCCGCGGGGCACCGCCCTGTATCTGGGGCAGATCGAAGGAACCCACGCGATCCGGCATATGGGGTGGGTGGGGCAAACCGTTCCCCTCGATGGGACCGCGGTGGGTGCCGCGTTGCTCGGGAAGGTGGGTGCGCACGGGTATGCCGTCGCGCACGACACGATCGAGGATCATTCGACGGGTGTGGCGGCGCCGATCTACGACGCGGTCGGACGGATCGTCGGCGCGCTGAGCGTTGTCGGGCCCACCTTCCGGCTCGACGACGACGTCTGCGCGCGGCACGGGCGGGTCCTCGTCGAGCATTGCGCGCGGCTGTCGACCGAGTTGGGGCGGACCGCCGCCGGCGACCGCCCCTACTGAAGCCGGGCGACTGTTACCCGACGGGCCGCATTATTCTGCGGAAACGGCGTGAGACTTTTCGTCGGTCCTGGCACGAAGGTGATCCGGAGGGCGCCCTGCCGCGAGGCTCCGGCCTGGTCTTCTGCGCGTTGACCAGGCGAAACACAGCTCGATATTGACAGTCCTGTATATACAGGCCTATACATGTTCCGGTAGGGCGTGACTCAGCGCACAAAATACGAAGAAGGTGGCCATCCCCGCCCGAAGCCGACCCCGCCGCCCGGTGCGGTCGCCGCAGAAAGAGCAGGCCTAATGACACACGACGGCACATCCGAGGTGCTCCTCACCCCGGAACGACGCACCATCGACGTCGTCCCCGACAGCGAGCGCCACGGCACCCCCCGAAGCCAGTTCACCCTGTGGTTCGGCGCCAATATGCAGATCACCGCCATCGTCGACGGCGCCCTTGCCGTCGTTTTCGGCGCCGACGCCCTGTGGGCCATCGTCGGCCTGTTCATCGGCAATATCTTCGGCGGCGCGGTGATGGCGCTGCACTCCGCCCAAGGCCCGCGGATGGGTCTGCCGCAGATGATCTCCAGCCGGGCCCAGTTCGGCGTCAAGGGCGCGGTCGTACCGCTCGTACTCGTGGTCCTGATGTACCTCGGGTTCGCCGCCACCGGCACCGTCCTGGCCGGTCAAGCGGTGAACAAGGTGCTCGGCATCGACAATGCCGCGGTCGGCATCGTGATCTTCGGGTTGCTCACGGCGTTCGTCGCCGTCACCGGCTACAAGCTCATCCACGTCGTCGGCCGGATCGCCACCGTGGTCGGCGTTATCGGCTTCACCTACCTGGCCATCCGGTTCTTCCTCGATTACCACGTCGCCGAGTACGTCGGCGTCATCGACTTCGATGTGGTGACCTTCCTGCTGGCGATCTCCCTCGGCGCAGGCTGGCAGCTCACCTTCGGCCCATACGTGGCCGACTACTCCCGCTACCTACCCCGCGAGACCAGCGAGCGCACCACGTTCTGGTCGACCTTCCTCGGCAGCGTCATCGGGTCGCAGTGGTCGATGACCTTCGGCGCGCTGGTCGCCGCTGTCGCCGGCGACGCTTTCCTCGGCAATCAGGTCGGGTTCATGGGTGACCTCGCAGGCCCCGCGATCATCGCCTTCCTGATCTACCTGGTCATCGTGGTCGGCAAGCTGACCATCAATGTCCTCAATGCGTACGGCGGGTTCATGTCGATCCTCACCACCGTCACCGCATTCGACGGCCGCTCGCAGATCTCCACCACCGCCCGCACCCTGTACATCCTCGGTTTCACGATCGTCTCGATGTTCATCGCGATCGCGGCCAGCGCGGACTTCCTCGACAACTTCAAGAACTTCGTCCTGATGCTGCTCATGGTGTTCACGCCGTGGAGTGCGATCAACCTGATCGACTACTACCTGATCTCGAAGGAACGCGTCGACATCCCGGCGCTCTACGATGCAGGCGGACGCTACGGAGCATGGAACATCCCGGCCCTGATCTGCTACGGCCTCGGTGTGCTCGCCCAGATCCCGTTCCTGGCACAGAAGCTGTATACCGGCCCGATCACCGAGATGCTCGGCGGCGCGGACATCTCGTGGATCGTCGGCATCGTATTCACCGGAGCGATCTACTACCCGATAGCCAAGCGCACGAACAATCCGCCCGCCACGATGATCTACCCCGCTCACACCGGAATGGTCGGCAGCCGGGTCTGAATTCCCACCCACTGCCCCTACCGACACGCAGCAAGGAGCCCGTACGTGACCACGACCGGTCCCCGCACCACCGCACTGACCAATATCGGCACCCTCGTCACCAACGATCCCGGCCTTGGCGAAGGGATGCTTGGGCTCCGGCACGACGCGGCGGTCGTCTTCGAAGACGGCGTGGTGGCCTGGGTCGGCGACGCGCGCGACGCCCCCGCAGCAGACACCGCACACGACCTCGGCGGGCGTACGGTGCTGCCCGGGTTCGTCGAGAGTCATTCGCATCTGGTCTTCGCCGGGGACCGCGCCGCGGAGTTCGCGGCACGCATGTCGGGCGAAAAGTACGGGGCGGGCGGAATCCGCACCACCATCGAAGCCACCCGCGCGGCGACCGACGATCAGCTCGCCGACAATGTCCGGCGGCTGATGAACGAGTCGCTACGTTCGGGCAGCACCACCGTCGAATGCAAAACCGGCTACGGGCAGCGCACCCGGGACGAACTGCGCAGCGCAGAAATAGCCGGGCAATTCACCGACGAGGTGACCCTGCTGGCCGCGCACGTGCCGCCACCCGAGTACGCAGGCCGGGCCGACGACTATGTGGCGATGGTGTGCGACGAGATGATCGACGCGTGCGCCCCGCACGCCAAGTGGATCGACGTGTTCTGCGAGCGGGGAGCGTTCAACCGCGAGCAGGCCCACGCCGTGCTGAACGCGGGTGTGGCGCGGGGCCTGATCCCCCGCGTGCACGGCAACCAACTCGGCGAAGGCCCCGGCGTGCGGCTGGCCGTGGAGATGGGCGCGGCCTCCGTCGACCACGTCACATACGTGACGCGCGCCGACATCGACGCGCTCGCGGGCAGTTCGACCGTGGCCACGCTGCTGCCCGGCGCCGACTTCTGCACCCGCAACAAATACCCCGACGCGCGCGCCCTGCTCGACGCGGGCGTCACGGTCGCCCTCGGCGCCGACTGCAACCCGGGCACCAGCTACACCACCAGCCTTCCCTTCTGCATCGCGATCGCGGTCCGCGATATGCATATGACGCCCGACGAGGCCGTCTGGGCGGCGACCGCGGGCGGCGCCGCGGCCCTGCGCCGTACCGACGTGGGCACCCTCGGTATCGGTGCCCGAGCCGACGCCGTTGCGCTCGACGCACCCACCCACCTGCATCTCGCCTACCGGCCCGGGGTGCCGCTGGTCGGGGGCGTATGGAAGGACGGCGTGCGGTGCACCCCCGAAACGGAGACGGTATGAGCTACGAGATCGAAGTGGACACCCCACCACAGCCCTGGAGCGGCCGCACCGACGGGCCAGGCGATGAGCATCTGCGCTGGCATCACGCGATCACCCCGTACACCCCGGAACCCGGCAGCGGCAGCGTCCTCATCGGATTCGCCAGCGACGAAGGTGTCGCCCGCAACAAAGGCAGGCGCGGCGCCGCCGCAGGCCCCGCCGCGCTCCGGGCGGCACTGGCCTCCATGGCGCTGGATCAGCGGATACCGCTCTCGGATGCGGGCACCGTCACCGTCGGCACGGAACTAGAGGCCGGGCAAGCCGCGCTCGGCCGCGCCGTCACCGCTGCTCTCGATGCGGGTCGGCTCCCGATCGTTCTCGGCGGAGGACACGAGGTCGCCTTCGGCACCTATCAGGGGGTGGCCGCATCCCGGTTGCGGCAACGTTTCCCGCGCCTGGGCATCCTCAATCTCGACGCCCACTTCGACCTGCGCGGCGACCCGATTCCCAGCTCCGGAACCCCATTCCGGCAGCTGGCCGAGAAAGAGACGGACGCGGGAACGAGCTACCGCTACTCCGTGCTCGGCATCAGCCAACCGAGCAACACCACCGCTCTCTTCGACACCGCCCACCGTCTCGGCGTGCGCTACCTCCCCGACGATCGTTGCGGCATCGCCGACCGCGCCGAAGTCGACCGGTTCGTCGACGATTTCCTCGACGACGTCGATCTCGTCTACCTCACCATCGATCTCGATGTGCTACCGGCAGCCGTCGCCCCCGGTGTCAGCGCACCGGCCGCCTATGGGGTACCGGTCGAAACCATCCAACGCGTCTGCGATCGGGTGAGCACCAGCGGCAAACTGGCGGTCGCCGATATCGCCGAACTCAACCCGGAACTCGATATCGACAACCGCACCGCACGCACCGGGGCCAGACTGATACACCGCATCGCCACCTCCCATGTACCGCTGGGGGTACCGATCTGAGAGGAGGAACGACCGTTGTGGCGTTCACCCGTCCTCGACGGGGACGTCGTGTTCCTCCAGCCAGGCGATGATCCGCTCGATTTCTGCTCGCACGGATGCCGGTTGCAGCATGGCCGGGGTCATGAACAGGTAGCGCTGGAAGGTGACGCCCTGCGCGTTGCTTGCTGTGGGGTCGGCGCCCGCCTCCAGCAGGGCCAGCACGATGGCGTGTTGGTCGAGTTGCGCGGCGGTGTGCAGCGGCAGCTCGCCGGTCCGGTCGGCGCTGTTCGGGTTCGCGGCGGCACCGAGTAGGAGGTGGGTGTTCGCGTCCCGTTGCCGCAATACCGCTTCCAGGAGCGGGGTTCGGCCGGTGCGCGGGTTCGGCGCATTCGGGTCGGCGTGCCGGGTGAGTAGGGCCGTGAGGCATGCGGGGTCGTCGATTGTCGCCGCGTAGTGCACCGGGGTGTCGCCGTCGTTGTCGGGTCGGTGCGGGTCGGCGCCTGCGTCGAGCAGCACGAGGCAGGCTTGGTCGGCTCGGTTCACTACCGCCCAGTGCAGCAGCGTGATCCCTTCGTCGCCGGTGGCGTTCGGGTCGGTGCCTGCGGCGAGCGCGCGGCCGAGGCGGCTATCGTCGTGCGCCGCGATCGCCGTCGCGCAATCCTGGGCGGCGGTGCCGTCGAACGGTGTGGCCATTGCGGGTCCTTCCTCAGCCGTCGGGCGGTGGTTTCGACCAAGGCCGTGTGTCCTCTAGTGCCCGCTGAACACCGGTCATCCTGTGCAGTTCCAACGCACGAGAAAATCGTCCGCTGTACTCCTCCGGCGAAAACGGGTCGGGCAGGTCTATTCTCGCGCCGAGGGCGGGTTGTACGCGCGCCAGCCCGCCTGCGGTGACCGTTGCCCCGGCCGAACCGCCGATCGCCGCGCCGACGACACCACCGATCCCACGTCCCGCCACGCTGCCCGTGGCCCGGCCGACCGAGCCACCGACGGCCCCGCCCATCGCGGAGCCGATGAGACCTCCGGCGATTCCGCCGATCGTCGAGCGGCGGGCGCGGTGGGCCTCCTGAATTCCGGTCAGCGGATCGCCCGCCACGATGTAGTTGCGCACATTCCCGGCGGCCGCGTACTTCCTGGCGTTCTCGGGTTCCAATCCGAGACCGCGGATGGTTCGGTCCGTTAGTCCGGCCGCGTTGAACGTCACTGCGGGCGCACCCGATTTCAGTGCCGCGGTGGCGGCCAGACCGCCGCCGAGAGAATGACCGGTCAGCACCAGCTCATTACCGAATGCGGCACGGACCAGTTTGCCCAGACGGCCTGCCAGCACATACTGCTGCGCCCGAAGCCCCGCCCCCTGATACAGGTTGGCTTTCCAGCTTTTCCAGCTGCGTTCGTCGGTGCCTGCGAAGGCGAGCACGTGACGCCCCTGTTCGTCGCGGTACAGTGCTGCGGTCAGGCCACTGGCCCGATCGTTCAATGCTTCTACCGGTATACCCACTCGCTCCAGTTCGGCTCTGTCGAGGCGGATGAACCCATCTATCCGATCCGTACCAGGCGGGTTGTACACATCGCTCGCCAGCTTCGACAGCGTGGCATCCATCTCGCGTGACTCGCGTGAACGCATTGCCGCGGAGAAGGAGATTCCCCGCGACGCCGGATGCTCGACCCCGTCCCCGACCTGCTTGGTCCGCGCGGCCGTGCCTTCCGCTCCTGGCAGCCGATCGGCGTTCTTCAGGTCCTTTTGCGCCCGCCGCATCTGCCGCGTCACCGCATTGATGCGCTCTCCCACAGCGAACCGCGCATGCTCGAGCGCGCCGACGATTCGTCCCGCCACCTCGGCGAACAGTTTCGCTGGAGGTATCACCGCTGTCTTTCCAACCCGTAATGGCCACCGAAACATCCGTAGTGGCCGTTCGAACTGTAGTGGAACGAGAACAGTTCCCGGGTGGCATCGGCGGCGACCGGCTCCGGGCAAGCATGAGCTGCTGGTCGCCATCGATCAGCTGTTATGAAGTCTTTCGCCTGTATTTCCTGGAACGCTCCGAAATGTCTTGGTAGCTGGTAGTTTTCTCGGCGGGGTTCGCGCGTTGAGCGCATGTCGAGGAAACATCCGCCGGAGTTGAGGCGTGCGCGGAAACGATCAGGTCACGAAAAGTCGAGCAAAGTCCCATAACACCGCCCGCGACAGCCGCCAAGCTCCACCCGAAACGGGCCGCACCGGCCCACCCGAACAGGGGAGGAACCTTGCAGGACAACGGATCAACACTGCCGCGGCGACAACTGGGCCGCTACCTGATGGACTGGCGCACCCGTGCGGGGCTCAGCCAGGTCCGCGCCGCTGAGCTACTTCAAATGGGGTCAAGCAGTTTGCAACGCTTGGAACGAGGACTCAACGGGCGCGTCAAGATTCGCGACGTGGAGGCTGCGTGTGAACTGTACGGGGTGCCGGAGAAGCTGACCGAAGCATTCTGCGGCCTTGCGCAGCAAGCGAATGTGAAGAGTTGGTGGCATGAGTTCGGCGACCTGATCCCAGCCGACTTCGACGTCTACATGGGGTTGGAGGCAGCAGCTCAAACATTCACCTCGTATCACGTCGAGCTGGTGCCAGGGATATTGCAGACACCCGACTACACCCGTGTGCTCGTCCGCGCGGACCACCCCGATGAGTCCGATGCAGATCATGAACGCCGCGTGAGGATGCGGCAGCATCGCCAGCTGATAATCACTCGCCGCAGGCAACCAACGTCGGTGGATCTGGTGCTACACGAAACAGTTTTGCATCGTGTCATTGGCGATGGCAAAGTCATGGCAGGTCAGCTCAGGCACCTGGCCGACATGAGTACGCGCGAGAACATCTCTGTTCGGGTACTGCCCTTTCGCGCTGGACTTCCAGGCGGGGCGGCTTCCGGCCAGTTCGTCATTCTTGGCTTTGGCCAAGAGCAACAACGCGGACCGGTAGAACCACCCGTTGTCTACATAGAAAATCTCGCGGGCAGTCTGTATCTTGAGAAACCCGACAACGTTCGCCGGTACCATGAGGCTCACAAGATGTTCCTGGACGCTGCATTGGATGACGTAGCTTCCAGGACTGTGCTCCGCCAGGTAGCGAAGGGGTTTCTACCGTGAATCTTGATCTTTCCGGTGCAAAGTGGTTCAAGAGCAGCCGAAGCGACGGTTCCAGAGAGTGTGTCGAAGTCGCCTTCCTCGATGCGGGCGTTGTAGGTGTCCGCGACTCGAAGAACCCGACCGGCCCTGCCCTGGTATTCAGCCCGACTGAGTGGGAAGCCTTCACCGCTGGCGTAACACGCGGAGCCTTCCAGCGCTCCTGATCCACGAGCGGCCCCGGGCTCGAGTGGCACGGGGCCGCTTCAGTCTTGGTCTCGCCCAGCTAGGTAGCGAGGAGCACCTGATCGAACATCGGCCTTCGAGCGGGCGGTAGTTCAGGCGGCACCGAAGGCCGACTCATCCGGTCTGCGCGCTGCTCCCGAGTTGCTACTGGTCGGGCCCAGTCTTCGTAATCGCCTGCCCCGTCGACTCATCCACCGCCTGTGCATTGGCGATCGACTTGGCGACGACCTGCTTGATTAATTTGACGGTCTCGATGTGTTCTCTGAGAATTGCGTCGATCGACTGCGGAGTTCCACTCCCTTTCAGGGAGAATTTCTCCTTCAACGCTTGCCCTGAGGGAAAGGGGCCGAAACCATCCACAACCGCAACATCCAGAGAAGCCTCGTAGATCTCCTCCAACTGCGCAAGATAGGTATCGCATGCCTTGTCCAGCCCCTCGCTTACGGCGGGGTCCAAGGTCAACTCCCCTGCATTCGCACTATCCAGTAGCCGCCGCCACTGCTTCGGATCAGCGCCCATGATCTCCACGTCATCCCCCTTCTATTCGGGCAGGTGCACGGCCAGGTCGGTCGCGTGCCGACCAACAACCACACACGGATCTTCCTGCGCACCAATGGAAGCTCGCGCAGTAACAGTAAATATGGCTGTTCCTTGCTGCAATTCGACCGCTAGATGACAGCGGAGGTCCTCAGAGGAGCCAGCTTGGAGGAACTGGACGGCTTGACGAGAGCCGCTGGTCTTCGGACGAAAATCCTTGAAGTCGGTTCTGGCCTGAACATCTGCCAATGACGGCGTGCCAGAGAAGACAGTCAACGAGTACCAGCCTGCCGTCGCTTTCCATTTGCAGACCTTCCACCCCGCATCAGTCCAGTCGACACTGCCGATACCGGCCTCCTCGGACGCAGGAACCATGCCGGTTTCGGTCAACGCAGACTCCGGCAACCCACACGGATCCCACAGCGCTTCCTCACTGCTGCTGGTCTCCGGCGCACTGGTCTCGCCCACCGAAGCCTCTCCACTCGCACTCACCTGCGAAGCCTGCTCCGGCTCAGCCGTCCCCCCGGTCTCCCCACCGCACCCGGCCACCACGAACCCCGCCGCAACCAACACCCCGATCCCCCGCCGAACCCTGGACCTGTAGGACACGCTGCCCCCTTCGCTGTAGTCACCGACCATGGCAGCCTACCCACCCCCCACTCATCGGGCGCCCGAAACAAGTTCCGCGCTGAAAGCCGCTGCCCGCGTTGTAGGAGGGGTGTCTGCTCGGTGAGAGGGCAGCAACGCCTTGCTCTCACGTCGAGCGGCACTCGGGCTACATTCTTTCGGTGAACGAAATAGGGGCACTGTTCAACATGTCCGTGCAGGCAGACGCAACGTCGCTTCAGGCAACTACTACCGATGATGCCGAGTTGGCCGAGGTGGTCGAGTGGTTCCGCGGACAGGAAAACCTAGAGAGGCGATTTGCGGACGTCTTCCGTCAGTCTCTCGACGAGGTTCTGGACGGCCAGCGGACCGGCCGGTTCGATATCGAGGAGCTGAGTAAGACCGAGAAGACCTACCTCGGTACGAAGGTCGAGATTGTTGTCCGCGCCGCATTCGAACTGCCGCCCGGTGATCGCATGGACTACAAGGTGCAAGGCCACGATGTGGACGCGAAATTCTCACTGCGCGGAGACTGGGCGATTCCGCGTGAAGCACTGAACCATATCTGCCTACTACTGCATGCGAACGATCGTAAGCGCATCTTCGATGTCGGGCTTATCCGTATCCGACCCGAGCTACTCAATAAGGGCTCGAACCAGGACGGGAAGAAGACCCTGACCAAGAGCGCCAAAACTTCCATCACCTGGCTGTTCCGAGACGCAGCTTTACCCCCCAATCTCCTGCTCTCGCTACCCATCGCCACCCGAGAGACGATCTTCGGAGCCGGCTCTGGGCAAAAGCGCATCAACGAGTTGCTGCGCCACGTGCGAGGTGTGCTGATCGACCGCAATACTGCAGTCACAGTTGCCATGCAGCAAGATGGGATGAAGCGATGCCGTGACGCACGAAAGGTGTTGAGCCGAGAGGGCATTGCCGTTCTAGGACATCAGAACGACAGCCCGAAAATTGCGCAAGCCCTGGAGCTACCTGTACCCCCAAAGGGGAACTTCATCGCTGTGCGGCTAGTCCGCGTTCCTGATGGCACCAACGACCGCCCCACCGCGCTGATCGCCGGGGACCGGTATGCGGTGACCGAAAGCGACGAACCGACGGCGCCCCTTCCCTCGATTCGCTACTGATGGCTACTGCACAACCGGCAGGGCAGAGACGCAAGCCCCCCGGCCCTGCCTGCTGTGCCGTATAGGTATGGCTTGAGGTGATGCGCGATTGCCTCGGCCAGCATCGGCGGGACCGCATTTCCGATCTGCCGAGCAATCTCGATCTTGCTGCCACACCATCCGAACGAGTCAGCAAAACTTTGCAACCGTGCAGCCTCGAAATGGGTAATCGGACGGTCCACGCTGCGCTTCGGATCGTCACGCTCCCACTGCGGGTGCAGGTACTGCCCCTTTTCCGGCTTATAGAACTCGGTACGGATGGTCAACGACGGCATATCCCACTGCATCCGTCCCATCACGTCAGTGGTACCGGTCTTCTTCTCCCTCCAGCACCGCGATAGGAGGTGATCCGGCAAGTTGAACCGACCGCCGCCGGGCGGAATATGCCGGTACCGATCCAGAGACAGCTGGGTCGGATTGCGGCCGATGTGCAGTTCTGTCGTCTTGAAGACTCCGCGCACCCGCTCACCAAAGACTTGAGCCCAGGAATCGGGTAGCTCCCTGGTGGGAGGCACCTCAGGCAAACCAGCTAACACGTCGCGGGTTGTGTGCCAGGACGGCTGGCCCCCCATAGCGCCCGGCGGGTTGTGGGTGGGCATGGGCAGCGGGATCTTACCGATGCGCGAGCCGATCACAATAGTTCGTTTACGCCGCTGCGGTACACCGAAATCCGCCGCCAACAGGAACCCCGCCTCGAGGTGATACCCCTCGAGCAAGCCGCCCGGTCGTACCTCTGCTTTGAGCAAAGCAAACTCACTCGAAGAGAAGAAGCGGTCCACGTTCTCGATGACGAAGACCTTAGGGCGAGCGTGGCGGACGAAGCGGATGTACTCCTTCCACAGCTTATTACGCGGGTCGTCGACGTTCTTCGACCCGAGGTTGGAGAACCCCTGACATGGTGGGCCCCCGATAATCACGTCGACTTCTGGGATATCCCCGTCTGGGATGTCAGCAATGTCGGCGAAGCGGGTGTGCGACTCCCCGAAGTTCGCCGCATATGTCGCCGCGGCCTCGAAGTTGAACTCCACCGCCATCACCGGCTCGTAGTCTTTCGCCGCCACGAACCCCGAGGTCATACCACCGCAACCTGCGAACAGGTCGATCACCGTCAATGTCCGTGCGTCCACGCCGTGAAACACTAGCCGACCTCTCCGACAACCTGCTGGATTCCCATTTCGGATCCTTGCCAGCGAGCCACGCTCATCGCATCTCCCCAGGTAGTGGGTGGATATCCACCCACGATAGCGCACCCGTCAGTGGATATCCACCTGTGGCATAGTTGAAGGATGCCCAGCCAGCACCGCTACCCCGCCGCGATTTATCGCGCCGACCCTGAGCTGCGACAGCGGGTGAGACTGGCAGTCGAACAGGTTGACTCGAACGTCAACAGCCATATCGTGGCGTTCTTTCGCTGGCTCGTGCACGACACCGACGAGTTCCCGCCACGCCCGAGTGAACCGGTCCCGCAACCCGACTTCGAGACCAGCTGACCTCGAAATCCCCGACCACCCCTCTGCATCAACGACACAACGAAGTGCGCTCGGGATCTACACCCGAGCTGAACGAACGAACTCTGTCAGGGGTCAGGCCTATGGTGTTGCCGTTTTCAGCAAACGAGAGCGAATGTGTGGGTTGAGTGATGCGGATGCCTTCCACTAGCGGCACCGAGGTTGTACAACACTTCACGTCAGAAGGACGAATCGCCAGGAACGCGCTCGAGGTGTGGCAAAGCCGTTCCAACCGGGAACATGTCACCCGCACTGTGCTCTCTCATGTGACGAGTACTCCCTACACCCTTGCCGCCGATGACATCCTCCGTCTGGGGACCTCACACTCCCTCGGCTCGGTCGACCAGCAGGAAGCGCTCGGAGTCGATCTGATCAAGAATTGGTACCCCGACTTCGCGTTCACGCATCTCTTCCACCTCATGCTCGAAGAGCACAAGAGTGTCTTCACATGGGATGAATTCCAAGAATGGGCTCGAGGCGCGGAGGTGAGACAGTGGCTATGGGAACCAGCCCAGGCCAAGGTCGGAGAAGCCCAAGCTCATGGCTTCACCCATGCGCAAGCACGTAATGCGATGCGATGGCGCCTTGGAATCTTCTACTACTCGTTCTTGCGCGAGCTCTACGTCATCGCATCACTACGAGAACACGGGCTCCCGCTCCTCTGTCACCCGCTGGCCGACGCCCTTTTCCGGGTCGACGCATGGTGCGGCAACGTCCTGCTCGAACTCTTCATCGCTAACCGAGAATTCAAAGCAGGCAACTCGGGACGCAAGCTGAAGACCGCATCGTTCTTTACCGATCAACCGCAATTCGTCGTCGTCCCCTTCGAGATGCAGCGACAACGAATCTTCGGCCAAGTCCACCTGCCGGGTCAGGTGCAGATCCAGCGATGCGTCGCGGCAATGCAGCGAGCTCTCGATCAGCAGGGCGGCGGAGCAGTTACTCAGTAGCCCAGGGAGCTGCCCCGACCATGGCAGCCTATCCAGCCCGGCCCGCACCGAACACCCGAAGCGGGTCCCGTAAGCCAGGGCAAGCGGGCGGCAAGTCTTTGCGACTGCTCCACGAGAGCCGAGAAGAGTGGCAATGTTATGCTTTTGGGGTCATGCAGAACATTCATGACGCTCAGCCGAATTCCGGCACCGCTTCCTTTTCGGCCTCTACCTCCGGCGTAACGTCCATGTCGGGAGCCGATATCCATTCGGCGCTTGCAACCCATATCGAACGCTGGGTCGACCTGTTCAACAACGCCGACACCGCCGCGCTGAACGAGCTGTACGAACCAGAAGCGGTACTGGTACCCGCACCTGGCACACCGATGACCGGCCCGAACCGCGCCGCCGCCCTCGATCACCTGCGTAGTTTCGGTGTCCCGCTCCGAGCGCGTCTGCGGCACGCATACCAGGCGGGGGATATCGCCTTGCTCATCGTCGACTGGTCCATATCCGGAACGTCCCCGGACGGGCACACCATCGACCTCACCGGCACCGCCACCGACATAGTCCGCAGGCAAGCAGACGGGAGCTGGCGGTACGTCATCGACAACCCCGCCGGCACCACATAACCGGCCGATACCCAGCTTTGCGCCAAAGCCGTGCCTGCGCGGCATCCATCGCCGGTCCGAGCTCAGGTGAACGAGCCTGGACCGGCGAATCCATACAGCAGGCAGCGGGCGGACGTCGAGAGCGATGCGCTGCCGAAGTGAGTTATAGCGAATCCACGGTGTAATTCCTTGCTGCAGTGTAAAATCCGCCCAGGCCGATCATTCGATCGAACCGTTCGGTTCAGATGGACATCGACGGGTGCCCTGGAGCGGTGGCGGTCCAGCGTTCAAAGGCTTTCCTCATGCGTATGAGTTCTGTTCTTCGTGGGTTGACCACCCGGTTGTCCACAGCGTTCCGTGGCGAAGCAAAAGTGGTCGGCGGCGATATGAGGAAGGTCGCTCGAGTGCGCTCCTCTGCCCGCGCTGTCAAAGCGGCGAGCAACCAGGGCGACCACACTGTTCGGAAGGCGTGGCTGTATACCGGGGCCGTAGCGTTGGCTCCGGCGGCAGTAGCCGGTTACGTCATCTGGCAGGAGCAGGGAGCCGACGACCTCGTCGGGTCCGAGAACGACCAGCCGCCGGTGGAAACGGGACTGGGCGCAGAAGTCGATGAGCTGGCGAATAAATCACCAACTCTGCAGAAGACGCTGCGTGAACTATACGCCGACGGGTGGACCATCGATTACGACGCAGGCGCTTATACCATGGCATCGCAAAAGATAATAGGTATCGACTCGAATTATAAAGACAACCCAGAGGAAGTCATAGCGCAGTTGGCTCATGAGTCCGGTCATGCGTATGACGGCAGGTTCGAATGGGATTACACTCCCCCCGAACCCGGGATGAGCAGAGAAGAATGGGTACAGCAGCATGTGTTCAAGAGATACCAAGATGAAGCGCATAGCGAGCTGCTGTCCGCCAAAGTTTTCCACGAAATACATCAGAACAACGGACCGAATATAGTATCGGGGATGCAGCAGAAATACCCCAACCACTCCGCCGACCTGTATCAGCAGATAGTAGACGGAAAGATTTCCTGGGAAGAAGCCCGTGCAACATTGGCCAGAGAACTCGAGGCAGACGGGAACCGGTGGCCTAAGATGAGAGAATCCACCGAAAAATTTTACGACGATATATTTTCCAACTGGTCGCATTAGGCACACTGCGGCATCGCGGTACGTGTGTGCCGATCACCGCACTCCCGCAGGCTGGGGCGGCAGCGGCGTAGCCGAAACCGCGGGAGCCGGTTCGTCCGCCAGCGCCGACATGCCGCGCCAGGTGTTCCAGTCGATGGTCCAGTCGTAGAGGTGACCATCGGCAGCCGACAACGGGATCGAGGTCCCGGTGACTTCTACCGGATCGCCGTACAGGGCGGTCGGGAAATACGCTTGCGCATCAGCGGGAGACAAATTGATACAGCCGTTGGTGACGTTGGCTGCACCCTGCGACGACAGCGACGCCGGGTTTGCGTGAATGAATTCACCATTGTTGGAGATGCGAACCGCCCAGCGTTCCCGCACATTCTCGTAATACGGCGGGTTGGACATCATGAAGTCCTCGTATTTCTCGGTCACCACGTGAATACCGGAACGGGTGACATTACGGGCCTCATTGCCCTGGCCGTAACTGACCGGGAAATCGAAGATGGTGACGCCGTCGCGTATCACCTGCATACGATGGCTGGGTGCGTGGGCTTTCACGATCTGACTGCGGCCGATACGGAAATCGCTGGTCAGGTCGGCCGCGCCGTATTCGCCCTCGCCCATGTCGAGGCCGTAGAGCTTTGCGGACATATGCACTTTCGTGCCGGGAACCCAATATTCCTTCGGCCGCCAATGCACGCGGGAACCGTTCTCGTCGGGGAACCACGCCCACGCACCCTCGGTGGGCGGTTCGGTGGTGACGGTGAGCGCCTTCTCGACAGCGGCCTTGTCACGGATCGGCGCATCGAAACGCAGAACGATCGGGGCGGCGATACCGACTTCCTGACCGTCGCCGATATTCACGGTCGCAGCGACCTGGGTTTCCGGGGCGAGCGTGGTGAACGTGCCGTCGATCGGGACCGGTTTGCCGTCGGTGCCGGTCGCGACACCGGTCCAGGTGTATTGGGAGTCGTAGCCGAGAGGCTCGGTAATCCGATAGGTGCGTTTATCCGGCGACATCTCCCCCTGCACCTGCCTGCCATTGGCGTTGGTCAAGGTGATCTGGGTGATGGTGCCCTGCTCGACCGACACCGAAATCGGGTCCACCGGGTTGACCCCCGAATCCCCGGCGCCAGGAGTCATCTCGACCTTCGCGACCGGTGCATCCGGTTCCTCGGGTCCGCTACCGCAGCCTACGACCAACGCCACCACCACGAGCAGCACCGCTGCCACGGCAGCCGACCCACGCACACTCGCTCGTTTACTCACTTCTCCGAATCTACGCGCGCGAAACCGGTGTTCCCGGGATCAGCGCCCGCACCGACGACGTTGTACGCGAATCGATATGCGAGCCAGTCGGTACGGTGATGTCATTACCGGCTCGATCGATCACGAGGACGCTATGCCCGCCTATGTCATCGCCCACCTGCAAGAGGCCGCTCCGCACCCGGATATCGCCGAATACATAGAACGCCTCCCCGGAACCTTCCAACCGCACGGCGGTCGCTACCTCGTCCACGCCACCCAGCACGAGGTGAAGGAGGGCAGCTGGCCTGGGCATGTCGTGATGATCGGCTTTCCAGGTATCGACGAGGCTCGCGCCTGGTGGGACTCCCCCGCCTACCGGGAGATCGCACCGCTTCGCTCCCGGCATATCGAGGGCGACATCATCATGGTCGACGGCGTCCCCGACGGCTATGAACCGACTGCCGCCGCGCAAGCCATGCGGGCGGCGCTTCCTACCGATTAGCACCGGCGCGCATCGCCGCAGGTGTTCGGCGTCGCTCGGCGGGTAAGTCGCAGGTAGCCCACCCCGAGAAGGTTAGGAGCGACCCGATGACCCACGCGGCCGAGATGCTGGAAACCTATCCACTGGATATGAGCGAACCGGCGCGACGCGCCCTGATCCGCTGTATCGAGGAATGTTCCTCCTGCGCGCAAGTGTGCACGGCCTGCGCGGACGCCTGCCTCAGCGAACGAACCGTTCAAGAGCTGGTCGTCTGCATCCGCACCAACCTGGACTGCGCCGACATCTGCGACACCACCGGCCGCGTCCTATCCCGGCACACCGGCTACGACACCCACCTGACCCGCGCCATCCTCGAAGCCTGCGCCGCCTCCTGCCGAGCCTGCCGCGCCGAATGCCGACGCCACGCCGAACAACACGAACACTGCCAAATCTGCGCCGAAGCCTGCCGCCGCTGCGAGGATGCGTGCCGAGAGCTGATCGCCGCCCTTTCCTGACGGCAGTTATGGCCAGATGCGACGCTTGGTGTGCCCAGGCGGTTACTCCTGACTCGGCTCATCGGAGTAATAGACAGTTATCGACGACCACGGACCATCCGCAGTCACGTCGGTGTGCAGAACCAGATCTTGCACCGTGACATCCCCCAGGCTTTCGATCGTGTCGGCAACCGCCCGCAACAATGCCACCACATTTCCCTGGCCGGCCCCAGCCGGGTTCGCTTGGGAGAAGTGGGAAGTCGGGTATTGCGGCTTCGACATAGTGGCCTCGTTCGTCTTCTCATGTCGGATGCCGGCATTTGTCGCCACGTAGCGGGCCGACGCGCTTCGGCGCTCCTTACAGCCGGACTCCGACGGTGACCGGTTCCGGGACCAAGTGGACACCGAACCGTTCTGCTACACCGTCGCGGACGGTGCGGGCGAGGTCGATGATGTCGGCGGCGGACGCTTCGCCTCGGTTGGTGAGAGCGAGGGTGTGTTTGGTCGACAGGCGGGCTGGGGCGGACGGGGCGGGGAAGCCTTTGGCGAAGCCTGCGCGTTCGATGAGCCAACCTGCGGAAAGTTTCACGCCGTCGGGGGCAGGATAGGTGGGGATTGCGACGTCGCCGACGTGTGCTCGGATCGCCGCGAGCACCCGATCGATGTCTGTCTCGGCGACTACCGGGTTGGTGAAGAAAGAGCCCGCGCTCCAGGTGTCGTGGTCGGTGGGGTCGAGGACCATCCCTTTGCGCGCCCGCAGGCCGAGCACTGCGGCACGGACCTGCGCTGCGGGGCGGGATTCGCCCTCCGCGGCGTCGAGAGTGGTCGCGAGTTCGCGGTAACGGAGCGGGGCGCTGGCGCCGGACGGGTCGAGCGTGAACTCGACCGCGAGGACAACCGAGTGAGGGTGCACCTCGTCGGCGTAATCCGCGACCGACGAGCCGGGGGATGCGATCTCGCGTTTGAGCACGCTGGTCCGGTATCCGAACCCCAGTTCGGCTGGTTCCACCCAGCGGACCTGGCCGGTGTTCCGGTCCAGCAGCTGCACCCGCAGCAGCAGTTGAGCGACCTCGACTCCGTACGCGCCGACGTTCTGCACCGGCGTCGCGCCCGCCGACCCGGGAATCCCGGACAGGCATTCCAGCCCGCCGAAACCGGCGTCCACCGTCGCCGCAACCACCCCGTCCCAGTTCGCGCCCGCCTCGGCGACCACACTGTCAGACCCGATCCGCACCTCACTCGTGGCCACCCGCACCACGACGCCGGGCACATCGGCGTCGGCGATCAGCAGGTTCGAGCCGCCCGCGAGCAGCAGCACCGGGACACCGGCGGTGTCGAGGGTGCGCACGGTGGCGATCAGGGTGTCGGTGGTCGTGCATTCAGCGATGGTGGCGGGGCCGCCGACCCGCAGTGTGGTCAGTTCTGCGAGCGGCACGGATTCGCGAATCAGCGCACCCGTTCCGGCCAACAGGTCGCGCAGCTGCTCCGAGGGCACCAACCGAGAAGTTCGCACCCGGAAACGGTAGCGTGTGCGGTCATGGCTACACCCTTGGCGTACACGGCTCGCTACTCCCATCCGGCTGCCGCTGTGCGCGCCGCCATCTCCGACGAGCAGTACTGGAAAGACCGCATCGAAGCGGTCGGTGGCCCCAACGCCCGGCTGGAGTCGGTCACCGCGCATGGTGACCAGGCGCGGATCGAGATGGTGCAGACCATTGCCGCCGAACTGCTGCCCAGCGCGATCACCGCGGTCCGCCCCGGAGACGTGGTGATTCCGCGCACCGAAACCTGGGACGGTAATTCCGGGACCTTCGCGGCGCGGGTCGAGGGCGCACCGGCCGAGGTGCACGGCAGTATCGCCCTGGTCGATGAAGGTGACGGTTCGGTCGCGACCATCGACGGCACGGTCGAGGTGAAGATCCCGCTGTTCGGCGGCAAGATCGAAACCGCGATCGCCGAACGGCTCAGCGAGCTGCTCGCCGAGGAGACCGAGTTCACCAACACCTGGATCGCCGAACACTGAACGCACCGGCGCACCCAACAGCCGCGATACAGGTCGCGGTATCGTAACGGCCCATGGCTCGCCGATTGGACTACTCCGCCCGCTACCCGCTGTACACCACCAAAGAGGTGTACGCGGCGCTGTCGAACCGGGATTATTGGGAAGCCCGGATCGAGGAGATGCGGAAGTACTCTCCGAACGAGGTGGTCAGCCTCGACGCGAGCGAAGACGGTATCGAGGTGGTGACCCACCACATCCTGCCGCGCGAAACCCTGCCCGAAATCGCGCAGACCGTGATGCGCAAGGACATGGTGATCACCCGCAAGGAAAGCTTCGGGCCGTTCGGGCCGGAGGTCGAAGGCAAATACTCGGCGTCCATCCCGGCCGGGCCGGGCAGCCTCAACGGCACCATGCGGTTGTTCCCCACCGACACCGGCTGCACCCTGCGTATTTCCTCGCAAGCGAAAGTTTTCCTCCCGATGGTCGGCCCACGGCTGGAACAGCTGATGCTGGTGAACCTGGTGGAACTGTTCCGCGCCGAAGCCGAAGTAACCCAGAAGTGGCTGGACGAGCACAAACCCGCCAGCTGAACACCCCGATCGGAACCATCACCAGAGGCACCACCGGAATCAACCGACTGCGCCGCAGCGACCGCAGACTCGTCCACGACGATCTGGTCGGCTCCCGGCTGCGCGCTGCCGTGGACCCGCTCGTCGTCGACCTCGGTTACGGGGCCAGCCCGTGGACAACCCTGGAACTGGCCGCCAGGTTGCGCACGGTCCGGCCCGATGTGCGGGTGGTGGGCCTGGAGATCGATCCGGCCCGCGTGGTTCCCGATCGCGACGGCGTCACCTTCGCTCGCGGCGGGTTCGAACTGGCCGGGTTGCGCCCGATGCTGGTGCGGGCGTTCAACGTGCTCCGCCAATACCCGGAGGACGCGGTGCCCGAAGCGTGGGCGACCATCTGTTCCGGGCTCGCGCCGGGCGGTCTGCTGGTGGAAGGCACCTGTGACGAGCTGGGCCGCCGCTGCGCGTGGGTGCTGCTCGACCGCACCGGCCCGCAGTCGCTCACCCTGGCCTGGGACCCGTTCACCGTGGAACGCCCCTCCGATATCGCCGAACGGCTACCGAAAGCCCTGATCCACCGCAATGTGCCCGGCGAACCCGTGCACGCGCTGCTCACCGCCGCCGACCGCGCCTGGGCGCATGCCGCGCCGTTGGCGACATTCGGGCCACGGGCACGGTGGCGGGCCGCGGCGGGCCTGCTGCGCGATCAGGGTTTCCCGGTCCGCGACTATCGCCGCCGGATGCGTGACAACGTGCTGTCGGTGCCGTGGTCGGTCGTCGCCCCCAACCCCTGACCCGTCAGGTCAGTACGCGGCCAGCGCGCGCTGCACCCGCACCGCCGCCCACGGCGCCAAACGTTCGGCGGCGGAACGGATCTGCCGGTCGGTGCAGCGGCCGATGGCGATTGCGTCGACGACCACTTCGTCCAACGCTTTCTGCCCGATATCGGATTCGGCCAGGTCGAGAATGGTGCGTGTCGGGGTGGTCACCAGGAACGGCCCCGCCGATTCGACGTCGGCGGGATCCAGCCGCCGGTGCAGCACCACCAGGCGCGGCGCGTGAGGCGCGCGGTCGGCGGCCGACGACAGATGCAGGAACCGGGGACGTAACCGGCCCAGCGCGTGCAGTTCGGCCGCGCTGTGATGAGAGACGGCGACCGCGCCGTCGAACCAGGCCGCCCACATCGCGCACTCGTCGAGCGGTCCGGGCTGCCACTGCGTCAACCGCAGCATCCCCACCCCGGTCCTGGTCACCGAACCGTCGCCGAGGCCGGCGCAAACGCGTTCCGTGCAGCCGGCCCGCAGCACATGGCGGGTGGTGAAGAAGCCGGCGTGCCGTCCCGCGAACCGGCACAACACACGCCAACCGCGCCCGGAATCGGGCGCGGATCGGTTAGTGCGACTCGCCGCCTCGCCAGCCATACGGTTCAGGCTACGCCCAACTGTTGTGTCACATATCACAAATACTGAACCTCGCTGGGCTGCTCAGCGACGGCCACCTTCATGAAAACGCGGGACAGCCCTCAGAACAGGCACAGAAAAATCGGGAAGAATCAGCCCCATGCCCATCCAGCCCCGCCCCGCCCCGAGGGTGAGCCGCCGCACCCTGGTGATCGCACTGGTCACGGTGGTCGTCGTACTGGCCGCTGTGCTGGTCGGCGGTGAAGCGTACGCGCGTCACACGGTCGCGAGCTGTATCAGCAGCCAGTTGGAAAAGGAGATGGGATCCAAGATCGACGTCGGATTCGGACCCAAACCGATGTTGCTGACCTGGATAGACGGCGAGCTGCCCCGGATGAGCATCGACAGTGACGGTGTGCAATTCGGCCCGGCCGTCGGTATGCGGGTGCAGGCCACATTCCACGACATCCAGGTCGCCGACGGCGGTAGCAAAGGCACCGAGATCGGCAGCTCGACCGCGCACGTCACCTGGAGCAACGAAGGTATCGCCCAAACCCTCAAAGGGCTGGTCTCCGACGTCAGCTCCTCGGAGTCCTCCGGCGTCTTGACCATGGCCGCGCTCGGTGGGATCGCCCAGCTACAACTGATCCCGCAGATCCGCGACGGCCAAGTCGACGTACAACTGACCTCGGCCGAACTGCTCGGCATCGGCGTACCGAACGACCTGGCGCAAGCCGTGGTCGACCTGTTCACCCAAGGTTTCCAGAACTACCCGTTCGGTATGCAGCCCACCCAGCTGAAGGTCACCGACAACGGCGTCGAGGTGCAATTACGCGGCGGGCCCACAGAGCTCCCGGCGGGCAACGGCGACACCTCCTGCTGATACCGGCACCAGTTACTCGGGAAAACCGTCGAGAACCTCCCGCGAACGCGACAACCCCAACCGGGTCGCGCCCGCCGCAATGAGTTCCGCAGCCGCCTCCGCCGTCCGGATACCGCCACTGGCCTTGATACCGAGCCGGCCCCCCACCGTCTCCGCCATCACCCGCACCGCATGCACACTGGCTCCCCCGGCCGGATGAAAACCTGTGGACGTCTTCACGAAATCGGCGCCCGCCCGTTCCGCCGCCCGGCACACCCCCACGATCGCCTCATCCGGCAGCGCCGCCGACTCGATGATCACCTTCAACACCGCGCGATCCGACACCGCCTCCCGCACCGTCACGATATCGGCCAGCACGGCCGAAAAATCCCCCGCCACCGCCGCCCCGATATCGATCACCATATCGACCTCGGCCGCCCCCTGATCCACCGCCAACCGCGCCTCCGCGCCCTTCACCAGCGAATGATGCTTACCCGACGGGAACCCAGCCACCGTCGCCACCACCAACCCCGGCGCCCGCACCGGCAGCATCGACGGCGACACACAAATCGCGTACACACCCAGCTCCCGCGCCTCGGCCACCAGTGCGCCCACCTGCGCGGCCGTCGCCTCCGGAGCCAACAGTGTGTGATCGATCACGGCGGCCACCTCGGCCCTGGACAGCGACGCGGAATCAGCCATGAGGCCAGAGTCTGGCACACCCGCAGCGAATTCCGTTGCGCGCCTCGAATCGTTCACGCACACTCGTAAAGGTCGGGAGGAGAACACCACAGTGCTGATCCGACGCGAACGCGCCGTCGACATCGACGCCATCGCCGCCGTACACCGCAGTGCGTTCGCCCCGCACTACACCGAGGGCGGACCCGCCGCCGGGATCGCCGACCCGGCGAACCCACCGGAAGTCGAACTGGTCGCCCGGCTACGCAGCGACCCGGCATGGATACCCACCCTGTCCATGGTCGCCGTCGAACACGACCAGATCATCGGCCACGTATGCCTCACCCGTGCCGCCGTCGGGCCATTCCCCGTACTGGCGCTCGGACCTATCGGTGTACTGGCCGAACGCCAGAAATATGGAATCGGCAGCGCACTCATGCACGCCGCCATCGGTGCAGCCGACGCCCTCGACGAACCACTGATCGGGCTACTCGGAAGCCTGGAGTACTACCCGAGGTTCGGGTTCGTGCCCGGAGTCCGCGTAGGGATCACACCGGACGAACCCAGCTGGGTAACCCACTTCCAAGTCCGAGAACTAACGGCCTACGACCCCCAGATCATCGGCGAGTTCCGCTACGCCGATTTGTTCTACTAGCTGTGTTCATGGCGGCGACTCCGTCGCGGCGGGTTTGCGGCCCCCTGGTGGCTCGCGTTTCAGCCCTCGCGACTTGCGCCTTCGGCGCTCCCAGCGAGGGTCGAACGTTCATCCGCCCCGGCATTCCCAGCTGCGAGGGCTGAAACGCGAGCCGGGCCGCAAACCGGACGGGGCTGAGAGAGTGGGGTCAGCCAGGGTGGTTCAGGACCGACGAGGGGCTTCTACACGTGTGCTGCTAGTAGGGGAAACACGCGCCGGACTGCAAACCCGGGCCAGGGGAGCACGGAAGCTCGGTCGGGTTATTCGGGCCGGCCGAGCTTCGGTGCGTGCGCTGCGGAGGTTGAAGCCAGCCAGGCCGCAAACCGGATCTGGTCGACGCGCTCGGCGGCTCGAGAACCCGAGACCCTGGTGTGCAGGGTTCTTGCTCCTATCATGGTGGAGTGGAAACAGTGCATGGTCTGACCGGGTACATCATGCTGGCGCTCTGGTTGCTGGCTCTCGGCGCGACCGTGTTCGCGCTGATTCACGCGCTGCGGCAGCGCGCGGATGCGTTCACTGCGGTCGATAAATTGTCCAAACCGATCTGGCTCGGGATCTTGGGCGTCGCGGTGCTGCTGGTGCTGGTGTCAGCGGGTGGTTTGGGGTTGCTTACGTTCATCGCCATCATCGCGACCGGTATTTACCTGGCCGATGTGCGGCCGAAAGTCGACGAAGTCCAGCGCGGTCCCCGCTGGTAGCAGGCTTTCCGCTGATTTCAACCCGCTGCTTGCACTAGCAAGCACACACTCCAGCAGTTACTGTATCCATCAGTAACACAAAGGAGTGACCGATGCGGGCAATACTGTCGGATGCGCTGGCGGCTCTTTCCGCCCAGATCAGTCGGCGGTTGACCGACCATCGCGCGGACCTGCGCACACGCACCTATCGCAATCCCCTACTCAACGCGCCCACCACGGAACACGAGGTCATCCCGGTGCAAGCCGGCGACGGCGCCCGGCTGCGGGTACACGCCTACGGTCCCGCCGATGGGCAGCCCGTAGTGCTGGTGCACGGCTGGACCTGCTGCCTCGAATACTGGAACCCGCAGATCAACACCTTCGCCCACGACTACCGGGTGATCGCGTTCGACCTGCGCGGCCACGGGGAATCCGAATTCGGCACCCCGGAGCAGCTCGACTGCCGACTGCTCGCCGAAGACCTGTCCGCCGTCCTCGCCGCAGTACTGCGCCCGGACCAACGCGCCGTCCTGGTCGGCCACAGCCTCGGCGCGATGACCCTGCAAGCCTGGGCCAGCCGCTACCCCGACCGCGTCACCGAACAGGCCGCCGCCGTTGTGCTCGCCAACACCGGCCCGCACAACCTCGTCGCCGAGACCACCGTGCTCCCGCCGTTCAACCGGGTCCTGCCGGTGATCAACCGCAAGATCCCGCTACCGATGTGGCTGGGCAGGCGCGGCCTCGGCACGCCGATCCTGTTCCCGCCGATCGCGCCGGTCCGCTGGCTGTTCGCCCGCCAGATCATGAGCCTGGCCGCCGAACGCGAACTGGTGGACTTCTGCCTCAATATCGTGCGCTCATGTGACGCGCGGATCCGCGGCAAATTCGGCATCCTGCTCGCCGAAATGGACCTCGGCGACGCGGCCCGCAACTTCGTCGTGCCCACCACGGTCCTGGCCGGAACCTACGACGATATGACCCCCGCGGTGCATGCCGCCCAAATCGCCGAATGGCTCACCGACGTCGGCAGCCTCGACCGCTTCACCATGCTGCCGACCGGCCATATGGGCAATGTGGAGGCGCTGGAACAGTTCAACGCGGAACTGACCCGTGTGCTCGAATCGGTGCAGAGTGCGGAGCAGGCGACCGGATAGCTCCACACCTGGGGTTCCTCGCCTATCTCCGGCTGAGGTGTCGGCCGCCCTACGGTCTCGGCATATCGGCAGTATCGCCGCAGGCGTGGATGGGTTGAACCGCCTGGCGCCAACCGTCCGTGACCGCTGGACGGATGACCGCGCGGGGCCGATCGGCGTCGCCGCGCGGTCGGCAGCCGATTGCCCGACTAGGAGAAGACGACCGTGCGGCGACCATGCACCAGGACCCGGCCTTCCAGGTGCCAGCGCAACCCGCGCGCGAGCACCACACGCTCGATATCGCGGCCCTGGCGCACCATGTCCCGCACCTCGTCGGCGTGATCGATACGGATCACGTCCTGCTCGATGATCGGCCCGGCATCCAGTTCCGGCGTGACGTAATGGCAGGTCGCGCCGATCAGCTTCACCCCACGCGCGAACGCCTGATGATACGGGCGGGCGCCGACGAACGACGGCAAGAAGCTGTGGTGGATATTGATCGCCCGCCCAGCCCAGTGATCACACAGTTCCGGCGGCAGCACCTGCATGAACCGGGCCAGCACCACCGCATGCGGGTCATGTGCGTCGACCAGGGCACGCACCTGCTCGAAAGCAGGCCCGCGCTCGGCCGGGTCCTTCGGAAACGGCACATGATGGAACTTCACCCCGTGCGCCTCCGCCATATCGGCCAGATCCAGGTGGTTGCCGATCACCGCCTCGATGGTGGCGGGCAGTTCCCCCGAAGCAGCACGCCCCAATAGATCGTGCAGGCAGTGCCCCTCTTTGCTGACCAACAGCACCGCCCGCCGCCGCGCCCCCGAATCGTGCACCTGCCATTCGCTGCTCGACCCCAGCCGCCCCGCGACCTCCCCGAACCGCTCCCGCAACTCCGCAACCCCGAACGGCACCGTCGAAGCCCTGATCGCCTGCCGGGTGAAGAACCACCCCGTCTCCTCGTCCGAGTGATAACCGGCCTCCATGATCGACCCACCGAAGTCGGCGATGAAGGAGGTGATCTCGGCGATGATGCCCGGCCGATCGGGGCAGCCGAGCGTCAGCACATAACGACGCTCGTCGGTAGTAGCGGCAGGTGAACCCATACGGCCATATTCCCAGGTGCGCATTCGCCCCCGGCTTCACCCCTGCGCTTTGTCGGTCACCACTCCCAGGGGTTGACGATCTCCAACCCCAGGTCGGTGAAGACCTTCACGTTGCGAGTGGCAAGCACCGCATCCTCCGCCAGGCAGATGGCTGCAATGTGCGCGTCACCCTGGCTGATCGGACGCCCCAGAACGCGACACTCAGCGGTGATCCGGCCATAGAGCCGCGCCGCCTCCGCACCGTATTCGGTGATGTCGCCGAAGAACTCGTGAAACACATCCTCGGCCACCTCGACGAAACCGGTCTTGCGGCGCCCCTCGGGCAACTGTTCGATACCGGCCCACACCTCACCCACGGTGATTGCTGTCGTCCCGACGGTCGGATTGGCGTCCAGCCAGGCCAGCACCCGCTCGTCGGCGGGGGCGCGAAAAAGCTCCGACACCACGTTGGTATCGGCAATGATCACAGCTGGACCACCCGTGCCTCGTCGGTGCGCTCGGGAATGGGCAGTCCCTCTGCGTCGGCGTACGGGCGGGTGCGGTCGTAGAGCTCACGCAGCAGCCGCTTCGGGCGCACCGCGTCGGAGAGGATAGCGCGCGCCTCCGCCTCCATGCTGCGGCCGTGGGCGGCAGCCCGACGGCGCAAGCGCTCTTTCACCTCGGGGTCGGGTTCGCGAACGGTGATACTGGCCATGCAATCAATGCCATCAATGATTTCGTTCGCTTCACCAGGTCGCCCGTCGACGACACGGCCCCGCACGCAAGGGGGCGTGCGGGGCCGCTGTCCAGCGAGGTGACGGTAGGGTGTCAGACCGTCTTCGGCGCGGACTTCTTGGCGGTCGCCTTCTTGGCCGCGGTGGCCTTCTTGGCGGGGGCCTTCTTCGGAGCCGGGGCCGGAGCGGGTTCCGCCACGGGCTCGGATTCGGTGGCGACATTCACGACCTCGGCATCGACAACCGGCGGGGTGGCGGCCCGGGCGGCGTCGGTGGCCTCGGTGACCTCGGTAGGTCCCGCGGTCGATTCCACGGTCTTGGTCGTCCGCCCGATCAGCCCGTTGACCCGCTCGAACACGTCCTCCGCGCGATCGGCGGCGTCCTTGTACAGGGTTTCGACCCGGTCGAGCTGCTCCTCGACCAGGTGGTTGGCGCGCAGCCGCTCGATGGTGTCCTCACCGCGATCGGCCAGCTCCGAGTAGAGGTCGAGGGCCTGACGGTAGTACTGCTCGGCGAGGCGGCGCAGCTCTTCGGAGGTGAACTTCTCACGCAGTTCGGCCAGATCCTCCGGCAGTTCCGAGGGCAGTCCGGACAGCCGCTCACGCAGCGAATCGAACTGTGCCTGCGCATCGGCGGGCAGGTTGGCAACACGTTCGCGGGCCTCGTCCATCCGGGCCGAAACGTCGGTCGACGCAGCGCGTTCCCGAACCTGGGTAACCGCATCGAGTACAGCGGTGTAAACGGCGTCACCGGCACCGACGGTCGCGAGCAGTGGCTTGTTTGTCGTGTGCTTGTCGGTCATATGTTCTCCTGGCGTGACGGAGTGTCGGTCGTGATACACGGAACAGCGCTGTCCCAGTCATCCCCATCCGAGGCGTTGCCGCCGTTTTCCCGGCGGAACGACTCGTATATATCCAGCAGCACCTGCTTCTGCCGTTCACTGATGCTCGTATCGGCGAGCAGGGCATCCCGGACGGGACTGTGCGGCCGCTGTTCGAGATAGCCGGCCCGCACGTACAAGACCTCCGAGGACACGCGCAGCGCCTTGGCGATCTGCGTGAGCACTTCGGCGGACGGGTTACGCAATCCGCGCTCGATCTGACTGAGGTACGGGTTGCTCACCCCCGCCAGCTGGGCGAGCTGACGCAGCGAGACCTGCGCGGCTTCGCGCTGCGCCCTGATGAAACCTCCGATGTCGTGTGCCGCATTGGCGACACGCCCCGCCCGGTCTCCGTTGCCGGCCGCATCGGCCTGGGTGTACTGGGCGCGAACCTCGGGTTGGTCAGCCATCACTCACCTTCTGGCGGTTGTACGAAATCCAATATAAGACAGGGTGCTAGCTATTGCAAGCACCTTTGCTAGCGCATGTCGGCGGCGGTTTCCGCCGCACGCCACGACGGATGCCGCCAACCGGTTCAGCCGCCGAACATCAGCTGCGAAGCCGTGTAGATCAGCAGGCCTGCCATCGAGCCGACCACCGTGCCGTTGATCCGGATGAACTGCAGGTCCCGGCCCACCTGCACCTCGATTTTCTTACTCGCCTCCTCCGCGTCCCAGCGGGCGACGGTATCGCTGACAATGGTGGCGATCTCGCCCGCATAATTCGCCGCCAGATACCGCGCGCCGCGCTGGATCCAGCCGTCGACCTTCATCCGCATCTCGGTGTCGTCACGCAACCGCTCACCGAGCTGCTGCACGTTCTCGGCCACCTTCCGCCGCAGCGTACTGTCCGGATCGTCGGCCGACTCCAGAATCAGGCGCTTGGCCGCCCGCCACGTGGCCTCGGCCAGCCCGGTGATCTCCTCGCGGCCCATCACCTGCGCCTTGACCCGCTCGGCCTTGGCGATCATCGCCTCGTCGAACTGCAGGTCGTGGGCGAATTCCTCGAGGAACTTGTTCGCCGCCAACCGGACGTCGTGATCGGGAGTGGTCCGCACCTTCCAGGTGAACTCGACCAGCTCGCGATAAATCTTCTCCGACAACAGCACGTTGACGAATTTCGGCGCCCACTGCGGCGCCTCCCCCATCACGATCTTGTCGATCGTCTCCTGACTGCCCAACGCCCACTGATGGGCCCGTTCGGCCAGCAGATCCAGCAGTGCGAGCTGCCGGTTGTCGGCGAGCAGTTCGGTGAGTACGCGGCCGATCGGCGGACCCCACTGCGGTTCGGCGATGCGTTTGACGATGGTGTTGTCGATCACCTGCTGGACATCCTCGTCCCGCAGCACACCCACCACCGCACGCAGAATCGTCGAACTCTCCTCGGCCACCCGCGCGGCATGCCCAGGATCGGCCATCCAACGACCCACCCGCAACGGGACCTGCGCGGATTCGATCTTCGCCGACACCACCTCCGGCGCCAGGAAGTTTGTCCCCACGAAATCGCCGAGACTGGCCCCGAGCTGGTCTTTTTTACGGCGAATGATCGCGGTGTGCGGGATGGGCAGCCCAAGCGGATGACGGAACAGCGCGGTCACCGCGAACCAGTCGGCCAGCGCACCGACCATGCCCGCCTCCGAAGCGGCGCGCACATAGCCCACCCAGTCGCCGCCCGCGCCGCGCGATTCCAGCCAGCGGCAGCACAGGTAGATCGCGGTGGCCACGGCAAGCAAACCGGTAGCCACTGCCTTCATCCGCCACAGGTCACGCCGTTTTCCCGCCTCGTCGGTCAACGTGGCGAAAGCGCTCGGCGTCGCGGCGGGCTCCGGGCGGGCCTCTAAGGTCGCGGTATTGCCGGAAGCTTTCTGCATGGTCTCCATTCTGCTGGCACGACGGGTCGTTGCGCGCGTGCCGAGCATCACGGATGCCGCCGCTGCGGGGCGCACGCCACACCCAAAACCACCTCCGCGATCAGGCGGGGACCTAAGCTGGATGCCAGCCAACCCGACTACGGAGGAGTTAACGCTGTCCACCGAAGATCTTGTCGACGTCGACGAGCGCGCCGAGCAGCCGGCGGCGGTGCGTACCGCGCGGACCGACGGGCGCAAACGCCGGTGGCGCCAGCACAAAATAGACCGCCGCTCCGAACTGGTCGACGGCACACTGGCCGCCGTCCGCACCCGGGGCAGCAATGCGGGCATGGACGAGATCGCTGCCCATATCGGCGTCTCCAAAACCGTCCTCTACCGCTACTTCTCCGATAAGAACGACCTGGTCAACGCCGCCATGCAGCGGTTCATCGAGCTCACGCTCATGCCGCGGGTCTACGGTGCGCTCAGCTTGGACGCCGATGAATACCAGTTGGTGCGATCAGCGCTGAGCGAGTACGTCGCCGCTGTCGACGAGGACCCCGAGGTCTACCGGTTCATCATGGGCAACGGCTCCGGTGACCCGTCCTCGCTCGCCGATTTCGAGAAGCTGTTCGCGGAGGTGGTAGCCGCCGCCATCGTGGCGAGGGCGGGCGACCGCGGCTACGAAACCGACGGCGCGCTGCTGTGGTCGTATGTGCTGGTCGGCGGTATCCAGTTGGCTACCCACTGGTGGACCGCCAACAAAACGATGCCGCGCGACGAAGTGATCGACCACCTGACGATGATGGTGTGGAGCTCGATCGAGGGCATGGCCAGGGCGGGCGGTTCGCGAACCAAGTTCGCCCAGCAGTCCCATGTGCTGCCCGAACCTGTCGAGGACGCCCCCACCGACTGAACCCACCCGGCCGATGTGACTCCCGTCTCGACGGTGCCCGGCGTTTGGTTACGCTGAACGCGAGCGGGGACCCGGCGGGTGTGATCGGGTTCGTGCCACTGCGCGCGCCGGCACCAATGGAGGTACCTCGATGGCGAAGCAAGTGCCGACATCCCGGCTGGCTCGCGGCACCAAACTCGGTGCCGTCGCCGCCGGTTCGATGTTGCGCAACCAGCGTGCCCGGCTGTCCATGCGAGGACGGTCCGAGGCGGTGCGCGCGAAAATGGCCGAGGAGTCGATGATCCGCACCACCGAGCAGGTGGTGATGGTGCTCGGCACCATGAAGGGCGTCGCGATGAAGCTCGGCCAGATGATGTCGGTGCTCGATATGGATCTGGTGCCGCCGCATCATCGGGAACGTTTTCAGAAACGGCTGGCCGTACTGCGTAATGCGGCGCCCGCGGTGTCGTTCGAGGCGATGCGGGAGGTGATCGAGGAGGATCACGGGCGCCCGCTGGACGAGGTGTTCGCCGAGTTCTCACCCGAACCGATCGCCGCCGCCTCCATCGGGCAGGTGTACCTGGGCACGCTGCACGACGGCAGACGGGTCGCGGTCAAGGTGCAGTACCCGGGTATCGACGTCGCGGTGCGGGCGGATCTGAAGAACCTGGCGATGTTCCGGCGGGTGCTGCAATCGGCGATGCCGTGGGTGACGCCCGCGGTGCTCGACGAGCTGCGACTGAACATGGAGGGTGAACTCGACTACCACGCCGAGGCGCAGACCCAGCAGCAGATCGCCGACCTCTACGCCAACCACCCGTTCATCGTGGTGCCGCGGCCGGTTCCGGAACTGAGCACCCGCCGGGTGCTGGTCACCGAATACCTCGACGGCGCAGGGTTCGATGAGATCAAGCAGCTGCCCGACACCGAACGCGACCGGATCGGCGAGATCATCTACCGGTTCTATGTCGGCTCACTGTTCACCTTCGCCGAATTCTGCGGCGACCCGCATCCAGGCAATGTGCTGCTCACCCCGGACGGCAAAGTCGGGTTCCTGGACTTCGGGCTGTTCAACCGGATGGACCCGGAGCATGTGCAATTCGAGGCGACCTGTCTGCGCGCGGCCGCCGAGGACCGGGCCGAGGACCTGCGGACATTGATGGTTCAGCGGGGCGTGATCGACTCACCGGCGGAAATCGGGGCCGAAGAATGCCTGGAATACGTGCTGTCGGCGTCGGAATGGTGCCTGGTCGACGAGGAACTGACCATCACCCCGGAACTGGCCAGCGGCGCGTTCCTGCTCGCGGTGGACCCGCGGGCCGAGGAATTCACCGGAATGAAACAGCAGAACCTGCCCCCGGAGCATTTGTTCTCCCGGCGCGCCGATTTCCTGACCTTCGGCATGCTGGGCCAGCTGGGCGCAACCGCTAATTGGCACCGCATCGCGCGGGAATGGCTTTACGGGGACCCGCCGGTCACCGAACTCGGCAAAATTCATCACCAATGGCTGAGCGAACAGCAACCTGCGGTCCGCGGCGAACACCGTGAAGCGTAGCGACCAGGGAGGCGCGAAAACTATGGCAGACAACCGTGATTTCGATCTGATTCTCTTCGGTGCTACCGGTTTCGTCGGCAAACTCACCGCGGAGTACCTGCTCGAGGCAGCGCCTGCGGGCGCGCGTATCGCGCTGGCCGGGCGTTCGGAGGACAAACTCGCTCGGGTGCGCGATGAACTCGGCGCCGCCGCCAAGGGCTGGGGGATCGTCGTCGCCGATTCCACCGATCAGGCGGCGCTGGATGCGCTGGCCGCCCGCACGAAGGTCGTGGTGACCACGGTCGGCCCGTACCTGCGTTACGGGATGCCGATGGTCGCAGCCTGCGCGAAGGCAGGCACTCATTACGCGGACCTGACCGGTGAGCCACTGTTCATCAGGGACGCGATCGACAACTATCACGACGAGGCGGTGCGCACCGGCGCGAAGATCGTGAATTCCTGCGGATACGACTCGATCCCGTCGGATCTGAGCGTGTACCAGCTCTACCGGAAGTCGGTGACCGACAACACCGGCGAACTCGGCGACACAACGTTGATCGCATCGCTGAAAGGCGGGGTCAGCGGCGGCACCATCGATTCCGGTCGCGCGATGATGGAGGCGATCGCCGAGGACCCGTCCCGGCAGTCGGCGCTGAGCCACCCGTATGCCCTGAGCCCGGACAAGTCGATGGACCCCGATGTCGGCAGGCAGTCGGATCTGGCGTTGCAGCGGGCCAGTGCGATCGACCCGAGCCTGGAAGGCTGGGTGGGTACCTTCGTGATGGCCGCCCACAACGCCAAGATCGTGCGCCGCACCAACGGCCTGCTCGGCTGGGTGTACGGCAAGAACTTCCGCTACCGGGAAGTGATGAGCGCCGGAAAATCACCGGCGGCCCCGCTGGTGGCGGCCGGTATTTCCGGGGGCCTGGTGGCCGGGCTGGCCGCGGGTGGGCTGCTGTCGCGGTTTCCGGCGGGCCGCAAACTGCTCGATCGGGTACTGCCGAAACCGGGTACCGGGCCGAGCAAGAAGGCCAGGGAGAACGGCTGGTTCTGCATGAAGACCTACACCCGCACGTCGTCGGGTGCCCGCTATGTCGCCACCTTCTCCGGGAAGGGGGATCCCGGTTACCAGGCAACCTCGGTGATGCTCGGCGAAAGCGGACTGTCCCTGGCGTTCGATACGAACGAACAACCGGTGACGGCGGGGGTGCTGACCCCTGCGGCCGCGATGGGTGATGCGCTCACCGCCCGGTTGAAGGAGGCGGGAATGACCATCGACGTGAAACCGATCTGAGCCGATGAACCTGGCACGGCGGGCGATGAACACCGCGGCGGTTGCGGCGGTGTACGAGCGGGCATGGCGACCCGCACTCTTCTATCTGGCCAGCGGGCGCACCACCGACGCCGATCGTCGTGACGCCGTCCGATCGTTGCGGCTGGGCGGGGCGCAGCGCGTACTCGACCTGGCATGCGGGCCGGGGAACTTCACGCACTATCTGAGCGAGCAATTGTCCGGTGACGGGTTCGCGGTCGGCGTGGATTTCTCCCCGCCGATGCTGGCTCGGGCCGTCGCCGACAATTCCGGGTCGCGGGTCGGGTATGTGCGCGGCGACGCGCAGCGGTTGCCGTTCGCAGACGACACTTTCGACGCCGTGTGCTGTTTCGGCGCGCTGTACCTGATCCCCGATCCGCTGGCCGCGACACGCGAGATGATCCGGGTGCTCGCTCCCGGCGGCCGGATCGCGATCAGCACCAGCCATCGCGCCGATAACGCGTTCGGCGATCTCACCCGGGTGGTCGGCGGTTCGGCCGGACTCCGAGTTTTCGATGGGCGCACCTTCCCCGAACTGTTCGCCGAATCCGGTTTGGTCGGGATCGAGCAGCGGGTGCATCGACTGTTCCAGTACGTGACGGCCGTACGCCCGGACTCCGCCACGCACACGAGCCCGAACCCGTATCCCGGGCACCGCCGAAACCTCGCCTGACCGTGCAGCGAACGAAAGGCCGCGGTGCGCAAGCAGATACGGACAATTCGACCGTCGCGCACAGCGCCGGAGTTTACCGGCCATAGTTACTGGGGTAACCCAGGCTTTCCGTGCCGGAGATCACAGCCGATACCGGTATGAGCTGGGCGAAGACCACAACCGCACCGATTACCAGTCGGTAGAGTCTCGCATCGGCGCGGCGGTTACGAGGACCGGACAGAAGGGGATCACGGGATGTCGGTACCGGATATCGGCCAGAGCACGGCCCGGCGCCTGTACGCGGCGGCGACAGCGGGCGGCGACGAACCATTCGAACTGGCCGAAGACGTCGCCTCCGATCTGGCCGCGGCCTGCGACACTCTGGTCGGCGATCTGGCTAGAGCCAGAACCGAAGCCACCACCGCCACCGAGGTTTCCGGTTTCCCCGATCTGCCGACCGGCCACGCGCTCACCGCCGGTTTCCGCGACAAGGGCAGCGAGTTCCTCGATACCCTCACCGCATTGCAGGAAACAGCGCTGCTGTTCAAAGCGGCATACCTGGCCGCGAGCAAACGATTCGCCGACGCCGACGCCGCCAACAAGGCCGCCATCGATCTGGTAGCCGCCCGTCTGGAATTCCGATGAGCACGCCCACCGCAACGACCGAAGGGAGCGACCATGGCCGACGCCGGCGAAACCGATCCGCCGTACGCGCCCGAACGCGAACACTTCGGCGGCTACACCCACCAGGAGATCTGGGACCTGGTACACGAGGAACTGGACCCCGCGGCACTGGGCCGGGTCGCCGCGGCCTGGCAGACCGGCGCCGATATCGTGGCCGAGGCATTCCAGACCTTCGCCGATACGACGAACCGGGCGCTGAGCCGTTGCTCCGGGCACACCGCCACGGCAGCCTGGCAGGCGACCAGCGATTTCGTGCGGGCCGGAAACGACACGCATGAAGTGTGCCGCGCAGTAGGGCGCCTGATGGAACGCAATAGCGAAGCGGCCCAAACCATTCGGGCCGCGATACCGCCACCTGCCGCGTACCGCCCGCTGGACGACCCGGCCGCCGAAGCGGTGCACGGCGGAAAGCGCAGAATGGAACACGATATAGCGGCAGCCGCGGCCACGGCCGACGTCCAGGACACGATGAGTTTTATCTACACCCCCACCATGCCCGCCTCCGGCGACCGTGTCCCCCGGTTCGCCGCACCACGCATCGACCCGTCCGACGGCGGGAGACCGCGGCAGTGAAATGGGTACTCACGCCGGACGAGTTCAGTCACGTCTGGGCCAATGAGACGAGCCTGGACCGACGCCCCTATCCGGTCAACCTGGCGCCCGGCGCCACCGTACGCACCGAAAGCGAATACCAGGCGCTCCGATTACCTCAGCGGTTCGCCAGACAGGCCGACCCCGATCTGGCTGCCGCCCTCATGCTCTGCGCACGCACCGACGCAACCACCATCACCATCTCAGGGGAACGCACCATCGGAGCCCGCAACGGGGACGGGCCGAGCACCGAAACCATCCTCGTCTTCGCCGCCGTAGTCCATCATCACGCCGCGATCCTGCACGCCGCAGGTCCCGGTATGACGGTGCGGATGTGTCATGCCCGCACCCTGGGTAAACGGCTGGTGCGCATCATCGGCAGCGCCGAACCCGGCCGGATCGCGACACTGCGGCAACCGCAGGACGCGGTGCTGACCGTCGACGAAGCACCGATACAGGCCGCCGGGTGCCGCGACGCCGCCCGGTTCCGGCAGCTGCTGCGCAAACCCGTCGACGGCCGTGGTTTCATCACCGTGACCGTGGAACCGGAGAACCCGATCTCGCCGCCGACCAGGCACCGCAGCTGGCTCGATATCCGCGGCGACGGACGTTATCTGCTCACCAGCGGCAACGAACTGGTCCTCGCCCCGGCCTGCGACGACAGTTTCGCCGAACAACTGCAGCGCCTCGCGCAGATCCGGTGACCGCGACTGTGACCTACGTCTGATTGTGCATGCCGGATTTCGGAAACTCTCAGGTTCAGCGACCATGATGTGACGGTGCCGGACGGTTCCCGGGGCACAACCCGGAACTACCATCGTCGCGGCAGGGTAATCGCAGCGAGCGAAAGGCGTGGTGAGCGCACGGTGAGCAAGAACCCGGGGCGGAAGAATCCGCTGGCGGCGGCCGAGCGCGCCGACCGCAACCGCAAAATCCTGATCCAGGTGGCGGTGGCCGCCGTCCTGGTCGGTCTGGTTGCCGCGATCGGGATCGGGCTCGCGGTCCGCAACTCCGGCTCCGGCGAGAACAGCCCGGCCCCGGCCGCGACCACGGACAACGGCGCTATCCGGATCGGGAACCCGGACGCGAAGGTGACCGTTCGGGTGATCGCCGATATGCAGTGCCCGGCCTGCCAGATGTTCGAGGCAGCCAACGGGGAAGTGTTGAAGAAGGCCGTCGAGGACGGCACCGCGTCCGTCGAATACAACATCGCCGCCTTCCTGGATCGGGCGTCGACCACCGAATACTCCTCGCGCGCGGCCAACGCCTCCTTCTGCGTGGCCGAAGCCGGAACCGAGAACTACCAGACCTGGTTGCAGGCCATGTTCGCCGAGCAGCCGCCCGAGGGTGGCAACGGCTTGCCTGATTCCAAACTGGTCGATATCGCCACATCGGCCGGTTACACCGATCCGGCGGTCGCGGACTGCATCACCGAACGCAAACACGACGCGTTCGTCCAATCCAACTCCACCGAGCTGCTGAAGAGCGGTATCGAGGGAACACCGACCATCTACGTCAACGGCGAGCAGGTCGAATCACAGCAGGCGGTGTTCGGTAAAGACGGACTCGCCCCCGTGATCGCGGAGGCCGCGGGCCAGTGACCGCCGCACCTGCGAGGTCGGCGTGGATTCTGCTGCTCACCGGCCTGGCCGGCTGGCTTGCCGCGGTCACACTGACCATCGAGGATTTCAAACTGCTGCAGGACCCCGGCTATACGCCCACCTGCAGCTTCAATCCGGTGCTGTCCTGCGGGTCGGTGATGGCGACCGAACAGGCGTCGGTTTTCGGGTTCCCCAACCCGATCATCGGCGTGGTCGCCTTCTCCGTGGTGGTCACGCTGGCGGTGCTCGCCGTTGCCGGGATCGGGCTACCGCGCTGGATCTGGGGCGGGCTGTGGCTCGGTACCGCGGCGGGCACCGTGTTCGTGTGCTGGCTGATCTTCCAGAGCCTGTACCGGATCAATGCGCTGTGCCCGTACTGCCTGGTGGTGTGGGCGATCATCACCCCGCTGCTGGCTGTCCTCACGCAACAACTGTGGGGCGGGGACCGTGGGCCGCTCGGCGTGATCGCGGAATGGCGTTGGACGCTGGTCGCCCTGTTCTTCGCGGTGGTGCTGGTGCTGATGTTCCTGCGGTTCCAGGACTACTGGCTGTCGCTGGTTTGATTCGGCTTCAATTCGGCGTCCCCGTGGCCAGCACCACCCGCACGGTGCGCTGCTGACCGCTGGGCGTGACGATACCCAGATCAACGGCCTCATAGGGTTTGCGCACGTTGATAGCCGAACGTAGCGCGCGGGCGGTGGTGATGGCGCGGCCGTCGAGCGAAGTGATGACCTCGCCGTCGGCCAGTCCTGCGGCCGCGGCGGGCAGGCCGTGGATGGCGACGTCGATGCGGGCGCCGGTGGGGCTGGCATCGGAGATCAGCACGCCGAGGGTCGCGGTGGGACCGATATGCACCTCGTCGGTGGGGACACCGGAACGGATTTGGCGCACCACCCGCATGGCGCGGTCGATGGGCACCGCGTACCCGTTGGGCGGTTCGGCGGCGCGGCCCGACGGTGGCGGCCCCCGATCGCCCGATGCGGCGGCGATGACGCCGACCACCTCGCCCGCATGATCGGCCACCGGACCACCGGACTGTCCTGAACTGACCGCCGCCGACACCTCCAGCATCCCGGTGAGCGCTTTCCGGGACAGGTCGCTGGAGTTCAACGCCAGAATGGTGCTGTCGAGGTCGGTGATCCGGCCGGGCAGTGCCGTCGCCGTGCCGGTGCCGCCCGCATTGCCGATCGCCAGCACTTCGTCTTGGAGACGCACATCGGCCGAACTGCCGATCCGCGCATACGCCAGCCCGGCCGCGCCGGTCAACGACAGCAGCGCGATATCGGCGCCCGAGTCGTAGCCCAGCACTGTCGCCTCGTACGCCCGCGCGTCCTCGACCAGGGTGACCTGCACCGTCTGCGCGCCCTTGACCACGTGATGGCTGGTCAGCACCTGCCCGTCGGGAGTCAGCACGATGCCCGACCCGGCGGCGGCCATACCGAACGAGCTGGACGAGGCGTTGACATTCACCAGCGCGGGCTCCACCGCATCGGCCACCGCAACCAGGTCCAGCGGTGGGCGCGGGACGCAATAGGCGGGCGCGGCCGTTTCCACCCCGCCGACCGGCGTCAGGCCAGGGAACTCGCCCCGATAGCCGAGGAACGCGGCTACAGCGAGGATCGCGGTGACGATCGTGACCACCACGCGCCCACCACCCGCGGGCCCGGTACCGCGCGCACCTTGCCAGTCGTCCATGAGTCTCCCGCCTCACCGGTGCCGAACAACTCCTATTTTCGCCCGCACACTACGAAGGGGAACACCAAAACTTCTCCACACCCACCCACAGCCGGACCTGTGGACACCCAGCGCAACTCAGGCGCTTCATCTTGTCGTCCCGAGGAAGCCCCCGGCTTCAGCCGTGGGGAGGAAGTCAAATGGTGGCGGCGTCGATGACGAACCGGTAGCGCACATCGCTGGCGACGACGCGGTCGAAAGCGCTGTCGATTTCGTCCGCTGCGATCAGCTCGATATCGGCACCGATACCGTGCTCGGCGCAGAAGTCCAGCATCTGCTGGGTTTGCGCGATACCGCCGATCATGGAACCGGCCAGTGAGCGGCGGTATGCGGCCAGGTGCATCGGGTGCACGGACAGCGGATTCTCGGGCAGCCCGAGCAGGACCATGGTGCCGTCGCGGGCGAGCAGCCGCAGATAGTTGTCGATGGGCAGTTCGGCGGAGACGGTGTTGATGATCAGGTCGAAGGTGCCGCGCAGGTTGCGGAAGGTCTGCTTATCGCTGGTCGCGTAGTAGTGGTGGGCGCCGAACCGTTTGCCGTCGTCCTGTTTACTCAACGTATGGCTGAGCACCGTCACCTCGGCGCCCAGCGAGGCCGCGATCTTCACCCCGATATGCCCGAGCCCGCCCATACCGACGATGGCGACCCGCTTACCCGGCCCCGCGCCCCAGTGCTGTAGCGGCGAGAACAGGGTGATGCCCGCGCACAGCAGCGGCGCGGCCACCGAAAGGTCGATACCTTCGGGGATGGTCACGACGAAGTTCTCGGTGACCACGATCTGCGTCGAGTAGCCGCCCATGGTGTACCCGCCCGGCTGCACCGTTTCCGGGACCGGCGTGCCGTAGGTCATGACGGTCGCAGAACAGTACTGTTCCTCACCCGCCAGGCAGGGTTCGCAGCGACCGCAGGAATCCACCATGCAGCCCACCCCCACTCGGTCGCCGACCTTGTGCCTGGTGACCGCCGAACCGACCGCGGCCACGATCCCCGCGATCTCGTGCCCCGGTACGCACGGGTAACTCGTACCACCCCATTCGTTGCGCGCGGTGTGGATATCGGAGTGGCAGATCCCCGCGTACTTGATATCGATCAGCACATCGTGCGGTCCGAGCTCACGACGCTCGATGGTGACCTTCTGGAATGGCGCGTCGGCAGCGGGCATAGCGTAGGCGGCAGCAGTACTCATGCGTACATGCCTACCGATGTATTGGCTGGTTGCCAAGATGCGGTGTCTCGCAGCCGGTGCTCGCTACGCCGCCACAGTCACCCTGCCGGACGGGTTGCCCGCCTGGTGCCTGAGCGCTGCCCGAGATGGGTGGAAGCGCCGGAGTGCGACATCTGCGCGCCCGACCGGGAGTTGCGTGGGGCGGGAGCGGCAGACCGGCTGGCCTCGGCGCCCTTGCTACTGCGGTGGGTGCGGTGGGCATTCGGCTGTGCAGGTGTGCGGTCGTCGCCGATGTTGCGTCGCTGTTCTCCGGATTTCCGCCGCTGTGGACGCTCGGGCTGTGTCGGTGCTACATCGCGGCCGGAGCGGGTTCCCCGGCGGGCATTGTGCTCGGACTGCTCATGCGAGGACGCCAGCTGATCAGCAGTACCACGGCGAGGAGCCCGCTTGGGCTGACTGCGCGAGGCTGCGCGACCGAGATCGGAACCACTCCCATTGGTGTGACGGGAGGCGGGTTTTCCTCGTCCGCTACCAACGCGCGCCTGTTTGGTTCGTGCGGGAGCGGACTGAGACGGCGCTTGCCGCGCGGGGCTGGACGAGGCACCTGGATCGGACGACGCGGCAGCGGCAGCGGACTGAGCGGGGCGGCCGGCGAGGGCGATGACGGCCGCGGACCGCGGGGTCACCGGCTGAGGCTGCACGTCGAGTCCGGCCTTGCGCAGCAGCACAGCTACGTCCTTGCGCTGTTCGGGAAGCACCAGGGTCACCACGTCACCCGAACTGCCCGCGCGTGCGGTGCGGCCGGAGCGATGCAGGTAGGCCTTGTGCTCGGCGGGCGGGTCGACGTGCACCACCAGTTCGACGTCGTCGACGTGGACACCGCGGGCGGCGATATCGGTGGCGACCAGGACGCGGGCCGTACCGGTGGTGAAGGCGGCGAGGTTGCGGTCGCGGGCGTTCTGGGAGAGGTTGCCGTGCAGGGAGGTGGCGGTGACACCGGCGCCGGTGAGCTGTTTGGCCAGGCGGGCGGCGTGGTGTTTGGTGCGCATGAACAGGATGCGGCGGCCGCTGCCCGAGGCCAGCACGCGCACCATTTCGCGTTTGGCCTCGGTGCTGGCGACCTCGAAGACCTGATGGGTCATCGCAGGTACCGGGGTCTCGGCCTCCTGCACCGAATGCGACAGCGGGTTGTTCAGGAAACGCTTGACGAGTTTGTCCACACCGTTGTCCAGGGTGGCCGAGAACAGCAGCCGCTGACCGCCGGACGGGGTTGCGGCGAGGATGCGGGTGACGGCAGCGAGGAAACCGAGATCGGCCATATGGTCGGCCTCGTCGAGCACGGCGATGCGCACCGCGTCCAGCGAGACGATCCGCTGCCGCATCAGGTCCTCTAGCCGGCCGGGGCAGGCGACGAGAATATCGGCACCGGACCCCAGGGCGCGGGCCTGCCGTTGCACCGGAACACCACCGAATACGGTGACGACACGGAGCCCGGAGACCTCGGCCAACGGGGTGAGCGTGGCGGCGATCTGCGTCGCCAATTCGCGGGTTGGCGCGAGGATCAACCCGGTGGGCCGTCCCGGAACCCGCTCGACTCCAGTGAGCGACTGGACCATCGGAAGGCTGAACGCCAGCGTTTTACCGCTGCCGGTTTTACCGCGACCGAGCACGTCACGACCGGCGAGGGTATCGGGCAGGGTGGCGGCCTGGATCAGGAACGGCGCGGTGATACCGCCCGCAGCCAGGGTTTTCGTCAGTTTCGGGTGCACGCCGAGCTCGGCGAACGACTGCGCGGCGGCAGCAGAGGAAGACATGGGGATGCGAGTGCCTTTCGGGCATCGGAGTGATACCGCGGCGTCACATCGGACCCGTTGTCCGCACCTACTCTTCGGTGGCAGCGCCGCAATGACCGGCGCGAAAGAAGATCTTCACGACGGAAGGGGTACGCGCGAACACGATCGGCACGCGTACCCCGTACACGCTACCTCATCCGGTTGCCCCGACCGCAGGGAGCGACCGGCATCACAACATGCGGCGGATACCGGGCTACCGCAGCGAACTGCGGCGACCCCGGCCAGCCGATGTCGGCATCACCGCCCCTGTTGCCTTTCTCGCGTCGACAAGACCCGACTCGGCCTCCTCCCTCCCTGGAAAGAGGGGATGCCAACCCTCGCGAGCCGGGTCGCGGAGTTTCACCGCAGACAGCTGGAAGGACGAACCTTGTCCAGTCTTACATCCACTCCGCATACATTGCTGTCTCACCAGGCGCGACGGCAACAGCCCAGGACTGAACCAGATACGCTGCCCCGCCTGAATACGGAGGCTTACGCGCTGGGTCGCTCTTCGCCTGCGCGGCCTCCGCCCGCCCGGCCCGCCCGCGGCATCGGCAGGTGGCCGACGCCGCGGCACGAACTGGGCCAGGTGTGCGGGCAGCTAATCGCCAGACGACTTCGCGGCGAGGATACGGCGACGAACCCGGCGAGCAGCGGCGACCATATTGCGCAGCGAAGGGTCCAGCTGCCAGTAGTGCCGGGTCTTCAACCCGCCATCCGGATTCGCCCACAACCGTTGCGGCCCTACCGCCTTGGCCGCGGCGGTGAGCAGTTCGTCGAGCTCATCGATATCGGGGATACGCGCCGAACGGCTCTCGTACACACCGGGACCCACCCCGTGGCTGAGGCCGTGCCCGGATGCGTAATCCTCCTCCAGCGCCTTGAGCACCCATTCGATGGAGCGGGTGGCGACGATCGCGGTGACATCGGCGTCGAGTTCTTCGATCGCCTTCACGATCTCGGTGCGTCCGGAATACGGGATATGGGTGTGGATCTGGGTTTCGGCTTTGACACCGGAAGTGGCGAGACGGAATGCGGCGACCGCCCAGCGCAGGTATTCCGCGCGTCCGGCCGGGCGTGGTGGCAGCAACTCCCGGATCGCGGGCTCGTCGACCTGAATGATCGAAATACCCGCCCGTTCCAGATCGACCACTTCGTCCCGGATAGCCAGCGCCACCTGGTCGGCGGTCTCGTACAGCGGCTGATCCTGCCGCACGAACGAACGCGACACCATGGTGACCGGCCCGGTCACTATGGCCTTGACCGGTTTATCGGTCAGCGACTGCGCGTAGGTGATCCATTCCACCGTCATCGGCGCCGGCCGCGACACATCACCGTAGATGATCGGTGGCCGCACACACCGCGACCCGTACACCTGCACCCAGCCGAAATGGGTGGTGGCGAAACCGTCGAGCAGTTCGGCGAAATACTGGACCATATCGTTGCGTTCGTGCTCACCGTGCACGAGCACATCGAGGCCGATATCTTCCTGCAGGCGGATGGTGGCCTCGATTTCGGCCTCGATCCGCTTACGGTACTCCTCGTAGGACAGCCGCCCCTCCCCCAAGTCGTAGCGGGCCTGACGGATCTTGTCGGTCTGCGGATACGAGCCGAGCGTGGTGGTAGGCACCGGCGGCAGATTCAGTTTCGCCTGCTGAGCGGCGTGACGCACATCGTACGGGTCTCGTTCCCGCATTTCTGGGGTGATCGCATAAACCCGTTGCCGCACCGCGTGTTTCTGCTTGAAATGCACTTCGGTGGGACGTTTGCGCCATTTCTCCGAAGGCCCTTCGGTGAGCGCTTTCGCAAGCGAAACCACTTCACCAACTTTTTGTTTCGCGAACGCCAGACGATCGGCGACATGACCTTCGATATCGTACTCGGCGAGCACGTCATAAGGCACGTGCAGCAGCGTGGTCCCGGTGGAAACCACCAAATCAGGGCACACCTCGGCCAGTTCGCTGAGATATTCCAACGTCACGTAACGGTCGGCACGCCACACATTGAGCCCACTGATCACGCCCGCATACAGCCGTTTACGGCGGATACCGGGAATTTTCGCCAGGTCCTCGGGCCGCATCCGGAACGAGGCAAGGTCGAGGCCGATTGCTTCCACCCCGGTGCCGGCGAGGATGGCAAGCGCAGGCCCGAAATCACCGTATTGGCCGGTGACCAGAAGACGCGGCCGCAGCGGCGCCTTCGACAGACGCTCATAGGCTTTTTCGAACGCGGCTAGTTCGACATCCGTACGTTCGCTGGTGAAACAGGGCTCATCCAGCTGCACACAGGTGGAACCGCGTTTGGCCAGGATTTCGAACAGCTCTTCATAAACCGGCAGCAACCGATCCAGCAATTCGAGGGTGTCGAACCCGCCCGACTCGCCGGGAATATGCCCCGCTTTGGACAGCAGCAGCAGCGACAGCGGACCGAGCACCACCGGGCGCAGTTCGATCCCTTCGGCTATGGCCCGATCCCATTCGTCCAGCAGCGCCTCCGGGTGCAGCGAGAACTCGGTATCCTCGGCCAATTCCGGCTGCCGATAGTGGTAGTTGGTGCCGAAGAAACGCACCAACTCCAGCGGCGGCAGATCAGGGCGACCCCTGGCCATCAAGAAGTAGAAATCCAGCGGATCCATATCCTGCTGGTATTCGGCGAACCGAGCCGGGACCGCACCGAACAGCAGCGCATTGTCCAACACATGATCGTAGAAGGAAAAAGTGTTGCCCGGCACCTGCGTCAAACCGGTCGCAGCCAACTCACTGAACTGCCGCTCCTGAATATCGCGGCCGACAGCGAGCAGTTCGGCCCTGGTGCTGGTGCCGTGCCAATACGATTCGAGCGCCCGCTTGAGTTCCCGGTGCGGTCCGATCCGCGGATATCCGAGGACACTGGAGCCGAATCCTTCGTTGACATTGGCCATGAGCGCAACTCCTGTGCTGTATCTATGGCCGCGACTCCGTCGCGGCGGGGTTCGCGGCCCCCTGGTGGCTCGGGTTTCCGCCTTCGCGACTTGCGCCTTCGGTGCGTGCACGAGTGTCGGACGTTCGTCCGCCCCTGTGCTCCTAGCTGCGAGGGCGGGAACCCGAGCCGGGCCGCGAACCGGGCGGGGTGCTCGGTGTTCGCGGCTGGCGGCTAGCGGCTTCGGCGGGGGCCGGGACAGATGGTGATCTGTCCCGGCGCTGGCAGCTGCTAGGGATGCGGGGTGGCCGCCGCGAGCTGCGGCTCGTACAGGTTGTCGTCGTTGTTCAGGTCCGGTTGTACTGGTAGAAGCCTGCGCCGGTCTTCTTGCCGAGTAGGCCTGCTTCGACCATACGCATAAGCAGCGGCGGGGCCGAGTACAACGGTTCTTTGAATTCGGCGTACATGGAGTCGGCGATGGACTTCACGGTGTCGAGGCCGACCAGGTCGGTCAGTGCCAGCGGCCCCATCGGGTGGGCGCAGCCGAGCACCATGGCCTTGTCGATGTCTTCCTTGGTCGCGAAACCGGATTCGACCATCCGGATGGCCGACAGCAGGTAGGGCACCAGCAGCGCGTTCACCACGAAACCGGAACGGTCGGACGAACGGACGACCTCTTTGCCGAGCACATCGCCTGCGAATGCTTCGGCCCGCGTCAAAACGGCTTCGCTGGTTTTGAGGGTGGTGACCAGCTCGACCAGCGGCAGCACCGGGACCGGGTTGAAGAAGTGCATGCCGACGACCCGCTCGGGGTTGTTGGTGGCGACGGCGATCTTCATGATCGGAATGGAGGAGGTGTTGGACGCCAGCACCGCAGCCGGGTCGGTCACCACCTTGTCCAGTTCCGCGAAGATGGCGGTTTTGACCTTCTCGTCCTCGAGGACGGCCTCGACGACCAGCTGGCGATCGGCGAAATCCCCCAGGTCGGAGGTGAACCGCAATCGCCACGCGGCCTGCTCGCGCTCGCGTTCGGTGATCTTGCCGCTGCTCACGCCGCGGTCGAGCGACCGCAGGATGCGGGCTCGTCCGGCGGCGGCTAGTTCCCTGGTCTGCTCGTAGACGAGCACGTCGACATGCGCCCGCGCGCACACCTCCGCAATTCCGGCACCCATCTGTCCGGCGCCGATAACACCGACGCGCTGAATCTTCTCGCTGCTCACGTCCCGCTCCTGCTGGTTGGTCTGGCCTGTCGGTGGCTGGGGGCGAAGGTGTGCTCTGGTGTGAGCGAGCCTTCGACGGTCAAGTATGTCGGTTTGTTCGAGTTATAGGGATGCCCTCCCCACTGGGGCTGTCAGCGGGGAGGGCGGTACACCCCTACCGGAGTAGCGGGCTGTAGGTCGCGACCTAGTGGAACTGCCCTTCCTCGGTGCTGCCCTTCAGGGCGGCGGTCGAGGTGTTGGGGTCGACGGTGGTGGCGATGGTGTCGAAGTAGCCCGCGCCGACCTCACGCTGGTGCTTGATGGCGGTGAAGCCACGCTCCGCGGCGGCCTTGAACTCGCGTTCCTGCAGGTCGACGAAGGCGGTCATACCCTCGCGGGCGTAGCCGTGGGCCAGGTCGAACATGCCGTAGTTGAGCGAGTGGAAGCCGGCCAGGGTGATGAACTGGAACTTGAAGCCCATCGCGCCGAGCTCCTTCTGGAACTTGGCGATGGTCGCATCGTCCAGGTGCGCCTTCCAGTTGAACGACGGCGAGCAGTTGTAGGCCAGCAGCTGGTCCGGGAACTCCGCCTTGACGGCCTCGGCGAACTTCTTGGCGACCTCGAGGTCCGGCACACCGGTCTCCATCCAGATGAGGTCGGAGTAGGGCGCGTAGGCCTTGGCGCGCGCGATGCACGGCTCGATGCCGTTCTTGACACCGAAGAAACCTTCGGAGGTGCGGGTGCCGTCCAGGAACTCGTGGTCGCGCTCGTCGACGTCGGAGGTGATCAGGGTGGCGGCCTCGGCGTCGGTGCGGGCGATGACGACGGTCGGGACACCGGCCACGTCGGCGGCGAGACGCGCAGAGGTCAGGGTGCGGATGTGCTGCTGGGTCGGGATGAGCACCTTGCCACCGAGGTGGCCGCACTTCTTCTCCGACGCGAGCTGGTCCTCCCAGTGGGAACCGGCGACACCGGCGGCGATCATGGCCTTCTGCAGCTCGTAGACGTTGAGCGCGCCACCGAAGCCGGCTTCACCGTCGGCGACGATCGGGGCGAGCCAGTTCTTGACCGAGGTGTCGCCCTCGACCTTGGCGATCTCGTCGGCGCGCAGCAGCGCGTTGTTGATCCGGCGCACAATCTGCGGCACCGAGTTGGCCGGGTAGAGGCTCTGGTCGGGGTAGGTGTGGCCGGACAGGTTCGCGTCGCCAGCGACCTGCCAACCCGACAGGTAGATGGCCTTCAGGCCGGCGCGGACCTGCTGGACCGCCTGGTTGCCGGTCAGGGCACCCAGCGAGTTGATGTAGTCCTCGTTGTTGACGAGATCCCAGAGGATCTCCGAGCCACGGCGAGCGAGCGTGTGCTCCTCGACGACGGTGCCCTGCAGCTTCGACACCTGCTCGGCGGTGTAGTTGCGGGTGACGCCCTTCCAGCGGGGGTTGGTGTCCCAATCCTGCTGAATTTCCGCGGCGGTCTTCGGGGTGCCGGTGGTCGACATCTTCAGACTCCACTTTCTCGTTCGGTTGGTGCCGCTTCGTCAGGGTCGAGTGTGTTTCCACTCGAACTGCTGGAGCAGCGATTTGCAGGCTTGCTAGGCCCAGGAGGTGTACTTCAACACGATGGCACACCGAGAAATAGCCGTCTACCTGTTGCTTCTGTGAATCTCAGCTAGCTTTCCGGCCCAGTTTGCCAACTCTGTGAAATTTGCCCGCGAATTGCAAGCGTGCAATCTACTCGCGAGTAGCTCTGACGTGCGCTTTTAGCGTAACGCTCGTACTGCTTTCCATCTCCGGGTGGCAGGGGACCGATCCGCTGACCACCCATCGGTTGTGAGCACTTTCACAAGCGGAGATACTTGCCTTCGCTGTGAACCAGCGCACGATCACGCATGAGCCAACCCCGCGGCGTGACGCACACTCATGACACCAGCCCGGCCCTGACACTGCGCAGGTCCACACGTACGGCCGGTGACCTATGGACGGGAGCCCTTCATGCGGATCAACCGGTTCATCGCAACAGCGATCGCTGCCTGCGCGGTCTGCGCCGCGGGCCTGCTCCAGCCGCCGAGTGCGAGAGCAGCGCCGGACGCACCGGGGACGGTGACCGCGGTGGAGTCGCTGCCCCCCGCCGCGACCCTGCCGGGTTCGGTCGACTCGGCCCGCATCCACTACTGGTCCACCGGCGCGCACAATGCCCCCATCCCGACCAGCGCCGCCGTCTACTTCCCACCCGGCGCACCACCCGAGGGCGGCTGGCCGGTCATCGCCTGGGCGCACGGCACCGTCGGCCTCGGCGACGACTGCGCCTACAGCGTGGCCGGGCCTGCCGCGGCAGAACGCGACTGGGCCTATCTGGGTGCCTGGCTGCGGGAGGGTTATGCGATCGTCGCCGCCGATTACGCCGGGCTGGGCGGGCCGGGAGATCATCCGTATCTCAACGGCGTGGTGGAGGCGCACAATATCGTCGACGCGGTCACGGCCGCCACCGGGCAGTATCCGTCGCTGTCGCGCTCATGGGCGGTGGTCGGGCAATCCCAGGGTGGCGGGGCGGCCATGTTCACCGCCAGGCATGCCACCGCATTCGGACCGGAACTGGACTACCGCGGCGCAGTAGGCACCGGTGTGCCCGCCTATATCGAAGACATCCTGCTACCGCTCGGCCCTGGCATTCCACCGGTCGAGCTGAGCCCGCACTCCACGGCCTATGCGCTGTACATCCTCGCCGGACTGCGCACCACCCATCCCGAACTCGGCATCGAATCCGTTCTGAACGACACCGGGCGGCAGTGGCTCGAACGCGCCAGGAGCTCCTGCCTCGAACCGTTCGGCGCGGAGCTCGACGCCGCAGGGGTGGTGCTCGGCGACCTGTTCGCCCGTCCGCTGGCGCAGCTTCCTGATCTGCACGGTGTACTCACCCGCTATATGGGCTTACCGGAATCCGGGTACGACCGACCCGTATTCCTCGGCCAGGGACTGCGCGATACCGATGTCATCACTCCGCAAACCCTTCGCTTTGCCGCATTGCTGGCAGCCAAGGGCGAACCGGTGACGGTGCGCGTCTACCTCGAAGACCACAACGGCACAGTAAACGCCTCATTGTCCGATTCGCTGCCATTCGTCAAGCAACTGTTTTCCCGATAGCGGGAACTCCTGAATTGTCGTTCCGTTAACGCGTAGCGACCTACCGGCCCGAGCGCGAACGTTCACAATCCAGGAGCGAAGACGTTGTCCGGGACCACAACTCTTGCTCGAGGTTCACGCGAAAGCCGGATGAGGTTTCGTTACGAGCCAACAATTCACCTCGAACAACGATATGGTGTGCGTCACGTGCGCGGTTTTCGGTGACAGGGGTCGATAGGGAGCGCCTGCCCACCGCCCACGCTGATCGGAGCTGTTGATGCGGAACATCGTCGATGACCTGTTGCGGGTATGGCGTTCGGGCCGGACCGGCGGACTGGCGACCATTGTGCGAACCGGGGGGCCGACCGATTTGCCGGTGGGTGCGGCAATGCTGGTCGATCCCGACGGCGGGGTATTCGGCTCGATCACCGCGGGCGGCGTGGAACAGGCCGCATACGAGGCGACATTGCAGGCGGCGCGCACCGGCCAGCGCGCCCTGCACCGGTTCACGGTGCCGAGTCCCGACCCCGGCGCGGGCGGCGCCGTACTCGACGTGTTCACCGAGCCGTTCTCGCGCGTTCATTTCCCGGAATTCCCGGCCGTTGCCACAGAAATAGCCGCCAATCGGCGGGTAACGGTTTTCACTGTCGTCTGGAATCCGGAACCGGCGATGATCGGCCAGCATCTGATCACCGACAAACGGCATGCCACCGAACTGGTCTCGCTGCCGCAGTCCGACATTTTCGTCTCCTCGTTCGCTCCGGCGCCCCGGTTGATCATCTTCGGCGCCAACTCGTTCGCCGCCGCGCTCTCGGTTCAGGCGCGGCTGCTCGGATATCGGGTGACCATCTGCGATACCCGCGCCGAATTCGCGAACCCGGAATCCTTCCCCGGCGCGGACGTAGTGGTCGACTGGCCGCACCGCTATCTCAATACGTTGTCGGCGGCTGGGGAGATCGATCACACGACCGGGATCGTGGTCGTCGCGCACGACCCGCAATTCGAGATCCCGCTGCTCACTGTCGCGCTGCGGCTGCCGGAGGTCGGCTACATCGGCGCGCTCGGCTCCCCGTCGACGCACGCTCGCAGGCTCGACGATCTGAAAGCGGGCGGATTCGACGACGCCCTGCTGGCCCGCCTGCACGCACCGGCTGGTATGGATATCGGCGCGCTGACCCCGGCCGAAACCGCCGTCGCTGTCGCCGCCGAACTGCTCGCCGCACGTAACGGGCGACTAGGCCGCATGACCGTCACCTACCCCGAAGCCGTGGCGGGCTGAGGCATCGACGGTCTCGATGGCAGCGCGCGGAATGTTTTTGTGGCGCAAACGTGTTCGAACTGTGCAGTCGAACTACTGACGCACCCACTTCGGTAGTAGACAGTTGTTCCTGTGATCCTCACCGTGACAATGAATCCCGCCTACGATATGACCTACCGTGTCGAAAGCTTCGAGCGCGGGCAGGCACACCGGGTTCGTACCGTCGAACAGCGCATCGGCGGCAAAGGCATCAATGTGACGCGGGTGCTCAACCAGCTGGGCCGCTACTCACGGGCCACTGGTTTCGCCGACCACATCTTCTCCGCGGCAGCCGAATTGGAAATACCGGTCGATTTCGTGCACGCGCTGCCGTGGGTGCGGCGAACGGTGGTGATCAGCGAATCCGAGACAGGCACCGCGACCGCACTGCGCGAGCCGGGGGCTACTGTCTCCAACCCGCACGCCGGCGAGCAGCTCACTGTGCGGGTATCCGGCCTGCTCCCCGCTATCTCCGGCTTGGTGATCGCCGGGTCGCTGCCGGGCGGTATCGATCCCGGCTTACCCGCGCAGCTCGCCCGCACCGCACTCGCCGCGGGCGTGCCGACGATCTGCGACCTCGACGGCGAACCGCTGCGGCTGGCCGCGCAGGTGCCCGGCGTAGTGCTGATACCCAACCGTGCCGAACTCCAGCGCCTCCTCGGGACACTGCCCGAAACCCCTGAGGACATCGTGACCACCGTGCGCCCGTTCATCGATGACGGGGTGGCCGCGGTGATCGTCACACGCGGCGAACTCGGCATGGTCGCGGTCACCGGATCGGGTAGCTGGAACGCTTCGCTCCCGGCCCCGCTGGCGGGCAACCCCACCGGCGCAGGCGATTGCGCAACGGCCGCGGTGATCGATGTGCTGACCAAACCCGAAGCCCCGGACTGGCCTGCCCTGCTGGTGAATGCCGTTGCTACCTCTGCCGCCGCGGTCGTCATTCCCTTGGCGGGCGAAATCGACCGCCGCCTGCGCGACCACCTCGCCCCGACAGTTCGGGTCGAAGAACTTCAGGCTGGAGAAGCCGACCCCGTCCCTACGGGGGAAGCTATTTGAGCACGTACGGCGATACCGAGCTGCGATGCTCGCTGATATCGAGGGTTTTGCCGAGCGGTGGGAACGCACGCTGCGGGCAGTTGGCCCGCTCGCATACCCGGCAGCCCGCGCCGATGGGGGTGGCCGTCGCCTCGTTCAGATCGATACCGTCGGCGTAGACCACCCGTCCCGCATGGCGTAGTTCGCAGCCGAGACCGATGGCGAAAGTTTTGCTCGGCTGCCCGAAACGGGTGGCGCGCCGTTCTACCGTGCGGGCGACCCACAGATATTTGCGGCCGTCGGGCATCTGCGCGATCTGGGTCATGATCTTGCCCGGATAGGCGAAAGTCTCGTACACATTCCACAGGGGGCAGGTGCCGCCGCTGGAAGAGAAATGAAACCCGGTGGCCGACTGGCGCTTGGACATGTTGCCTGCCCGGTCCACCCGGACGAACGAGAACGGGACGCCGCGCAGTTCCGGCCGCTGCAAGGTGGACAGGCGATGGCAGATCGTCTCGTAGCTCTGGGTGAAGAATGCCGAGAGCCGCTCGATGTCGTACCGGAAGTTCTCGGCCACCTCGTGGAAATAGGTGTAGGGCAGCACCGCGGCCGCGGCGAAGTAGTTCGCCAGGCCGAGCATCGCCAGTTTGCGGGTGTCTTCGGAGGCGAAATTGCCTTCGTCCACCAGCTTTTCCAGTAGCGACCCGCATTCGAAATAGGCCAGTTCGGCGGCGAGTTTGAAGGTGCGCTGCCCACCTGAGAGATGCGGGGCGATTTCGAGTACCTGGGTGTCGGGGTCGTAGCGGTGCAACACCCCGCCGCCGAGGTCGATCCGTTCCATGATCCGCACCCCGTGTGAGCGCAGTGCGCGGGGAATCTCGCTGTGCGTATCGCCGCCGTGCAGCCGGATCCGATTGGCGAGTTCCTCGGCAGCGGTATCGAGTTCGTGGATGTAGTTCTGCCGCTGATAGAAGTAGTCGCGCACTTCCTCGTGCGGTTTGCTGATGGTGGCGCTACCTGCGCCGTCGGCGAAACGGTCCTCGGTGGCGGCGGCGAGCTGGGCACTGGTGTTGCGGTAGCGGTTGTGCATATTGACCAGTGCCCGGGCCATGCTGGGATGCGCGGAGACGATTTCGGCGATCTCCTTGGCGTCGGCCTCGATCCCGAGTTCCTGGTCCATCACCACTTCCTGCAGTTCGGCGATGAGCCTGGTGTCGTCCTGCGGGGAGAAGAACGTCGCGTCTACCCCGAACACCTCGCTGATGCGCAACAGCACCGGAACGGTGAGCGGACGCACATCGTGTTCGATCTGATTGAGGTAGCTCGCCGATATTTCCAACTGCTGGGCGAGCGATACCTGGCTCAGCCCGCGTTCGGTCCGCAGCTGCCGCAGCCGAGCGCCGACATAAGTCTTGGCCATGCGCCCAGTTTAGAGGCGGTTTCGCATCCTGCAATAGCGAAATTAACACCTCATGCTGGCCACGACGGGGGTTCCAGCCGCGCTATGACCCGTTCCACGTCCGATTCCGACGGCATTTCGTTGGTCATCTTGGTGATCATCACCTGGATATCGGTTTTACCGACCGGCTCATCACCCGAACGCAGCAGCTCACCGGCGATCTGCTCGACCTCAGCATCAGAGAGCCTGCGCCGCAGCAGCGCCAGCAGCGGGATGTAATCCGATTCGGGAATCCCGTCGGGATAACCGGCCCGCAACCAGTCGATGATGGCGTTCAACAAGGCCACCGCCGGTCAACTCGCATCCGACTGCGGGGTGTCGAGGGGCCAGCCGCCTGCCGCCAGATGAGCAGCCACCCGGGAAATATCCGATGGCTTCGGTTGCTGTTTGGCGAACCGGGCGATGGCCGCCTCGATATCGGCATGGGTGATCTCGGACTCCGGATTCGCGCGCACCACCTCGTCGGCGATCGCCGCCACTTCCCGGTCGCTGAGGTGACGGCGCAGCACCGCGTACAGCGCCAGATAGTCCGACCGCGGCACACCTTCCGGATAGCCGGCCCGCAACCAGTGCACGATACGGCCGAGCAGGTTCCGTCGCCCAGGCGAGGGCGCCGGGGCAACCTCCCCGGAACCGGTGGGTCCGCCACCTGTCGCCTCCGCGCGACTCTGCGCTTCGGCGTCGGCGGACGCTGGTGCCGACGCCGATTCGGCAGTAGGTTCAGCGCCCGGCACACCGGTTTCCGCATTCACCCGGTCGTCTGGTTTCGCCGGTGGGTCGACGGGTTGTCGCTGCGATAGCTCGGGTTCGGGTTCGTTCATGGTTGCACCTCGCTATTCCCCGAACAGGTGGATGCCGAGGCGGGCGGCGATGAAGGCCCTGGCGGTGTACAGAATCCCGGTGACGACCGCGCCGAGCACCAACAGCAGGCAGCCCACCGCGCCGGCCAGAGCCGGATAGTTGCGGCGCACCACACCTTCGTCGTCCACGGTCTCGGCGGACGACCAGCACCGCACCCCCACCGCGAAAACGATCGGCAGGCCTGCGCCGAGCAGCAGCGCCGCGGCGGTCACCTGCCACAGCGCATTGAGGTTTGTGATCAGCGTCTGCACCGCGCCTCCTATCTTCCCGCCTGCTGGGCGCCGATTCCGGAACCGGCGGCCATATCGGATGCACCGGAACGGAGGTGCTCGGCGTTACCGGTGACGCCGATATCGCCGGCAGCCGCCTGTTCGGGCCATTCGTTGACGTTATGCGTTCCGACCGGGTCGCGCCGGGACCTGAGGTACATGAAGGCCGACAGCGCGACCAGGATGGCGAACACCACTCCGGCGCCGAGCAGTCCACCGATGGTGTGCCCGATCAGCCAGCAGGCCGCGCCGACCACACCGGCAGCGGGCAATGTCAGCAGCCACGCGACCGCCATCCGGCCCATCACCTTCCAGCGCACCTCGGCGCCTTTACCGATACCGGTGCCGAGGATCGAGCCGGTGGCGGTCTGTGTGGTCGACAGCGGCAGACCGAAATGAGACGAGGTGAGGATGATCGACGCCGCCGCCGTTTCCGCGGCCAGACCCTGCGGCGATTCGATATCGACCAGCCCTTTGCCGAGCGTACGGATGATGCGCCAGCCGCCGAGGTAGGTTCCCGCCGCGATCGCGACGGCACACGAGGCCATCACCCACAGCGGCATCTCGTCGTTGGGTGCGAGGCTGCCGTGGGCGACGAGCGCAAGGAAGATGACGCCCATCGTTTTCTGCGCGTCGTTGGTGCCGTGCGCCAGCGACACCAGGGACGCCGAGCCGATCTGGCCCCAGCGGAAGCCCTGGTTCACCTTCGTCCGGGCGGAGTCCCGGGTGATCCGGTACACCATCAGCGTGCCGACGGCGGAGACCAATGCGGCCACCACCGGGGCGAGTACGGCGGGCACGATGATTTTGGTGAGCACCCCCTGCTCCCCGGACGCCCAGATGACGCCGTTCCAGCCCAACGAGGCCAGGGTGGCGCCGATGATCCCACCGAACAGGGCGTGTGAGGAACTTGATGGCAGGCCGAACAGCCAGGTGAGCAGGTTCCAGACGATGGCACCGACCAGTCCGGCGAACACGATGAACAGCAGGTTGTGGCCCGACACTTGGTCGAGCCGCACGATTCCCTTCGCGACGGTCGCTGCGACCTCGACCGACAGGAATGCCCCCACGAGATTGAGCACCGCCGACAGCGCGACCGCGACCTTGGGTTTCAATGCCCCGGTCGCAATCGATGTCGCCATCGCATTGGCGGTGTCGTGGAAACCATTGGTGAAATCGAATACCAGCGCCGTGACGATGACGATCAGCAGTATCAGCAGTTCGGCGGACACCTGTTCAGTGTGCGGCAACGGTTTGTCCGCTTGTTCACCCAGTCCTCATGGTTGGGGAACCGTTATGGGATACCATTCGCCCTCTTTTGCGGTGCAGGCCGCGATATCGAGCATCGCAGCCCCCAAGGTGCGAAGTACCCCGAATTGTCAGGTGTTGGTTCGGGGGTATTTGGCCTCATAGGCCGCTCGTTCGGCAGCGCGGCGAGCGACCCGATCGGGGTTCTGCAGATCCGGCGGCAGCCCGTGCTTGATCAGCCGGTGTTCCCGATTCATCGGCATATAGGCCACGCAGTAGAACAACCCCAGCAGCACGGCCAGCAGAATCATCGCCCCTCGGAGCCATAGCGGCCCGGGGAACAGCAGGAACGCTGCGAAGATCGGGGTCAGCGGGACCATACCGCGCACCATATGCCGGGGTGTGGCGTATTTGCCGGTGAGGTCGTTGCGTACCCAGTCGCTCATCGAATCGGGTAGCCGCCGTCCGCAGGCGTATCCGATCCACTGGATCGGGTTGGGACGTTTCCGCTCGGCCATGATCACACTTCCTGTTCCTGCGGGGCCGGTAGCACCGAGCGGCGCGCGGCGGCGTTCACCTTGTTCAGCACAGTGCGTAGTTCTTCCAGGTCGGCCAGGCTCACACCGAGGCGTTCCACCACGGCGGGCGGTATCTTCTCCGCTTCGCGGCGCAGGGCTCGGCCGGCATCGGTGAGGTCGACCACGAGGGTGCGTTCGTCGTGTGGTCCGCGGCTGCGGGTGATGAGCCCGGCGGTCTGTAGCCGTTTGAGCAGCGGGGACAGGGTCGCCGAATCGAGTTGGATGGCCTCGGCAATGTTCTTCACCGACATCGGCGCTTCCCCCCACAGCGCCAGCATCACCAGGTACTGGGGGTGGGTGAGTCCGAGCGGTTCCAGCAGTGGCCGGTATACGGCCAGCACCGCACGGTTGGCCACGGCCAGGGCGAAGCAGACCTGCCGGTCCAGGCGCAGCGGGTCGTTATCAGGCTCCATCGCATCCTCCTCACCTGGAGGTTAGCGCATTAATAGTTTGCGCATTAATAGTTGTGACGCAAGGTACGGCGTAGGCACAGTCAGCAGCGGTCGACCGGCCCCGATGCCCCTGCGGGCAGGATCAGCAGTCCTGCTGCAGCGGCCAGCACTCCACAGCGGTATGCGGCGCGGGCGAGGTGGATTCGGTGGAGGTGGTGGTTGCGGCAGGCTCGGACCGAGTCCGGTCGGTGGACAGCGCGCTGAGGATCACCCCGAGGACCACCAGCATCCCCAGCACCGCGGTGACGACCACTGCCCAGCCCGCAGTGGTCTGGCCGCGGGTGTGTTCGGGTGTCCGATCCACCCGGACCTTGTCCTTGTCCGCGACGGGTTCGGGCAGTTTCTCCGCAAAACCAGCGGCGAGCAGATCGGCACGGGTGATCCCGTCCGCGCCGAGCGCTTTCACGGCACCCAGCACCCGACCTGCGGTCCAGCGGACCGGTCCGGGTGCGAAACTTTCCAGATAGATACGCATTTCGGTGGCATCGGTGACATTGCAGACGACCACGTCCAGACCCGGCCGCAGAGTCGAACGGGCCGGACGCAGCGCGGCGCCGCGAAATGCCATGAGCGCGATCGCACCACAGATATGGCCGGGGTCGTGCAGCGCCCGTTCCAGGGCCTGCCGGACCTCGGACACCGCGATCTGGAGCCGATCGGTAGGGCTGACACCGGGCGCGGCATCGATATCGGCGCGGGCCTGGCCGATCTTCCACGGGCCTTCGGTACGCACATCGAGCACTCCGGCCTGGCGGCTGCGGAACCCGACCACCTCGAACACCGTCATTCCCTGCGGTGTCCACACCACGGCATCGATCCGGCGCGTCCCGCCGTTGTCGCCGATACGCAGGTCGATCAGGGCGAGGCCGGTGATCGGGTAGCGCCGTAGACATTCGACGAACTCTCGTTCGGCCGCAGTCAATTCCGCCCGTTCACCGACCTCAACCAACATCGTGCGTTACCCCTTGTGCGCGTATCGTCCCCGGCCACCCGATACCGACCCATATCTCACCCGGGCACCACTGCAACCACAAGCCCTAAACCCATTGGACGAGTTGGATGATGATCCCGTTGGGGTCGGTCATCTGGAAGTAGCGTTCGCCCCACTCTTCGGTCTCGATGGGCGTGACGATGGGGACTCCTTCCGATTGCAGGCGAGCGTATTCGGTGTCGATGTCGTCCACCACGAAAACGACGAGCAAACCGTCACCCGCGCTGCCCGCGATACGTTCCGGTTTGAACGTCGACAGGCCGGTGCGCAGGTAGATGAGGTTCATGCCTGCATCGGGGCGGGACAGGGAGACGAACCCGTCGGCCGACATCTGCTCGGTGAATCCCAGGTGGTCGATGGCGAATTGCGCCGAGGCTTGCGGGTCGGCGACGTTGAGCGAGATGGCGGACTGGGTGATTCGCATACGCGTTCTCCTTGCGATCAGTAACTCTGTACTTAGTACGTTATACTTTGTAGAGAGTTAGCTGAGCAAGGAGTTGTGATGCACCTCACATCGATAGGATCGAGTCGAACCAGGCGAGGAGGCCGTTTTGACGGGAACGAAACAGCCCAAAGAGCGCAGCGGCGCAGGTGATCCGGTGCGCACGCTGGAACTACTATGGCGGGTACCCGGCAAGGCCGGGCGGGGCCCGAAACAACGCAGCAGCACCGATGCCGTGGTAACCGCCGCCATAGAGATCGCGGACACCGACGGCATCGGAGCACTGACCATGCGCGCCGTGGCCAATCACCTCGGCCTCACCCCCATGGCCACCTACACCTATGTGCCGGGCAAAGCGGAACTCATCGACCTGATGCTCGACACCGTCTACCTGCAGATGGACCGCACCGACCTCACCGGACTGGACTGGCGGGCCAAGGTCACCGCCATCGCCGCCGAGAACCGCGCCATGCTCACCCGGCATCCGTGGGTGGCCTACCTGCCCATCACCCGCCCCCCACTCGGACCGGGCCAGCTGACGAAATACGACCACGAACTGGCCGCGTTCGACGGGCTCGGGCTCGACGAGGTAACCATGGACGCCGCACTCACCTACGTCCTCGGCTTCGTGGTGTCGGCCGCCCGCATCAGCATCGACACCGCAGCTGCCGCGGCCGACAGCGGATACAGCGACCAACAGTGGTGGGAACGCGCCGCACCGTTACTCGAACAACTCATCGACCCCGAGCGGTACCCGCTGGCCACCCGGGTGGGAACGGCGGCAGGCCACGCGCACGATTCCGCCTACAGCGCCGAGCACGCGTGGGAATTCGGGTTGGCCCGAGTGCTGGACGGGTTGGCTGCGCAGTTCGAGCAGAGCTGACGGTTACCGCAGCGTGGCGGCGGAGTCGCGGGACTAGAACTTGTCGCGTCGGATGCGCAATGCGGTGATCGTTGCCGCCAATCCTTCGTACTGATTGATCAGCAGCACGATTTCGATCAGCCTTCGCTCGTCGTAATGGGCGGCCAGACCGGCCCACGTCGCATCGTCGATATCGCGAGTGGCCACCAATTGGTCTACCGCGGCCAGCAGGGCACGATGCTTGTCCGACCAGCCCGGCGCGTCCGCACCCGCACGCACCCGCTCCAGAATCTCCTCAGTCACCCCAGCCCGCCTGCCCAGCCGGATGTGATGGTCGGTTTCGTATTCGCAGCCGCGCAGATGCGCCACCCGCAGGATGACCAGCTCGGTGTCGTGCCTGCTCAACCGCCCGCCCGGCATGAGTTTGCCGGAGAAATGCAGCCAACCGCGGAATAGCCCGCCGGAGCGGCCCAGCGTGCTGAACAGCTGCGCGTCCCCCGTGCCCGCAGCCCGCGAAAGCACCTGCCACACAACCCAGTTGATCGGGCCCAGCTCCCGGAACCGCCCCGGGGAGATACGTGGTTGCGACGCCGAAACCATCTGCACTCGCCCCTTTCACGACATCAGCGCGCCCACCGCAACGACTCGACCGGGTGGCGAGCCGCGAGCGTGGGCCGGAAGCCTGACACTACCGCTGCCAACGCCAACCCGCCGCGTCGAAACAACCGCGCCGAGTACTTCGATCTGCGACGCGTTCCTCAGGCGGCGCTGTTTCCCGGCGCATTTCGATCCGTCCTACCGCGGCGCTGGTCGCTGGGCCTTCAGGCTTCGCCCGAGCCGTGTCTACGGGGTGCTCAGACCGGCCCGGTCCCGCGCGCCAGCAGCTCGGAAACGGTGACGAAGCGGTACCCGTCCGCACGGAGCTCGGCAACGATACGCGGAATGGCGGCACGTGACGAGGCACGACCGGGGAACATCGCGTGCAGCAGAATGATCGACCCCGGACGCACACCGGACAGCGTTTCGGCGACGATCTGATCGGTGGTCGGCTCCTCGCCGACTTCCCCTTCGACATCCCAGGTCACCGTGAGCCGGTCGTGGTCGGACAGATATCTCGGCAACGACCACAGTTTCTTCCCATACGGTGGCCGGAAGGTGATCAGCCCCTGGTACCCGGTTTTGCGGATCTCGGTATCGGTGCGCTCCACCTCCTCGGCGACCGTGTCCCGGGATACCAGCACCATCCGGCGATGCGAATACGTGTGGTTACCGATATCGTGCCCGGCCGCCGCGATCGCCGCCCCGTGCTCGGGATGCGCGGCCAGATCCCGCCCGTTCAAGTAGAAGGTCGCCGGGACGTCCGCACCGGCGAGGATCCGCAGCACTTCTGGTGTCAGATCGGTGGGACCGTCGTCGAGAGTCAACGCGACGATCTTCTCGGTCGTATCGACCCGATCCACCAGCCGCCCCGCCAGCTGGAAGCTCCGCGCATTCATGACGTAATAACCCCCGGCCACCAATGCCAGCACCACCACGAGCGCGAGCACCACACCGATAATCCATCGCCGCATCCAGGTTGTATATCAAGGAGCGCAGCGGAACTGCACGCCCGTGAGCCGCCGGAGCACGCCGTCCAGACCGGAGCGAACCTCGGCGGGCTCGTCGTGGTCCAGCCCGTGCAGGACTTCGTACCACGGGCCGAGCTGGTGCCACCGGAAGGCGCGTTCGCGTAAATGCCGAGTGACACCGTATGCCCGCGCTGCGGCGCATGAGAACTCGTGCGGCGTTGCGTGAAGTACCCAGGCCAGGTCGATCGCGGGGTCTCCGGCGTGGGCATCGGAAAAATCGATCACTCCGGTCAGGCGTTCATCGGTGCACAGGACATGTTCCGGGCCGACGTCGCCGTGGACGACCGTGTCGGCGGGGAGTCCGCCTATCGCATCCAGCAAGTTCGTTGCCGCAGCGCGATGAGGGGCTGGGAGCAGGGGCGTGACTTCCGACCGGAACCTGGCCACCGTCTCGTCACGATCACGCGCGGTCTCTCGAGCCGTGGGCAGGCCGTGTGCGACAGCTGCGGCGAGGTCCACCGCATGCAAGGCGCGTAGGAACCGGCCGAGCACGAAGCCGTTGTCCGCGCTCAGAGTGTCGATGGGTTCGCCCGCGACCAGCGCATGGCGGACGACCAGAGGCTCCACTGCTGCGATCCGGGGTTCCGGCACCGCCAACGGCAACCGGGCCGCCAGCCAGGGCATCAGCTGCGTTTCCATCCGCAACCGACCGGCGACTTCGACTCGGCGAGGCCGGCGGTCCACCCAGCGGCCGTCGACCAGGGTCGCCACGCTGTCCCAACCACTGCCGAAGTTCACCGGAACTGCCGCGTCTTTTTCCACGCGCTGATGAAACCGGCTTACGGCGCGACACGCATCGTATTTTTCGGCCGCGGATACGCGTATGGGCCGCCCGCACCGAGGCGAGCGGCCCATATCCGCCGGTCCGGGGCCCGGGCGATCAGAAGTTGATCATGTGCCCCGCCAGCCCGTGGATGGCCTCCTGCAGGGCCTCGCTGAGCGTCGGGTGGGTGTGCACGTTGCGGGCCAGCTCGTTGACCGTCAGATCCCACTTCTGGGCCAGGGTCAGTTCCGGCAGCAGTTCGGAAACGTCGGGGCCGATGAGGTGTCCGCCGATGAGTTCGCCGTGGGTGTTATCGGAGATGAGCTTGACGAAACCGGTGGCATCGCCAAGGCCGTGCGCCTTGCCGTTGGCGGTGAACGGGAAGGTGGCGACCTTCACGTCGTAGCCTTCGTCGCGGGCCTGCTGTTCGGTGAGGCCGAAGCTGGCAACCTGCGGCTGGCAGAAAGTGGCGCGCGGCATCATCCGGTAATCGCCGAGCGTCATGGTCTCCGCGTCGCCGATGGTTTCCGCGGCCACCACGCCCTGGGCTTCGGCGACGTGCGCGAGCTGCAGTTTCCCTGTGACGTCGCCGATGGCGAAGATATGCGGCACGTTGGTGCGCATGTAGTCGTCGATGGCGATGGCGCCGCGCTCGAGCTGCACCCCGGTGTTCTCCAGGCCGTAGCCCTCGACCCGCGGCGCAAAACCGACAGCTTGCAGCACCTTGTCGACGGTGACCGTCTCCACCGAACCCGACTTGTTGTCCTTGATCGCGACGGTGACCTTGGCGCCGTCGTCATCGATGGACTGCACGGCCGCACCGGTGGTGATGGTGATGCCGAGCTTCTTGTAGGCCTTGGTGATTTCCTTGGAGACGTCGGCGTCCTCGTTCGGCAGCGCCCGGTCGAGGAACTCGACGATCCGCACGTCCACGCCGTAGTTGCGCAGCACGTAGCCGAACTCCATCCCGATCGCGCCCGCACCGACGATCAGGATCGAACCGGGCAGGTCACGGGTGAGGATCTGCTCTTCGTAGGTGACGACATTGTTGCTCAGCGAGGTGCCGGGCAGCAGTTTGGTGACGGTGCCGGTCGCGATGATGACGTTGTCGAAGGTGACCGTCTCGGTGCCGCCGGAGCTGAGTTCGACCGAGATGGTGTTGGGGTCGGTGAACGTGCCCTTACCGTCGTATTCGGTGATCTTGTTCTTCTTCATCAGGAAGTGGACGCCCTTGACGCGCCCGTCGGCGACCTTGCGGCTGCGGTCGAACGCCGCACCGAAGTCGAACGACGCTTCACCAGTGATGCCGAAGGTCTTGGCCTCCTTGGTGAAGATATGGGCCAGCTCCGCGTTGCGCAGCAGCGCCTTGGAGGGGATGCAGCCCACGTTCAGGCATACGCCACCCCAATATTTCTGCTCGACGATCGCTGTTCGCAGGCCGAGTTGAGCGGCACGGATCGCAGCGACGTAACCGCCGGGACCAGCACCGAGAACGACGACATCGTAGTGGGAAGTCACGGCTTCGAGCCTAACGCTGTCACCAGCTCGCGGCCCAGTCGCCCGTCCCGCTGTTGGTGAACCGGCCCGGCGTACGAACACCGGCCGAACGAGTACCGCACGTGAGCATGCGCCTGCCGAGCTGCCGGGCGCGCACGGGAAACTAGGCTGGCGACGTGGTGAGCATGGGACCGGACGACGGCATGGTGCCCGGTCTCGGCCGATACGACGATCAGGGACGTCTCGGCAACAGTTCGCAGACCGGTATCGACGGCCGGTCATCAGCGGCCATCGACGGCACCACCTCGACGCATCTGGTTCGTTTGCTACGTGACGTACTGAGCGAGTCCGCTATCGCCCCCGAGCAGTTGGCGCGAGTCCACGGCACTGACGACATCGCCCTGGCGAGTGAACTCAACCGGATCCCGTTACCGTCGCTCGTGCGTCTATGGGAGCTGCTCACGACCGCTCGGCCGGGACCTGGCGCCGGCCTGGCGGTGGCGGCCGCCGCTCCCATCGGGGCGCTGACAACCTGGGACTATCTGGTCGTCACCGGGTCGACGTTGGCCGATTCGCTACAGCATGCTAGGCCGTACCATCGACTGGTCACGGCCGCCGCGGAAGGTTTCGACCTCGACCACGACGGCGAACTGACCATCGGTTACCGCACCACTGCCGGTGATCAGGCGGTCGCCGCGACGATCAACGAGTACGTGCTCGCCTACTACCTGCGTCGCGCCAGGGAAGCGACCGGGCGGCACATACTCCCCGCCCGCGTCACCTTCAGCACGCCTGCACCACGCTCCCACGACGCGCTCACCACGGGTTTCGGCACCGACCACATCGAGTTCGACGCACCGGCCGACAGCATCACCTTCACCTCCGCCGACGCCGAAGCACCGTTGCTGCGCGCCGATCCCGCGCTCGGTGCGCTGCTACGCAACCACGCCGAGTTGGTGCTGGCCACCGCCCGCCCGATCCGCGGCCCGCTGGACGCCTTCCGCATTGCGATGAACGCCGCCGTCGACGACAGCGAGCCGACACTGCCAGCTGTCGCACGCCGCCTGAATACCAGCCCGCGCTCCTTGCAGCGCCGCCTCGCCGAACACGGCACCACCTGGCGTAACGAGCTCGATGCTGCCCGCTACGAGCGCGCCGAAAAGCTGCTGCGCCAAGGAGACCTCACTGTCGACGCAATAGCCCGCCGCCTCGGATTCACCGACGACCGGGCGCTGCGCAAAGCGTTCCGCCGCTGGCGCGGGACGTCGCCGTCGGATCTGCGCGCCGTGCGGCAGCGGAGCTGGTAACGCGGAACGGCACCGCCGAACCGCGCGCAGTGCGGGCAGCGGGGGCCGGCAGCGCGGAGCCGGATCCGGCGCGAATGGACCGGTCGGTGGCGCCCGAGGACCTGGGAACCGGTGCGCGCCCTGCATAACGTCATAAGCACCGGATCGAACGATCCCCCATCGGTACTCCCGAAAGACAGAAGGCTCCTCCATGTCGAATCACACTGTTACCACCGCCCGTCTCAGCGAAGCTGCCGGCGATCTCCCCACCACGACACGGGAAATCCATCTGGCCGCCCGGCCCCAGGGTGTCCCCACCGCCGACAATTTCGCCCTCGTGCAGCGCGCGGTCCCCGAACTCGGCGACGGACAGATCCTGGTGCGCAACACCTGGATGTCGGTCGACCCGTATATGCGGGGGCGCATGAACGACCAGCCCTCCTATATCGCACCGTTCGAAGTGGGTGCGGCTCTGGAAGGTTCTGCCGTGGGCACCGTTATCGCCTCGAAATCGGTATCGATCCCGGTCGGCTCGGTCGTCTCCCATTTCTCCGGATGGCGCGAACACGCGGTCGTCGACGCTGCCACCGCCACACCGATCGACCCGGACCTGGCAGCGCCCCAGCACTACCTGGGCGCCCTGGGAACGACGGGCCTCACCGCGTATGCCGCACTCACCGATGTGGCCCCGGTCCGTCCCGGCGAGACCGTGTTCATCTCGGCGGCGGCGGGCGCGGTCGGCAGCGTGGCCGGTCAGATCGCCAAGGCGCTCGGCGCGGGCCGTGTCATCGGCTCGGCGGGCGGACCGGTGAAGACCGAGCTACTGCTGAACGAATTCGGGTTCGACGCCGCCATCGACTACCGGGCCGGCGACCTGGCCGGGCAAGTGGCGGCAGCGGCGCCGGACGGTGTCGACGTCTACCTCGACAGTGTCGGCGGCAACCATCTGCGGGTGGCGGTGGAAGCGATGCGTCCGAAAGGACGGATCGCGATGGTCGGCGCGATCAGTGGATACAACGGCGCGGACGGCGGGCCTGCGCCGGATCTGTACCTGGCGGCCACCAAGGAGCTGACCTTGCGCGGAATGCTTGTGAACAGCTACTTCCCGATATTCGGCGATTACATCGCCAAGGCCGCCCCCTGGCTTGCCGACGGCACCATTCGCACGAAGGAAACCGTGTACGAGGGGTTGGAGCAGGCGCCTGCCGCGTTCCTCGGGGTGCTGTCGGGCGCCAACACCGGGAAGATGCTCGTCCGGCTCGGGTGATTCGGGGCGGCTCACCCGGGTGAGCCGCCCCCACATCCCCACGGGGGTTGTATCACCGGCAACAATGTGGGAATGAGTGACATCGAGGACAGCGTGACCGATCCCTATCTCTGGCTCGAGGAGGTGACCGGTGAGCGTGCCCTCGATTTCGCCCGCACCCGCAACGAGATCGTCATCGAGCGCTTCGCCTCCTCCGACCGGTTCGACAAGCTACAGGGCCGCATCCTGGACATGCTCGACACCGACGCGAAAATCGCCTACCCGGGCAGGCGCGGTCCCTGGCTGTACAACTACTGGCGCGATGCCGAGCACCCCCGCGGGCTGTGGCGGCGCACCACCTTCGCCGAGTACGTCAAGGCCGAGCCGGACTGGGATGTGCTGATCGATCTCGACGCGCTTGCCGCGGCCGAGGACGAGAACTGGGTGTGGGGCAGCGTCGGGCTCCTGCGTCCGGAACAGACTCGTGCGCTCATCTCCCTCTCACGCGGGGGCGCGGACGCAAAAGTAGTCCGCGAATTCGATACGGAAAAAAGGGAATTCATCGCTGCCGCGGACGGTGGTTTCTATCTCCCGGAAGCCAAATCGCAAATCGGCTGGATCGATATCGATACCGTCTATGTGGGCACCGATTTCGGGCCGGATTCCATGACAGATTCCGGTTACCCCCGACTAGCCAAACGTTGGCGAAGGGGAACTTCGCTCGACGAAGCAGAAACTGTTTTCGAAGGAGAATCGAGCGATGTAGCGGTTTCGGCGGGTTATGACCGGACACCCGGATACGAACGGCATTACATCAGCCGCGCCACCGATTTCTTCAATGAAGAGGTGTATCTGCTCGAGTCCGACGGCAGTCTGATTCGTCTGGAAACTCCGACAGACGCCACGGTCTCCTGGTACAAAGACTGGCTGCTCGTCCGATTGAAGTCGCCGTGGGAGGTCGGTGGGCGCTCCTACCCGCCCGGCGTGCTGCTGGCCGCGAACTTCCCCGAATTCCTGGGCGGCGCTCGCGATTTCGAGGTGCTGTTCACCCCCGATGCGCATACCGCGCTGCACGGTTACGGCTGGACCGAGAACCATCTACTGCTGAGCACTCTCGAGGACGTGCAGACCAAGCTCTACGTGCTCACCCCCGGCTCGGGCGGCTGGCGCCGCGAACCACTGGCCGATACCCCACCGATGGCCACCACCAGCGCAATGAACCTGGACCCGCTGGAGGGCGGCGACGAGTTCATGCTCACCACCAGCGGTTTCACCACGCCCGCCACCCTGTTGGCGAGCTCGGTCGGCGGGACGACCACCCAGCTGAAACAAGAACCGCATTTCTTCGACGCCGACGGTGTGGACACCGAGCAGTTCTTCGCCCGCTCCGCTGACGGGACCGTGGTCCCCTACTTCGTCATCCGGCACCGCGACCGCAAGGACGCCCCCGCCCCGACCGTAATGTCCGGGTACGGCGGATTCGAGGTGTCTCGCACCCCCTCCTACAGCGGTGCCTCCGGGATGGGCTGGCTGGAACGTGGCGGCACCTGGGTGATGACGAATATTCGCGGCGGTGGCGAATACGGGCCGCAGTGGCACACCTCGGTGCAGAAAGCCAACCGGTACAAGGTGTATGAAGATTTCGCCGCGATCGCCGCCGATCTGGTGACCCGCGGTATCACCACCGCCGAACAGTTGGGCGCGGTCGGCGGCAGCAACGGCGGACTGCTGATGGGGGTGATGCTCACGCGCTATCCCGAACTGTTCGGCGGCATCGTCTGCCAGGTACCGCTGCTGGACATGCGCCGCTACCACCTGCTGTTGGCGGGGGCGTCCTGGATGGCCGAATACGGCGACCCGGATGACCCGGCCGAATGGGAGTACATCAGCAAATACTCGCCGTACCAGAACGTCCGCGCCGACCGGACCTATCCGCCGATCCTGCTCACCACCTCCACCCGCGACGACCGGGTGCATCCCGGTCACGCCCGCAAGATGGCGGCGCTGCTCGAGGAACAGGGCCATCGGGTCTGGTACCACGAGAACATCGAGGGCGGTCACGGCGGCGCCGCCGACAACAAACAGTCGGCGTTCCAGGCGGCCCTGATCTACGAGTTCTTCACCCAGACGCTGATCGAGGGCCGGGTTCACCAGACCGATCGGTGAACCGGGTCAGCGGTCGCGCAACCATTTCTCGATCCGGTCGACGGTGCTGTGCGGCTCGCGAATCCAGCCGTTGTGGCCGAGCGGACGGGGTTCGTGCCAGGTGCTGATCTGGGCGTTCGGTAGTTTCTCCAGCAGGTGGCGCGCGGCGGTGGCGGGCGTCAGATCGTCGCCGGAGATGGTGATCGACAGGACGGGCAGCTTCAGCCGCGCGATCCGCTCTTCGTAGTCGATATCGGCGCCGACCGGGTCGAGCCGGCCGGTGCGGGCCAGCCGCGCCCAATCGGAGATCAGCACCTTGGATTGGCGGCCGAATCCGGCCGGGCCGAGCTTATCGCCCGGCCAGACCCCGGCCAGGTTAGCTGTCAGCGATACCGCGGCCGTGCCGACCAGCATGCCGGGACCGGTCAACCCACGGTAACCGCGGTAATAGGGGGTGCCGGAAGCGATGAGGATCAGCCCGCCGAGGCGACCGCGGACCCGCGCGGCGTACATGACGCCGAGCTGGCCGCCCATACTGTGCCCCAACAGGTACGGGGTCCGGCCGGGGAACCTCGTCCGCACCGCCTCGAAGACCGCGGGGAAATCCACCGACACCAGTTCGTGGTAGCCGTAGCTGCTGGACGAGGTGGGTTTCGGGGCGCTGTCGCCGTTGCCGCGTAGCTCCCCGATCGCTACGTCGAACCCGCGCCTGGCCAGCTCCCTGGCGAAACCCAGGTAATAGTCGGCTGGTACGCCCAGCCCGGGCACCATGACGACGACCGGGCGCGGCATATCGATGGTCACCGGATGCCGGTGCGGGCCCTCGGCCGGGACCATCCGAACCGGAACGGTGCTGCCGTCGGGCATCTGGATCGGAACCGTCTCCATCGGCCCCAGGTTACGCCGCGAGCTGACCGGGGCGCGGCGCCCGTGAGCTGCTCGGTCAGCGCGCCTCGAACCTTCGGTAGCGCCGGTTTCGGTCAGGCCCCGACGGCGCCGATGATTATCCGGCTCAGCACCCGGATGACCTCGTCGAGCGGACGCTGCGGGTCCGAACCGCTCCAGGCATCGACCACGTAGTTGACGGCGCCGACGATGGCCAGCACCCGCATTTCGTAGTCACCGGGCGGAATTTCACCGTGCATAGCAGCGTCCTCGGCGGCCTCGGCCAGCAGGGCGCCCCACGCGCGGCGGGTCTCCATGCGCAGCCGTTCCACCTTCGGACCCGCGCCGACGACCTCGACCAGCGCGACTCGCGCCCGCCGCGGGTCGGTGCCCATGGACTGCACATAGGCGCGCACCGCGGCGTCTATCACCTCGAGCGCGGTGGCATCGGTCTTGGCTTCGAGTGCGGCGGTCACGCTGTCACGGGCTTCGCGCTGAATCTGCTCGTATAGCTCGATCAGTAGCGACTCACGACCGGTGAACTCCTCGTAGAACTGCCGGGACGACAATCCCGCGTCCTTACAGATGGCGCCGACCGAGCTATTGGCGTAACCGTCGCGGGCGAAAACCGTTAGTCCGGATTCCAGAAAACGCGCACGCCGCTGACGCTGCCGGTCCTCTACGGGCTGCCCGGCATACATTCGACCCGTATTCGCATCCTGTGACATCGGGGCAGACAATACCGAAAGGCCCGATCCCCTCGTCATCGATCGGGCCTTTCGCAGCAACTTTCAGTTTGCCGGAAGTTGGCTGGCCGCAGTGTTTGTCATCAGCAGCCGTGCTGAAACGACGATACCGGCAACTGGATCCGCGCGCGCTATTTTAAAGGGAAATTATAGAAGAATTTCTTTCGGCGCTCGTCTGCGCTTGTCCGGCCCCAGACGCGGCCAGTGCGCACATAGGATTTACCGCATGGGAACCGCACTGCTATACGGTCTCGGGACAGCAGTGCCCCTACTCCTCGGCGCAGCTATCGGATTGCGCTGGACGCTGCCCACCCCGGTACTGGCCTCACTGATGGCACTCGGCGCCGGAGCAATGATCGCGGCGGTGACGAACGAACTGTTCGAGCCGGCCTTTGTGCAAGCCGGGGTTTTCGTTGCCGGCGCAGCACTGCTCCTGGGGGCGGGCGTCTTCGTGGTGGCCGACCGGTTCATCGAAAATCATCTCGGCGGCGGCAGCGCTATCGGCTGGGCGCTGATGCTCGGCACCGTGCTCGACGGCGTCCCGGAGAACACCGCGCTCGGTGTGTCCCTGGGAGCGGGCGGCGGCCTGGCCCTGCTGGTTGCCGTCGCTCTCGGCAATGTGCCCGAGGCGATCGGCGGTTCGGCACTGCTGCGCGATCAGCGTGGTTTCGAGCCGGGCAAAGTTTTCGCGCTCTGGACGGCTACGGGAGCGGTGCTTGTGCTGGTCACCGTCGCGGGAAACGTGGCAGGAGAGCATCTTCCACCCACCTATATCAGTGCCGCGCAGGCTTTTGCGGGCGGCGCGACGATCGCGGTACTGGCCGATTCGCTGATGCCGGAGGCCTACCGCGAAGGCGGCTGGTGGGTCGGTATCGCAACCGCGGCAGGGTTTTTACTGGCGTTCTTGGTCGGATAGCCGCGCGACCAGGAAGCGGCCGAAGCCGAAGGCCGGCCCACCGAGTGGTGGGCCGGCCTTCGGTTCGAACGGTTGCCGGTGCGGCGGGGACTCAGAAGTCCATGCCGCCCATGCCGCCGGTCGGGTCGGCGGCGGGGGCCGCGGCCTTCTCCGGCTTGTCGGCGACAACGGCCTCGGTGGTCAGGAACAGGGCCGCGATGGAGGCCGCGTTCTGCAGGGCCGAACGGGTGACCTTGACCGGGTCGGCGACGCCAGCGGCCAGCAGGTCCTCGTACTCGCCGGAATCGGCGTTCAAGCCGCTGCCCGCGGGCAGGTTCGAGACCTTCTCCGCGATGACACCGGGCTCGTAGCCGGCGTTGAAGGCGATCTGCTTCAGCGGAGCCGACAGCGCAACACGCACGATGTTGGCGCCAGTAGCCTCGTCACCGGTCACCTTCAGCTCGTCCAGGGCAGGGGCAGCCTGCAGCAGGGCCACGCCACCACCGGCGACGATGCCCTCTTCGACGGCAGCCTTCGCGTTGCGGACCGCGTCCTCGATGCGGTGTTTGCGCTCCTTGAGCTCGACCTCGGTGGCCGCACCCGCCTTGATGACAGCGACACCGCCGGCCAGCTTGGCCAGCCGCTCCTGCAGCTTCTCGCGGTCGTAGTCGGAGTCGGAGTTCTCGATCTCGGTGCGGATCTGCGCGACCCGGCCCTTGATGGCCTCCGCGTCGCCGGCGCCCTCGACAATGGTGGTCTCGTCCTTGGTGACGACGACCTTGCGGGCCTGGCCGAGCAGCTCGATACCCGCGGTCTCCAGCGACAGGCCGACCTCTTCGCTGATGACCTCGCCACCGGTCAGGATGGCGATATCGGCCAGCTGCGCCTTACGACGATCACCGAAACCAGGAGCCTTGACGGCGACGGACTTGAAGGTGCCGCGGATCTTGTTCACGACCAGGGTCGACAGGGCCTCGCCCTCGACGTCCTCGGCGATGATCAGCAGCGGCTTACCGGCCTGGATGACCTTCTCCAGCAGCGGCAGCAGATCCTTGACGGTGGAGACCTTCGAGCCGACCAGCAGGATGTAGGGATCCTCGAGGACTGCTTCCTGACGCTCGGGGTCGGTGACGAAGTAGCCCGAGATGTAGCCCTTGTCGAAGCGCATACCCTCGGTGAGCTCCAGCGACAGACCGAAGGTCTGCGCCTCCTCGACGGTGATGACGCCTTCCTTGCCGACCTTGTCCATGGCCTCGGCGATCAGCTCACCGATGGACGGGTCGCCCGCGGAGATACCGGCGGTGGCTGCGATCTGCTCCTTGGTCTCGACTTCCTTGGCGGTGTCGAGCAGCTTGGCGGTGACGGCCTCGACAGCCTTCTCGATGCCACGCTTCAGGCCCAGCGGGTTGGCGCCGGCCGCGACGTTGCGCAGACCTTCGCGCACCAGCGCCTGGGCGAGCACGGTAGCGGTGGTGGTGCCGTCGCCGGCGACATCGTCGGTCTTCTTGGCGACTTCCTTGACCAGCTCGGCGCCGATCTTCTCGTACGGGTCCTCCAGCTCGATCTCCTTGGCGATGGACACGCCATCGTTGGTGATCGTGGGGGCACCCCACTTCTTCTCCAGGACGACGTTGCGGCCCTTCGGCCCCAGCGTCACCTTGACCGCGTCGGCGAGGCTGTTCAGGCCCCGCTCGAGGCCGCGACGGGCCTCTTCGTCGTACGCAATTGTCTTGGCCATTGCGGTGAGATCCTCCAAGTAATGAGGCTGACACACAGGATGACCGCCTTGTCGGGTCACCCCAGCTACGCTGTGGCCAGGCTCGGTGCCCGCGACGGACGACCAGGGGTGTACCCGATCTCACCGTCCCGACCTGGCACTCACACGTCGAGAGTGCCAAAGCCATTTTTAGCACTCGGGGGTGACGAGTGCAAGGTTGGTCGCGGCTCTGCGCGCTTGGCTAGAGATTGTCGGTCACCCGCAACGCCAGCGCGAGGAACGCGTCGGCTCGCCGTTCTTCCGGCGTACGCGGCTCACCCTCGTCGATGGTCACGAACTCGGCGTCGTGCAGCAGGAGTTCCGCTTCCACCCGCATGATGGCCCGGATGAACGGCGGCGCAACCTCCGGCGGCAGATCACCATTGACGATATAGCTGCCGTCATCGCGTGACTCCGTCGACACATAGGACAGCGCGCGCAGCAGATCGTCACGCCGCTCCCCCGCCACGGTATCGGAGTCCGGGTCATCGGCCATTGCTATAGATTACGACCGACAACGACTGGACGGGAGAACAAAATACGGCACGTCGGTGCCCTACCGCCGCCACAGAACACCACGGGCGAAGCCTCCTGGGCACCACGACGCCCCCGGACGTGCAGCCGGGGGCGAATCGCGACGGTCAGGCTCCGCCCCCCATGATCTGGGACAGCATTTCCACCAGTTGCGACTCGATCGCCGCTTTGTCCAAGCCGAGCCCGCTCAGCAGGCCCTCCCCGTTCTCCTGCTCCAGCAACGCCAGCAGGACGTGCTCGGTACCGATGTAGTTGTGCCCGAGCCGCAGCGCTTCCCGGAAGGTAAGCTCGAGCACCTTCTTGGCTTCCGCACCGAACGGGATCAGCGCCTGCACCTGCCCCGACGCCACCGAATCATGGAGCGCTTTCAGCGAGAGATCAGTGCCGCCTGCGGCCGCCGAGGCGAGTTTCTCCAGCGAAACCCCCTGGTCGATCACCAGCCGCGCCGCCAGGCCCTCGGGCTCGGCGAGCAGGCCGAGTACCAGGTGCTCCACCCCGATCTCCGAGCGCCCGGCCACCCGGGCAGCTTCCTGCGAGACCATCACGACCGTCCGCGCGCGGGGGGTGAATTTGGCGAAGCCGGCATTCGGGTCCACCGTCGCGACGTCGGAGGGGTCACCTGGAGCTTTGGGTACGAACCGTTTCTGCGCGGCCTGCTTGCTCACGCCCATACTCGCCCCGATGTCGGTCCAGGAAGCGCCGGACCGCCGCGCCTGATCCACAAAATGTCCGATGAGGTGGTCGGCCAGCTCGCCGAGGTGGTTCCCGGCCACCACCGCGTCGGAGAGCTGGTCGAGCACATTGTCCGGCCGGGCCTTCTTGATTCCGTTGATGAGGTCGTCCAAACGCACTGCAGAAGTCATGCGTCAACTTTAAGTTGACGCATGCGATTCGTCAACCCATGGTTGACGATCTTGGTCGCGGTCGCGTCTGCCGAGCCTTCATAAGTCATCGCGATCCTTCTTTCCGCCAGGCCTGCGCAGCCGCAGCCGGGAATCGCCACGCAGTACAGGACGCCGGATATCAGGACGACGCAGCGCCGGACGGCGGATGGCGGGCAAACGACGGTCCGCGCGGCGCTGGGCGCGGCGTTCGGCCGGTTTGTGTGCCCAGGTCTCCGGACGGGCAGCGACCCAGCGTTGCGAATACCACGCAAACGGGATATGGCCGAGGTACAGCACGATCAGCACCAGCAGCAGCACGATCGGATAGGTGACCAGCGCGGCCCCGGCGAGCGCGACCAGCACCAGCAGCCCGGCAGCAGCCTGCGGCGCGACCGATACCGACTTCATGGCCAGCGTCGGGATGGTGCTCACGCACAGCGCGGCAGCGAACAGCGTCCAGACGGCAACGACGTAGAAACCGGCCCACCAACCGTCACCGAACTGCACGTACAGCGCGATCGGCGCCATCGCGATCAGCGCACCCGCCGGGGCGGGCACGCCGACGAAGTAGTCGCGCGCCCAATCCGGCCTGGTGTCGTCGTCCATCAGGGTGTTGAACCTGGCCAGCCGCAGCACGATGCTCACCGCGAACATCAGGGCGATGATCCAGCCCGCACTGTTGTCGTTGCGCAACATGGCCACGTACAGCACCAGTGCGGGCGCGACACCGAAGGAGATGGCGTCGGACAGCGAATCCAGTTCGGCGCCGATCTTGGTGGTGGCCGCGAGCATACGGGCCAGCCTGCCGTCGAGAGTGTCGAGCACGGCGGCCGCGCCGATCATCGCCAGGGCAATACCGAATTCGCCGTCCAGCCCGAATTTCACCGCCGACATACCCGAGCAGAGCGCCAGGATCGTAACGATGCTAGGCAGCAGCCGGATGGAACGGCGGCGCCGCCCCTCGATCACCTGCTCCATTACGAAGCGGCAGACGGCAGCACCGCGAGCACGGTTTCCGCGCCGATGGTGCGCTGCCCGACCTGGACGAGCAGTTCGGTGCCCGCCGGAAAATAGGTGTCGACGCGGGAGCCGAAGCGAATCAGGCCGTAAGTGTCGCCGATGGTCAGTACATCGCCTGCGCGGGCGTCGCAGACGATGCGGCGGGCCAGCAGCCCGGCGATCTGGACCACCACGATCTGGTCCCCGCCCTGGGTGTCGATGATCATGCTGTTGCGCTCGTTGACGGCGCTCGCCTCGGGCAGGTCGGCGGAGCGGAACTGTCCTGGTTGGTGCAGTACCGAGCGCACGGTGCCGGAAACAGGGGTGCGCTGCACGTGCACGTCGAGGACGGAAAGGAAAATACTCACCCGGGGCAGCGGCTGGTCGCCGAGACCGAGCTCGGCGGGCGGTGCCGCGGTGTCGACGAGCGCGACCTCGCCGTCGGCGGGGGAGACGACGGCACCGGCCCGGTTGGGCGGCACTCGGTGCGGGTGCCGGAAGAATGTCGCGCAGGCCGCCGCGGCCGCCAGTCCGCTGCGGCGCAGCCAGGGGCGTTTACCGGCGAGCAGCGCGACGGCCAACGGCGCGGCAACGAACGGCAGTCCGGCCGGGTGCAGCGGCGGGATCGCGGTGCGCACCAGATCGGCCACATGGGCCAGGCCGGTGCGTTCAGGCGTGCCGGGCGGGGTGGGACGGCGTGCCACAAGCTCCTCTTTCGTGCTCGGTATGAATGGTCGCGCGCTCTCGACCGACTCGGCCGGACACGCCGTTGCGTGTCCGGCTGAGCGTCAGGCGCAAGCGTTCACACCTTACGCCGAACCGAGCTCATGGCACCCGGCGTCAGCGAACCGAGCGACTGCCCGTTACCAGCCGTACCAGGAACAGCAGGATAACTGCGCCGGCCAAGCAGGTGAGGAAGCTGAAGATAAGCCCACCACCGGCGACGTCGACGCCGAGCAGCGACAACAGGAATCCGCCGAGCAGGCCGCCGATAACGCCAACGACGATATTGAGCAGAATCCCCTGCTGCTCATCGGTTTTCATAACCTTGCTGGCGATCCACCCGGCGATACCGCCGATGATGATCCAGCCGATGATCCCGAGTCCGAGCATGTTGTCCCTCGCTCATCTAGTTGGGTAGCGCCGTTTGTGCGTGACGCGTATGAGCCGGATACCCGGACAATCGAGGAATACGCGCTGCGTCGCACGAATCTGGGGCTAATATGAGGGTGCCTCATGTCTACGTATTCCCTGGCGCCGCGCCGGGGAGGGATCCACATTGATACTTCGGGACAACAACCCGGCGGCGCCGCCGCAGGCACCTAGGAGAAGCACTATGGCTGCTCGACTCGCCCAGACGTCCGGGGCGGAGCACACGGCGATCCTCGGACTGGGTGTATACCGCCCGGCCCGGGTCGTCACGAACGACGAGGTCGCCGGCCCGATCAATTCCAGCGACGAGTGGATCCGCACCAGATCGGGAATCAAGACTCGCCGGTTCGCCGACGAGTCGGAGACGATTCACAGCATGAGCGTGGCTGCATCGCGCGATGCCCTCGCATCCGCCGGTGTCGCCGCAGACCAGGTCGACTGCGTTATCGTCGCCACGTCGACGCATCTGCTGCTCACCCCGGCGGCCGCACCCCAGATCGCCACCGAACTGGGGATGGACGGCCCGGCGGCGTTCGATATCTCCGCCGGTTGTGCCGGTTTCTGCCATGCGCTGGCGCTGGCCTCGGACCTGGTCCGCGCCGGAACATCCGGGCACGTGCTGGTGATCGGTGTGGAGAAGTTGACCAATACGGTGAACCCGGCCGACCGGTCCACCGCATTCCTGTTCGCCGACGGTGCGGGCGCGGTGGTGGTCGGGCCGTCGGCGACCCAGGGGATCGGCCCCACGGTTTGGGGTTCCGATGGCACCCAGCATCAGGCGATCCGCCAGGACAAGGACTGGATGGAGTTCTTCGCCGAGATCGAGGAGAAGGGTCTCGAGGCGGTCCGCCCCTATCTGGCGATGGAGGGCACCGCGGTGTTCCGCTGGGCCGCGCATTCGCTGGAGAAGGTCTGCCGAGACGCCGTCGACCGGGCCGGTCTGTCCACCGACGATCTGAACGCGATGATTCCGCACCAGGCCAACGGCCGGATCATCGAGATCATGGCGCGGGTGCTGAAGCTGCCGGAGAACTGCGCGCTGGCCGATGATATAGAGGAGGCGGGCAATACTTCGGCGGCGTCGATTCCGCTGGCTATGGAGAACCTGCTGCGTACCGGCCGGTCCAAGCCCGGCGATACCGCGTTGCTCATCGCTTTCGGCGCGGGACTGTCCTATGCCGCCCAGGTGGTGGAGCTGCCCAACTGGAAGTGAATATCCGGCGTGCGGACGACGGCAGCTACCGACCGCCCGCACGCCGATCGATCACCGGCCGCGACTGAACCGGTCAGCGGCCTGCTTCGACTGCGGTTTTGATCTTGTCGAGGGTTTCGTTCATCCCGCGCACCAGTAACTCTTCGAACGGTTGTTCCCCGCCGAGTGCGGCGTTGACCGCCGTGCGGGACAGCCAGGTGGTGCCGTTGGGGACGTCCCGGCGTTCGATCAGCCGGGTCCCGCTCGCGGTGGGTTCGAGCGTATAGCTCCACACCGAGCGGTTCTCGTTGATGCGGAACGCGAAGGCCTGATTCGGTTCATAGCGCACGATCCGCGCGGTGGTCGGCCAGAATTTCTTGCCGTCGCGGTTGATATTGATCGTCCAGGTGCCGGTCTTGGGAGTGCCGAGCGGGAGCATCCGCACGCACTGGGGGCTGAACTCCGGCATCCGCTTCAGATCGGAGACCACGGCCCATACCCGTTCGGGTGATGCGGCGATCTCAATGCTGACTTCGAGGTTCTTCGGCAACACTGCCTCCGGTTTAGTGAAACTACGAGTACCGGACATTCTAGCCGTGGCGGCGGCTGATCACAGTACCGCTTCCCCCCGGTACGCTGCATCGGACGCGCCGGAGGCTCCGGCGCCGCTGACCACGGGAAAAGCACGATATGAAGCGAATTTCTGCCATCGTCTCGGCCACCGCGGCGGTGGCATTCTTATTGGCCGGCTGCGGATCGGACGAGGAAACCGCACCGGATGCGGCGCAGACCACCTGCCGCGAGTTCAAGGCGCTCGACAATGATGCCCAGAAGTCGCTGATCGAGCAGATTCTTACGGAAAATCCCGACAGCCCGTTCGCCGGAAGCCCGAATGTAGCTCTGGGTACGGCGAAACTGGTCTGCAATGCCGAAAGCGTCGCAGATACTCCGGTTGCCGATGCAGCGGGAATCCTGGTGGATTGACGCACAACAAAAGCGGGCACGCCGTAATCGGCGTGCCCGATTTGTGTCGTTACCCGCTACCGCTTGGCGCAACTATCAGGGCTGACCGTTGATCAGCGCCATGAGAGCGTCGGTGAAAGCAGGACCACCCTGGATGGAGCCACCGACCAGCGCGCCCGCCACCATGCCGAGCGGCCCGGTGATGATGCTGAAGATGCCCAAACCGAGAAGCGATCCGATGAACCCGCCGAGCACACCGCCTGCGATCATGCCGAGGATGTTCTTGTTGGCCTGATCCATGAACCGGTCGAAGGAGCTGATGTCCTTCAGTTCGGCGATATCCCCCGCGCTCACCTCCGGCGTAAGGGTGAGACTGCGGCCGTTGTCACCGATTTCGTGCGCGATCGGAATCGACCGGCCCGCGACCTGGAAGGTCAGCGGGAGCTCGCTGATCTCCGCGCCATTGGCGGCGATGAGGGACACGGTGGCACCGTTGTCGGTGATTTCGAAGGCACCCGCGTCGACGGTGGTGGTCACCGTCTTGGCGTCGCCGGAAAGTGTGGTCTCGTAAGCGATTCCCTGCTGGACACCCGAAGTGGTGATGTCTTCGTTGGCAGCCGCGGGCTGCGCATTCGCGGTTCCGGCGGTGATACCGATGGCGGCGATAGCCATGCATGCGACAGCGCTGAACTTACCGAATTTCATTTCTTGTGAATCCTCCCCATAATTTCAGCCGTTCCGCCCTGGAACGGCCGCGGCGCTGACAGTACTACGTTCGCCAGACCTCCGCGCAAGCGTTGCCGGACAGTCCGAATCAATCCATTCGAGTTAACACCGAATAACCGCCGTAAATTTGCTTTACGGTAGCCGGAGCCGATTGCTTGAACGCGGAAAACGCTGGGCTGCACTACCTTCAACTCCCCTACCTGCGACAGGGCAGCAACTCACAGCAGCATGCACGACGAATAGCCAAGCTTCTCCCGAGTACGGCAATGAGCGATTCCATAGTGCGCGAAAAACCAGAAATTAGACGCGTCAAGTTTCCCGGTTCCATAAACACGCCGAAAAAAAATGTGACAACACTCACAGTAGCAAGGAGTAACGCTGCGGCTCGGCAGGCAGAAGTAGCGCGTGCCCGGCCACAGCGACATCAGCCATCGACCCCGCCCTCCGGGCACAATGGGTCACGATGGCTGAACTGGCACTGACTGCCCGACTGAACACCTCCGCCGCCGATGCGCGGCGCGGCGTGGTCCGGCTGCATCCGGAGGTACTGACAGCACTCGGATTACGTGAATGGGACCCGATCACGTTGATCGGCTCACGCCGCACCGCCGCCGTCGCCGGTATCGCGCGCGCAGGTACCCCGGCAGGCACCGCGCTGCTCGACGACGTCACGCTGTCCAACGCCGGGCTACGCGAAGACACCACCGTCGTACTCGCACCGGCGACCGTGCACAGCGCGAAACGGGTCGTGGTCAGCGGATCTGTGCACGCCACCAGTTCCATACCCCCCGCAACCCTGCGACAAGCACTGCTCGGCAAGGTGGTCACAGTCGGTGACACCGTTTCGCTGCTGCCGCGCGACCTGGGCCCCGATATCCCCGCGTCGGCGGCCAGCCAAGCGCTGTCCCGCGCCTTCGGAATCGCCTGGACCACCGAACTGCTCACCGTGATCGCCACCGACCCGCCGCGCGGCCCGGTGAGCGTCCAACCGAATACCGCGGCCGAATGGAGCACGGGAACCGGTGCAGCCGTCGACACCGCCAGTGCCCGCGAGCCGGAGTTCGTGCCCGGATCGCACACGGTCACTGCACCGGGCGGGCCGCCCGCGCCGGTCACCGTCACCGCTGGACCGCACACTCCGCAGATTCGTGTCGAAGACCTGGCGGGAGTGCACGGGCAGGCGGCCAAACTCGACGAATGGCTGAACCTGGCCCTCGATGAACCCGAACTGCTGAAAACTCTCGGCGCCACACCGCATCTGGGCGTGCTGATCACCGGACCGGCCGGTGTCGGCAAAACAACTCTGGCCCGCGCGGCGGCCGCACCCCGGCGCATCGTGGAGCTGGACGGTCCCGCGGTCGGGGCAGCCGAGAGCGGCGCGCGGCTGCGGGCGGTCGCCGCCGCTGTCGCGGAGGCGAGTTCCGGCCAGGGCGGCATTCTGCTCGTCACCGATATCGACGCGCTGCTTCCGGTCCCCGCCGAACCGGTCGCCACGCTCATCCTCGACCAGCTGCGCGCCGCGGTCGCCGCCCCGTGTGTCGCGTTCCTGGCGACCACCGCGCACCCGATGCGCATCGACCCCCGGCTGCGCGCACCGGACCTGTGCGACCGGGAACTCGCGCTGCCGCTGCCGACCGCCGCGGTGCGCAAGGCACTGCTGGAACAGCTGCTGCGTAAGGTGCCCACCGCGCCGCTGCGGCTGGAGGAGATCGCCCGCTCCACCCCGGGGTTCGTGGTGGCCGATCTGGCCGCATTGTGCCGGGAGGCGGCATTGCGGGCCGCCGCGCGGGCAAGCAAACAGCAGTCCGATCCGGAGCTGACCCAGGACGACCTGACCGACGCGCTAGAGGTGATCCGGCCACTGTCCCGTTCCGGCATGGAGGAGCTGGCCATCGGCAGCCTCGATCTCGCCGACGTAGGCGATATGGCCGACACCAAACAGGCGCTCACCGAAACGGTGCTGTGGCCGCTGCGTCACCCCGATTCGTTCGCCCGGCTCGGTGTCGAGCCGCCGCGCGGTGTACTGCTCTACGGCCCACCGGGCTGCGGCAAAACCTTCCTGGTGCGGGCCTTGGCGGGCAGCGGTCAGCTCAGCGTGCACGGGGTCAAGGGCGCGGAACTGATGGATAAATGGGTCGGCTCCTCCGAGCGGGCGGTGCGTGAGCTGTTCCAGCGTGCCCGTGACTCCGCGCCGTCGCTGATCTTCCTCGACGAAGTGGATGCGTTGGCGCCACGGCGCGGGCAGACCGGCGACTCCGGGGTCGGCGACCGGGTGGTCGCGGCTCTGCTCACCGAATTGGACGGGGTGGAACCGCTGCGGGATGTGGTGGTGGTCGGCGCGACCAACCGGCCCGAGCTCATCGATCCGGCCCTGCTGCGCCCGGGAAGACTGGAGCGGCTGGTGTTCGTGCCGCCACCGGACGTCCAGGCGCGGATAGCGATCCTGCGCACCGCAGGCCGTTCGGTCCCGCTGGCCGATGAAGTGGATCTGGCCGCGCTGGCCCGGGAGCTGGAGGGGTATTCGGCGGCCGATTGCGCCGCGCTGCTCCGGGAGGCGGCGCTGGCCGCGATGCGCCGCGACGTGAACGCCGCCGATGTCACCGCGGCCGATATCGCCGCGGCCCGCGCCGCGGTCCGGCCCTCGCTCGACCCGGATCAGGTGGAGTCTCTGCGCCGCTACGCCGCGGTCAACCGCTGACGGTCCCCCATCGCGAGCCACTGCTTCTGCCGAGTCGTGGGCACGGAGCTCGCTGTTGCTGCAAGTTGCCTGGACAGAGCCGAAAACGGACAAATATGGCGAATGCCATACGGCCCTGGACGGTTTTCCTACTAACCCAGCACGTAGGATTACCGGGAACACCCCGCCGCACCGATCCGACGGAGTGAAGCTTGCTCGGAATATTGTTCGCACACACCCTTGCCGCTTTGTCGGCTCCGCTGTGCGTCCGAGTGATGGGCCGGAATGCGTTCTTCCCACTCGCTGCCGTCCCGCTGGGATCGCTGCTCTGGGTGCTCGCGAACTGGAACGAAACCATACAGGTCCAGCTCAGCTGGGCGCCGAGCATCGGCATGGATGTCGATCTCCGCTTCGATTCGCTGGCCGCCATCATGTGCGTGCTCGTGCTCGGCGTCGGCGCGCTCATCCTCGTGTACTGCGCCCGCTATTTCGACGACGACGAGCCGCGGCTGGCCGCGTTCGCCGCCCAGATGGTGGGATTCGCCGGCGCCATGTTCGGTCTTGTCACCAGCGACAACATGGTGTTGCTCTACATTTTCTGGGAAGCGACGACCATCCTGTCCTTCCTGCTGGTCGGGCATAACTCCGATCAAACCACCAGCCGCCGCGCGGCCATCCAGGCCCTGCTGGTCACCACCGCGGGCGGGCTCAGCATGCTGGTCGGCATCATCATCCTCGGGCAGGCAAGCGGCAGTTATCTGCTGTCGGATCTGCTGGCTTCCGGGCCGCCCTCCGGTATCGCGGTGAATATCGCGGTGACGTTGATCCTGGTCGGCGCGATCAGCAAGTCGGCCATCGTGCCGCTGCACTTCTGGCTCCCCGGCGCGATGGCCGCGCCCACCCCGGTCAGCGCATATCTGCACGCAGCGGCGATGGTCAAAGCAGGCGTATACCTGGTGGCCCGGCTCGCGCCCATATTCGCAGGCAATCCGGTCTGGCATCCACTGATATTGATCCTCGGCGCGGGATCGATGGTGCTCGCGGGCCTGCGCGCAATGCAGGTGACCGACCTGAAACTGTTGCTCGCCTTCGGCACAGTCAGCCAGCTCGGCTTCCTCATCCTGATGGTGGGGATCGGCACCCCCGATGCCGCCCTGGCCGGTGCCGGGCTGATCCTGGCGCACGCTATGTTCAAAGCCTGCCTGTTCATGGTGGTCGGCATCATCGACCACGGTGCGGGCACCCGTGAGCTGCGTCAGCTCACCGGGCTCGGCCGCCGCTCACCGCTGCTGTTCGGGGTCGCGGCGCTGGCCGCGCTGAGCATGGCCGGTATCCCGCCGCTATGGGGTTTCGTTGCCAAAGAGGGCGCGCTCGGCGCGATCCTGGCAGCAGACAATCTGACAGGTACCGCCCGCATTCTGCTCTGCGCAGCAGTGGTGCTCGGCTCGATGCTGACCGTCGCCTACAGTGCGCGCTTCATCTGGGGCGCATTCGCCGACAAAGCCGGAGTCGACGCACCCGACTGGCATGCACCGGGTGGATGGCTGCTCGGTCCGCCCGCGCTGCTCGCGGCGGCGAGCCTGGTCACCGGACTGGCCGCGCCGCAGGTCGACCACGCGGTGCGCCGGTACGCCGAAACACTGCCCGGAGTACTGGACGCACATCTGGTGCTGTGGCACGGGTTCACCGTTCCACTCGCCCTCTCGGTCGGCATCATCGCGGTCGGCGCGGGACTGTTCGTCGTGCGACGCCAGTTCGGTGAATCCACCACCCTGCTCGGCAACGCCGACCGCGCCTACGACGCGACACTGCGCGGGATGGACAAGCTGTCGCTGCGGATGACCGGTTCGGTGCAGCGCGGTTCGCTGCCCGCCAACCAGGCGATCATCCTCAGCACACTGATCATCGTTCCGGTGCTGACCCTCGCGCTGGGCACTCGCACCGGGGTGGAACTGCGGCTGTGGGACTCCGCCCTGCAAGCGGTGGTCGTGGTGATCATGATCGCGTCGGCGCTCGGAGCCACGATCATGCGCAACCGGCTGGCCAGCGTGCTGGTCGTCGGGATCAGCGGCTACGGCTGCGGCGTGATCTTCGCGCTGCACGGAGCGCCGGATCTGGCGCTGACCCAGTTCCTGGTGGAAACCCTGACGCTGGTCATGTTCGTCCTGGTGCTGCGCGCGTTCCCGGCCGAGATCCGCACGCCGAGTAGCCTCCGTTTCAATATCGGCCGGGCGCTACTGGCCGCCACCACCGGCGTGGCCGTGATGGTGTTGGCGGCCTTCGCGATGGCCGCGCGCGGCACCGAACCGATCTGGCGGCGCATCCCCGATGCGGCGTACGAGTTCGGCGGCGGTAAGAACGCGGTCAACGTGCTGCTGGTCGATATCCGCGCCTGGGACACCCTCGGCGAGATCTCGGTGCTGGTCGTGGCGGCCACGGGCGTGGCGTCGCTGGTGTTCCGCAGCCGCCGGTTCGGCTCGGCGCCGCGCGCGGCAGACGCGCCGAACTACCGACCGGACCTGATCTCCTGGCTGCCTGCGGGCAGACTGGTGGACCGGCGGGAACGGTCGATGGTCCTGCAGATCGTCACCAGGCTGGTCTTCCCGACCATCATGGTGCTGTCGGTGTACTTCTTCTTCTCCGGCCACAACGCCCCCGGCGGTGGTTTCGCGGGCGGGCTCACCGCGGGCCTGGCCCTGGTATTGCGGTACCTCGCGGGCGGCCAGTACGAGCTGGGTGAAGCGCTGCCGGTGGAGGCCGGTCATGTGCTCGGGGCAGGGCTGGTCTTCGCCGCAGGCACGGCCGCCGCGTCTGTGCTGCTCGGTGCACCCCCCTTGTCTTCGGCGATCCTGGAGGTGACACTACCGCTGCTCGGCCACGTGAAACTGGTGACGTCGCTGTTCTTCGACCTCGGCGTATATCTGATCGTCGTCGGTCTGGTGCTGGATGTGCTGCGCAGCCTCGGCGCGCGCCTGGACGACGAGCTGAGCCAGTCATGAGCGCGAACCTGATCCTGTTGCTCGCCATCGGTGTGCACGTGGCCTGCGGTGTCTACCTGATCCTCGAGCGGTCCGTGACAAAGATGCTGCTCGGCATCATCCTGTTCGGCAATGCGGTGAACCTGCTGATCATCACGGTCGGCGGAGCCAGCGGAGCGCCGCCGATCAAAGGATCCCCCAACACCGTGCACGAAGATATGGCCGACCCGCTCGCCCAGGCCATGGTGTTGACCGCGATCGTCATCACCATGGGTGTCGCGGCCTTCGTGCTCGCGCTCGCCTACCGCTCCTACATCCTGACCACCAGCGAAAACGTCGAGAACGCGCCGGAGGATGTCGAGATCACGGCTCAGCGCGAGCAGGAGGATCCCGAGGAATGAGCCCGCCACAAGACCTGCTCGCCGTTTTGGCTCCGCTGCCGGTCCTGGTCCCGCTGCTGGCCGCCGCCGCGATGCTGATCTTCGGCCGTCGCCCACGCGCTCAGCGGTTCGTCGCGTTGTTCGCGCTCACGGCGGCGGTGGTCATCTGCGCGCTACTGCTGTACCTGGCCGACCGCGACGGGACCACTGCGGTTCAGGTCGGCGGCTGGGAGACCCCGATCGGGATCACGCTCGTGGTCGATCGGCTGTCGGCGACCATGCTGCTGGTGTCGTCCATCGTGCTGCTCGCGGTGGCCTTGTACGGCGCCGGGCAGAACATCCGCGACCGCGACGTCAAACAGCCGACCTCGATCTTCTGGCCGACGTATCTGGTGCTCAGCGCCGGGGTGTGGCTGGCGTTCCTGGCCGGGGACCTGTTCAACATGTTCGTCGGGTTCGAGATCCTGCTGGTCGCCTCGTTCGTGCTGCTCACCCTGGGCGCGACTGCCGAACGCATCCGGGCGGGTGTGTCGTACACGATGGTCTCGATGGTGTCGTCGCTGATCTTCTTGACCGGTATCGCCCTGGCTTACGCGGCCACCGGCACGCTGAACTTGGCCCAGCTGGCGGTCCGGATGGACGCCGTGCCGGACGGCATACGCAACGCGGTCTACGCGGTGCTGCTGGTGGGGTTCGGGATCAAAGCGGCAGTCTTCCCACTGTCGAACTGGTTGCCCGACTCCTACCCATCTGCACCAGCGCCGGTCACCGCCGTGTTCGCCGGCCTGCTCACCAAGGTCGGCGTATACGCGATCATCCGCACCTACACTCTGATCTTCCCCGCTGGTGGCTTCGGCAACCTCCTGCTCGTGGCCGGGCTGCTCACCATGCTGATCGGCATCCTCGGCGCCATCGCGCAAAGCGATATCCGGCGACTGCTGTCGTACACCCTGGTCAGCCATATCGGCTACATGATGTTCGGGTTGGGCCTGGCCAGCGAGGCCGGAGTGTCCGGCGCGGTGTTCTATGTGGCGCACCACATCCTGGTGCAGACGGCGCTGTTCTTAGTGGTCGGTTTGATAGAACGGCAGGCAGGTTCGTCTTCGCTGCGGCGGCTGGGCGGGCTCGCCTCGGCCAGCCCGATATTGGGGGTGCTGTTCCTGATACCAGCATTGAACCTCGGCGGTATCCCGCCGTTCTCCGGGTTCGTCGGCAAAGTTGCGCTGATGCAGGCCGGTGCCCAGCAAGGCAGTGTGCTGGCGTGGGTCCTGGTGGCCGGAGCGGTGCTGACCAGCCTGCTCACCCTCTATGCCGTGGCCCGCGTGTGGAGCAAAGCGTTCTGGCGGCCCCGCGCCGAAGCACCGGAGGGCCACCTGGCCGCGGCGACACTACCGTCGCTGGTGGAGGACAACGCCGATATGCTCTATGACGAGCGCACCGATCCGGGCCGTATGCCTTCGCTGATGGTGCTGTCGACTGCCGCACTGGTCGCCGTCGGGCTCTCGCTGACCGTATGGGCCGGACCGATGCTCGATATCGCCGATCGTGCGGCGGTGGACCTGCGCGACAGGGGGATCTATATCAGCGCGGTGCTCGGGCAGGAGCCACAGCGATGAGCCGAGAGAACCTGATCCGCGTCGCAGTCCTGGTCTGGCTGGCTGTGGTCTGGATGGCCCTGTGGGGACATATCAGCCTCGCCAACCTGCTGGCCGGGCTCGCGGTCGGCGCCGCGATCATGTTCGCGTTGCCGCTGCCCGCGGTTCCCGTGCGGGGCTGGGTGCGGCTGGCCCCGCTGGTGAAGCTGACCGCGGTGAGTATCTATTACGCGCTCGAATCCAGTCTTCAGGTAGCGTGGTTTTCGGTGCGGCCCGCGCCGCCACCGATCTCGGGTGTGCTGCGGGTGTTCTTCAGCTTCAAATCCGATCTGGTGCTCGTGCTGTGCACCAACCTGCTGAATGCGATCCCGGGAACCGTGGTGCTGGAAATCAACCGGGAACGCTGCGTGATCTATGTGCATGTCATCGACGTGGGCAGCGAAGAGGCGGTGGACAAGTTCTATCGCACCACGCGGCAGCTGGAGCGCCTGCTGATCGCCACATTCGAGCGTCCCGTTACCGGAACATCCGTGGAGGTGAAGTAATGACCGTCGTCGCCGTAACGGCCGGGGTGCTGCTATCGGCCGCCGCGCTGATCACCGCCTACCGAGTCCTGGCCGGGCCGAGCACGATCGACCGGGTGGTCGGCATCGACTCCATGCTCGCCATGGCTATCTGCGGGCTCGCCGTCTGGGCCGCATACAGCCGTGACACCACCGTGGTGCCAGGTATGGTCGCGCTGTCGCTGGTCAGCTTCCTCGGTTCGGCCGCTGTCACACGTTTCCGCGTACAGGACGAGACATGACGACCGTGGCGAACTGGATCTCCGGGACGCTGATCCTGCTCGGCGCCGCTATGGCGTTCACCGCGGCGATCGGCATCGCCCGCTTCCCTGACACCCTGTTCCGCATGCACCCGGCCACCAAACCACAGGTCATCGGCCTGACCCTGGTGCTGACCGGAACCATTATCCGCGTCTACGACAGCCCGGACGCGTGGATGCTGCTGCTGGTCGGCCTGTTCACCCTGATCACCGCCCCGGTGATCGCGCACCTGCTCGGCCGCACCGCCTACCGCGAACAGCGCCACCGCGACGGCCTGCTCGCGGTCAACGAACTCGGCGACGAACTCGAACCGCAGCAGCCGCGACCGGCCAGCGGCCCCGAGAGCTGAGCAATACTGCGCGGCGGGTTCCTTCCACTCCGGTCTCTGGCCTTCGGTTCGGGCCCTGGCTGCTCGACGTCGCCCTGCCGACTGCTCCCATCAACCGGACGTCGAGCTCATTCAGCCCGGCGAAAGCTCTGGCTGTACCAGATGCGCTGACCTCCGCCTGAACGCGGAGGCTTGCGCGCTACGTTCGCTGGATCGCCACCGCTGTCTTCTGGGAAACGTCGGGCTGCGACTGCACCGGTGGCTCATCCAGCGCGACCACCCCCTGCGGCGCGGGCGTGGCCGTGCGTTCCGCATCGTCCACGGCGACGCGTGGCTCGTCCACCGGCTCGGCCTGGGCAACCGGTTCACCGGCCGCCGTACGCTCTCGGCGCGCGAACCACGTCGCATGGAACCCCGCCGCCACCGCGGCCAGCAGCCCGAGCACCACGGTCCCGGCGACGACAGGATGGTCGGCCATCGGCACCGCGAGGTAGCGGTAGGACAGCAGCAGCGCGGCGAGGGCCGCGCAACCGCCCGCGACCAGTCGGATGCGGAACCAGCCCCAGCCCCGTTCGGGTTCCCGCAGCGCCGATTCCACGGTCAGGCACAGCACCGCACCCGCCACCAGATCGACGCCGTAGTGGTAGCCGAAACCCAGGGTCGCGGCCAGGGTGCCGAGCAACCAGAACGCGCCGCCCCAACGCAGCCAGCGCGGGGCGAGCGAGCCGTCGGCAGCGCGGCGGGTGTGCAGGAAAACCGCCAGCGCCCACGCGGTGTGCATGGACGGCATACAGTTGCGTGGCGTCACCTCGTCGAAGGGCAGCGCGGCCGGGGTGCGGTCCAGTGGCGGCACCACCCCGGGCCAATAGTTGCCGAGCTGGAAACCGTTGCCGTCGGCGCCGAACACGAACATCGGACCGACCACCGGGAACAGCAGATACACCAGCGGCCCGAGCAACCCGAGCACCAGGAAGGTTCGCACCAAGTAATGGCTGGGCCAGCGTCCGCTCGACACCACCCCGCGCAGCTGCCATACCGCGACAACGATCGCGGCGGCGGGCAGTTCGATATAGACCCAGTGCAGCACCGCTTCGGCCACCGGACCCAATGTCTCCAGCACCCGGCCGACCACCCAGGACGGGTCACCGAGGGCGTGATCGGCCAGCATCACGTATTCGTCGAGCACCTTCGGCTCGGCTGCGATGGTGATGTGCAACCACACATCACCCACTTTGGTGGCCAGGATCAGCAGCGCGCCCAGCGCCGAAGCATGTAGCGCGTTGCGGCGTTCGCTGCCCTGCCAGCGCAACCAGGCCAGCAGCGCAAGACCGGTGAGCACCAGGACCGGCCCGTTACCGACGGTGAACGGCTCACCGGCAACGAAGCGGATACCCGCATACCCGGCGTCGAGCAGGACCGCGATGGCGAGCGCAATCATCCGCCGCCGCATCGAGATACCGACCAACGCAAGAACCAGCCCCGCCCACGGCACCGTCATCGATTTCGGTGCGCCCACGTAATCACGCCACAGGCTTTCCAGCGGTCCCTCGAACCCCTGCCACAGCGCCACCCCCTGCAATACGACCAGCAGCATCGGAACCGCGGCAACGGCGGCGGCGACCCGAATTCCGACGTTCGGTACGCCCAGCCTCAGCGTCCGGTGTCCTGCTCCGGTTTTCGGGTCTTCCACTAACATCCGACCATCGTAAACGCCGGGTGAACGCCACCTCCACGGCCAACTGAACAGCAGACACCGAACCGGGGACGGTTTCGCGGGTTACTGGTCGAGTTCTTTGACCAGTGCGTCGACCACCGCCACCAGATCCCCCTGAGCGGCCGCGGCCACTTTGCGTTGCCGCTGATAGCAGGCGCCGCGTTGCGGGATCTCGGCCACCATGGCCAGTTCGTCGGCGCAGCCGAGCTGTTTGGCGGTGGGTTCGAGCCGGTTGAGCAGTTCGGTCAGGTCGTCGGTGACCAGGCGCTCGTTGCTGTCGTCGTCGACGATGATGATCGCGTCCAACCCGTAACGCGCGGCCCGCCACTTGTTCTCCTGGACATGCCATGGCGGCAGCGTCGGCAGCTGTTCACCGTTCTCCACCCGCTGATCCAGATTGACGACCAGGCAGTGGATGAGCGCGGCAAGGGCGGCCAGTTCGGCCCGGGTGGAGATGCCGTCGCACACGCGCACCTCGATCGTTCCCCATTTGGGGGCGGGCCGGATATCCCAGTGCATACCGCCGAGTTGTTCGAACACACCGGTTTTCATCTCGTCGTGCACGAAATACTCGAACTGCCGCCAGTTCTCGAACTGGAACGGCAGTCCCGCGGTGGGCAGCTGCTGGAACATCAGCGCCCGGTTGCTGGCATAACCGGTATCCGAACCGGCCCACATCGGCGAGGACGCCGACAGCGCGAGCAGATGCGGATACGACAGCAGCAGCGAGTTCAGGATCGGAAAGACCTTGTTCCGGTGCGAAACCCCCACATGCACGTGCACGCCCCAGATCAGCATCTGCCGCCCCCACCACTGAGTGCGTTCGATCAGCTCGTCGTAATGCTGGGAACGGGTGAGCTGCTGGGTGGACCAGCGCGCGAACGGATGGGTGCCCGCACAGAACAGGTCGACGCCGAGCAGGTCGGCGGCCCGGCGCACCGTGCCCATGGTGGCGCTGAGATCTTCGACCGCGCCGCCGACGGTGTCGTGCACCCCGGTCACCAGCTCCACCGTGTTACGCAGCAGCTCCTTGGTGACCTGCGGGGTGCCGTCGTGGGCGCGCAGATCACCGACCGAATCGAAAACGGCGGCCGCGGTATTGGACAGATCCCGGCTCACCTTGTCGACGAGCGCGATCTCCCATTCGATACCGATGGTCGGGCGGGGCGAACCTCGGAAGGGAACCGATTCGATTCTCGCCCCGCCCATCATGGTTGGTGTCCTATTCGACTACACCGCAGGCGATGCGCCCGCCTGCGTCACCGGTTGACAGTGTTGTCTCGTCCGGCCCGGTTTCACCGTCACGCGAGTAGCGGTCGGGGATATTGCCGAAGTTGTCGGAGCCGGCGTGGATCATCAGCGCCTTACCGCGCACATCGGCCATGGTCACCGAATCCGTGGTGGTGACCAGATAGCCTTCGCCGTCCTTACGGACCTGCAGGGAGGTCAGATCGCCGCTGGCCGGGTGCGCGTTGTTACCACCGACCTGCAGATGACCGCCCGCGGACAGGAAGTTACCCGGGTCTCCGCCAGCCGGCGGGGTCGAATTCGCCTCGCACTTACCGACCTCGTGGAAGTGCAGGCCGTGGAAGCCGGGTTCCAGCCCGCGCGCTTCGACAGTGATCCGCAGGTGGTCGCCGTCCTCGGCGATATCGGCGGTGCCCACCGTGGCGCCGGACGGGTCCTTCAGCTGGACTTCGGTGCCGGAGCCCGCCGGGGTGTCGTTGTGGGTGCCGCCGTGCTCGTTCTCGGCGCCCGCCGGAGCCGGGGAACTGGTGAACACCGGCGGGGTCGTCCCCGGGACGTCACTCGACTCCTGACTGTTCGTGCAGGCAACGAGGCCGAAAGCCGCGACAGCCAGCACCGGGGTCACGCTCCGCCAGGACGGGCGACGAGTTGTGGACGGTGCCATCGGAGAACTCCTTTACGAGTACCGAGTTTACGAGCAAAGCTCGATCAACACGATCATTACCGGACAAGATGATGCCACGTCGGCCCTGTCGTCCCATGACAGGGCTGTGCCGCTCTGCCGCTCCCTACTCACCGGTCACGATCACGGTCACCCCCGTTGAACTGTCCCCGATACCGGGATTCGGTGCGGCTTTCGCCCCGAGTTCGGCCGCGATCGCCTCGGCTGCTTCCTTGTCGCCTGCTCCGTCGCCGTAGTACACGGTGGTCTCGGCGAGGGTGCTGCCCGCATAGTTGCCGGTCGAGGTGTTCGTCCAGCCCTCGGCGCCGAGTTCATCGGCAGTGCGCGCGGCCAGCCCGGCGACGAGGCTGTTGTTGAGCACCTGCACCGGAACGGACCGGTCGACACCGTCGGCTGCGGTGGTGGTTGCTTTGCCCGGTGTGGTCTGTGCGCTGCTGGTGGCGGTAGCACCCGCCGACGTTGTGGTACCCGCGCCTGCCCTGGTCGTCGCGGCCGCGGTCACCTGCGGCGCCGCGGTTTCGCTGCTGGTTTCCGAATCGGCCGCCTCCGCGGTGTCGGACTTCGCACTCGACAGCGACATCGCGCCGAGACCGGCGAAGACGATGGCCAGCGAAATCAGAACCATCGCCAGCGCGCGCAGCGGTGGCCCACCGGAGGTGGGGTTCGAGTTGCTCACGTGACCGAGCCTAGCGCGTCACACCTGGAAGCCCAGCCGCCGCGCGGCGCGCGCTTTCTGCCTGCTGGACCGCAGCCTGCGCAGTCGCTTGACCAGCATCGGGTCGGCGGCCAGTGCTTCTGGCCGGTCCACCAATGCGTTCAGCACCTGGTAGTAGCGGGTCGGGGACATGCCGAACAGCTCGCGGATCGCTTCTTCTTTGGCGCCCGCGTATTTCCACCATTGGCGTTCGAAGGCAAGGATGTCGCGGTCGCGGCGGCTCAACCCGTCGTCGGTGTTACCGGGGTGTTCGGAATGCGCTGTATCCACGTTGGCCGCTGCTTCGTTCGGGCTGTCGGGGCTGCCTGCGCCGTCCCGGTGTGCGGAAAGATTCCGCGCCGCTGCGCCGTCCATCTTGCTCCCTCGCCGAGTCACCCACCGGACGAAATATGCGTAGTCTCCGGGTACTTGTCGCCGGGTATTACTACGTGGCGGATATTCAACCACGACTGTCCCAGAAACATAGTGCGCCAACACGCGGTACGTCCGGCCCCACCCTAAACGGTTGGACCGACAGCTACCCGCGCGCCCCGACAAGCCGGACATCAATAAACTTCCAGCATGGCAATCCTCCCTATCGTGATCGTCGGCGATCCCGTTCTGCACCATCCGACCGAACAGGTAACCGAATCGCCGGAGGAGCTGGCGGGGCTGATCGCGGATATGTACGAAACGCTCGACGCGGCCAACGGGGTCGGTCTGGCCGCCAACCAGGTGGGGGTCGCCAAACGCCTGTTCGTCTACGACTGCCCTGATGAGGGCGCCGACGGCGCGGTGACACGGCGGCGCGGCGCGGTGATCAACCCGGTGCTGGAGACCTCGCAGATCCCGGAAACCATGCCGGACCCCGACGACGACGAAGAGGGCTGCCTGTCGGTGCCGGGTGAGCAGTTCCCCACCGGCCGCGCGGAGTGGGCGCGGGTGACCGGGACCGATGAGCACGGCGAACCGGTCACCGTCGAAGGCAACGGCTTCTTCGCGCGGATGCTGCAGCACGAGGTCGGCCACCTGGACGGGTTCCTCTATGTGGATGTGCTGATCGGCCGCAATGCGCGCGCAGCGAAGAAGGCGATCAAACGCAATGGCTGGGGCACACCTGGTTTGAGCTGGCTACCCGGCGTGGGGCCGGATCCGTTCGGGCATGACTGAGCCGGCTGCGCCCGGTACACCGGGAGGTCTGCCCGGTATCGAGGTGGGCCGCCGCGTGGTGTTGCGGTACCGGCTGCCCGAGGGGTACGCGCAGCCGCTGACCGATGTGATCGGGGAGCTGGTGTCGCTGGAACCGGTGACGGTCCGCACCGCCGACGGCCGCACCGTCTCGGTCACCGCCGATCGGGTGGTGGCCTTGAAGGCGCTGGCAGCTCGGCCGATTCGCACCGGGGAGATCCGCGCGCTAGAGGCCGCCGCCGCGGCAGGCTGGCCCGGAACCGAACACGCCTGGATCGACGGCTGGCTGGCCCGCGCCGGTCACGGTTACACCAGGCGCGCGAATTCGGCGGTACCGCTCGGCGATGCGGACGGGCCGCCGCAGTTCACGGTGGACACCCTGCACCGGATCAACACCTGGTACACCCAGCGCAACCTACCGCCGCGACTGCTGCTGCCCGACCGGCTCGCCTCCGTACCGCCCGGATGGAACAGCTGGGGTGAGACAGCGGTGCTCGGTATGGACCTGGACAATTTCGTGTTCCCGCAGGGCCCGCCGATGGTGCGGATCGCGCAGGAACCCTCGGATACCTGGCTGCGGATGCACCGGTTCCGCGGCGAGGAACCCCCGGACCACACCGAGCCCACACCTCCGGTACCGGTACCGGAGGTGTTGACCGCGGTACGCGATGGTGCCGTCGGTTTCGCCTCCCTCGGCCTGCCGGAACCGATCGCCATCGCACGGGGCGCGCTGACCACCGCCCCCGACGACCGGCACTGGATCGGGCTGTCCTGTGTGACGGTCGCGGCCCAGCACCGCAGGCACGGTCTGGCCGCGCTGGTATGCGCGGAACTGCTGCGCTGGGGCCGCGACCGCGGAGCAACCCATGCATATGTGCAGGTGGAGGCGGACAATGCGGGCGCGCTCGCGTTGTACCGCCAGCTGGGATTCGTGGACCACCACAGCTACCGCTACGCGGTCCCCGGCGGGCCGATACCCGTGGTGCGGTAGAAAGAAGACCGTGCGCCTGGCCACCTGGAACATCAACTCCATCCGCACCCGGCTGGACCGGGTGACGTCGTGGCTGGACCGCCAGGACATCGACGTGCTGGCGTTGCAGGAAACCAAATGCCGCGACGACCAGTTCCCGTTCGACAAGTTCGAAGAACTCGGCTACGAGGCGGCACATCTGGGTGTCAACCAGTGGAACGGGGTGGCGATCGTCTCCCGGGTCGGCCTGACCGATATCGAGTTCGCCTTCCCCGGACAGCCCGGTTTCGACAAAGACGCCGGTGAATCGCTGATCAGTGCCCCGGTGGTCGAGGCGCGGGCGATCGGCGCGACCTGCGGCGGGTTGCGGGTGTGGAGCCTGTACGTGCCGAACGGTCGGTCGCTCACCGACCCGCATTACGCTTACAAACTGGAATGGCTGGCCACTCTGCGCCGTAACGCCCAGGAATGGTTGAGCGCCGACCCGCAGGCCCGGATCGCTCTGGCAGGTGACTGGAATATCGCCCCCACCGACGACGACGTGTGGTCCGCCGAATTCTTCGCCGGGAAAACCCACACCTCACAACCGGAACGCGATGCCTTCACCGCCATCCTCGACACCGGTTTCACCGATGTCATGCGCCCCTACGCACCCGGCCCCGGGGTCTACACATACTGGGATTACACCCAGCTGCGTTTCCCGCGCAAAGAAGGAATGCGGATCGATTTCATCCTCGCTTCCCCCGCACTGGCCGCCGCCGCGACCGACGCCATGGTCGACCGGGAAGAACGCAAAGGTAAACAGCCCAGCGATCACGCGCCGGTTATCGCGGTATTCAGCGACTGAGCATCCTCATACCCATGCTTGAGCGGTTCGCTGTCCAGGGCGACTCCGATGGGATCGGGGATCTGGACAACAGCGCCGAACGGCACCGTGGTTCTCGAGCGGTAGCGGGTCTCGCTCGGCTGGCTGAAAACAGTGACTTCGCCTGAAGTCCGGTCGATCAGCAGATAAATCGGTATCCCGGTGGACGCATAAGCAACAGGTTTGTCGCAGCGGTCTCGCTGCTCGGTGTCCTGGTCGCGTGAGGTCACCTCGACCACCATGAGCACCGGCGCCGGATCGGCCCACTGCCCTTGACCGGCGAAGGCGTCGCCGACTGCCAGTACGCCGTCCGGTCTGGCGCGGCCGTTGCGATGGCGCTGCACCTTAAGCCCCTGCCCGGTGAAGAGGCAAAGGTCCGGACGAAGCAGCACGAACAGCCGAATCAAGCCCTGAATGATCCGCTCGTGATCCCCATCCGGTACTGCCTTCGCCCCCAGCTTGCCTGCGACGAACTCCAGTCGCACATTTTCGGACACCTGCCCGGCACACCGGTCGAGTTCCTCGAACTCTCCGGGCGTCATGAGCGACTCATGAACGGCGGTCATGCGCACAACGATACCGACACCTTTGTGCCGGATAACAATGTTTCTCCCCAACAGGGTGTAGAACTTCCTCGAGCCTCGCAGATGAAGTTGTTGCTATCGATCAGGACCGCTCGCGGGTCCCCCTACATACCATTGAGGTGACTGTCCGTCCGTTCGGCGGGAGGTGTCGTGGCTTTCTATCGGCAGGTCGGGGCGGTGCCGCCGAAGCGGCATACCCAGCATCGGGACGGGCAGGGCAGGCTCTACTGCGAGGAGCTGATGGGCGAAGAGGGGTTCTCCGGGGACTCGTCGCTGCTGTACCACCTTGGGCTGCCCTCGGCGATCGTGGATGCGACCGAGTGGGAGCTGGGGGATCAGACGATCGTGCCGAATCATCCGCTGCGCCACCGTCATCTGCGGCTGCACGAGCTGTTCCCCGGCGACGCCCCCGCCGCGAACGACCCGGTGACCGGGCGGCGGCTGCTGCTGGCCAATGCCGACGTGCGGCTGTCGTATGTGGTCGCCTCGGGCGCGTCGCCGCTGTACCGCAACGCCGTCGGCGACGAGCTGGTGTACGTCGAGGCCGGTAGCGCGACAGTCGAAACCGTGTTCGGGGCACTGTCGGCGCGTCCCGGTGATCATGTGCTCATCCCCCGGGCGACAACCCACCGCTGGGTGCCCAACGGCACGCAACCGGTGCGGGCCTATGTGATCGAGGCGTCCGGTCATATCGCTGCGCCGCGCCGCTATCTGTCCCGATACGGCCAGTTCTTGGAGAGCGCGCCGTACTGTGAGCGCGATATGCACGGGCCGGACGAGCCCCTGCTTGTCTCCGGCGCCGATGTCGAGGTCCTGGTGAAACACCGACCGGCCGGGCAGCTCGTCGGCACCAGACTGGTGTATGCCACCCATCCGTTCGACGTGGTCGGCTGGGACGGATGCCTGTACCCGTTCACCTTCAATATTTCCGACTTCGAGCCGATCACCGGGCGAGTGCATCAACCACCGCCGGTGCATCAGGTGTTCGAGGGAACCAATTTCGTGGTGTGTGATTTCGTGCCGCGCAAGGTCGACTATCACCCGCTGTCGATTCCGGTGCCCTACTACCACTCGAATGTGGATTCCGATGAAGTCATGTTCTATTGCGGTGGCGATTACGCGGCGCGCAAAGGCTCGGGGATAGGACCGGGATCGGTGTCGCTGCATGCCGGGGGTTACGCGCACGGCCCACAACCCGGCGCCTACGAGGGTGGTATCGGCGCGGAATTCTTCGATGAGTTGGCCGTTATGGTCGATACCTTCCGGCCACTTCTGCTCGGCGAAGGTGCGCTGGCCTGCGAAGACCCGGACTATACGTGGACCTGGTCGGGGCGGGGGCCTGTATGAGGATCCGGGTGGAGGTGCCCGACGATTCCCTTTTCGGCTTGGACAACCTGCCGTACGGGGTGTTCGCGCCGCCCGGCGGGGATTTCCGGGTCGGGGTCCGCGTCGACGAACGCGTGCTCGACCTGGCGACGATGCTGGGCGACCCGGTATTGGCCAGGGGCGAGTTGAACGCCTTCCTGGCCGCCGGGCCGGGCAAATGGCGGGAGGTGCGGGAACGGGCGCAGACGCTGCTCGCCGGTGAGGTCGTCGATACCGCGCTGTACCCGATAGAGCAGGTGCGGATGGCGTTGCCGGTCCGCATCGGCGACTACGTCGACTTCTACGCCAGCATCGACCACGCGACAAACCTCGGCAAACTGCTGCGTCCTGGCTCCGATCCACTTCTGCCGAACTGGCGGCATCTGCCGGTCGGGTATCACGGGCGGGCGGGAACGGTCGTCGTTTCCGGCACCGAGATCGTCCGGCCGCGCGGTCAGCACCGCGCGACCGGAACCGATTCGCCCACTTTCTCGCCGACCGAGCGGCTGGATATCGAGGCCGAATTGGGTTTCGTCATCGGGACGGGTTCGGCGCTGGGTTCCCCGCTCGGCACCGCCGATTTCGCCGACCATGTTTTCGGTGTGGCACTGGTCAACGATTGGTCCGCCCGTGATATCCAGGCGTGGGAGTATCAGCCGCTCGGCCCGTTCCTCGGTAAATCGTTCGCCACGTCGATATCGGCGTGGGTCACTCCGCTGGAAGCGTTGGCCGCGGCCCGGATACCGCTGCCCCCGCAATACCCCGAACCGCTGTCTTACCTGCGGGAACACGACGACTGGGGGCTGGATATCGACTTGTGTGTGCAGTGGAACAGCCAGGTGGTGTCCCGGCCGCCGTACTCCCGGATGTACTGGTCACCGGCCCAGATGCTGGCCCATCTCACCGCCAACGGTGCCTCCGTACGCACCGGCGACCTGTACGCCTCCGGCACCGTCTCCGGCCCCGAACCCGATGAGCGGGGTTCGTTCATCGAACTCACCTGGGGCGGCGCCGAGCCGATCACCGTGCTGGACTCCGAACGCACCTTCCTCGTGGACGGTGATGCCGTCACCATCACCGCCAGCGCTCCGGGCCCAGGGGGCGGGCGGGTCGGGTTGGGTGAAGTACACGGCTCGATAATGCCCGCGCTCAGGAACTGGTGACCTGCCGATGTAGCCACCCGACAAGGAGGAGCGAATGCAGAAGATCGTCACAAACCTGTGGTACGACACCGAGGCCGAGGAAGCCGCGGAGTTCTATTGTTCGCTGTTTCCCGATGCCAAGATCACCGGTATCCAGCGCTACACCGAAGCCGGTCCGCGACCGGCGGGCTCGGTGCTGACCGTCGACTTCGAACTCGCCGGCCAACAGTTCACCGCCATCAACGGCGGTGGCGAATACCAGTACACCCACGCGATGTCGCTGCTGATCAACTGTGACAGCCAGGACGAAGTCGACCGCCTCTGGACCGCCCTGCTCGCCGACGGCGGTCAGGAAGTCGAATGCGGTTGGCTCAACGACAAATACGGCGTCCCCTGGCAGGTGTGGCCGACGGAAGCCAACGCGCTGCTCGTCGGCGAAGACCGCGAGGCCGTCAACCGGGCGATGCAGGCCATGCTCGGCATGAAGAAGATCGACGCGCACGCCATGCGCGAGGCCTACGAAGGACGACCAGCGCAGTGAGAGCTACTCTCCACCAGGGCTTCTGAAACGATCAGAGCGGAAAATGCGACACAGGGGCAAACCGAACAACTCGACAGGAGACTCAACCGTGAAACTTCGCGCCGTCGTGGCCGGCATCGCGCTCGCCGCCGCCGCTGTCTGCACCACCCCTGCTGTCGCCTCCGCAGACGACCCGGAATTCCCGCGCAACGGCATCATCCCGCCCGGGTTCTACCACATCACCCAGCACCCCTCGAACGTCATCGGTACCCCACTGAACGACTGCACCCTGCGCATCTACGCGCATGACCCCTGGGTCCAGCTGGAGTGCGGGAACACCATCCGGTCCGGGTACCAGCACCCGGTCGGCCCCGACGAAACCTACGTCACCTTCCACGCCAACCCTCTCGGCCTGGCGCTGCGCGATATCGATCCCCGCCAGGGCCACTGGATCGGAACGGTGAATCTCAGCGGAACCCCGATCGCCGCGCCCTATCCGCTGGCGGGGATCAACCTGCAACGCCGGTAAACCCCTACCCCGTTCGCCGGCAGGCAGGTCGCGAACCGATCGACTACGAGCGAACAGGCACGGGCGCGTGTCATGAACATGCAGACTGGGACGCATGGTTGTTGCGATCCGGAGCCTCGACATGGACGCCGAGGAAGTCGTCGCGGAGATTCGTAGCGGACGCTGAGAGGCCGGCCGACCGGCCGCGCTGGGCACTCGCGTCGCCGTGAGCGTATGTCACTTACCGACGCGTTGATTCAGCGCGACGCTCGTAACGAGACCTCGCGCGGCGGTAGGCGGTCGTAAGCAACTCGCGCACCGCCGATTCCGTGCGCTTACCCGGGTTCACCACCGCGAGCCAGGCGACGGTGCCGTACACAGGGTGGGCGATCACCGTGTCGAGACTGCTCGGGTCGGGCTCGTCGAGGGCGGGTTCACGAGGGGCGCGACCGACCCAGCTGACGAAGGCGTCCTTTCCGACGGCGATATTCACCCGAAAGGTGTCCGGGCGGTCCAGACGCGATGCTTCGTCGCCGGGGTAGTTCTTGGTGACGATTGTGGCGAAGGGTTGAGTGTTGGTGGGGACGACCCCGTCGGGCGAGTAGTAGAAGAACAGGTCGCCCCAGCTGATCTCCGGGGAACCGTCGCCCGGCCCCGGCCGCAGCGTCAGCACACCGTCCATGTCTGCTACGAAGTCGTAGATCTCGTCTATGGTCATGAGCTCCAGCGTTTCATTGAAGTGCTTGTGGAGACTTTCGGACAGAAAACGAGGGACTTCGAGATGCCAAGGCTCAAACCAGCGAGCATGCGCACTGTTGATGTCGCGCGGCGTGCCGGTTACTCCGTGCAGCAGATCCGCAACCTCGAGCGCGACGGCGTCCTGCCTCCCTCCGCGCGCACCGCGACCGGCTACCGGGTCTACGACGACATCCACCTGCATTCCGCCCTGGCCTATCGCGCCCTCGCCGCAGGCACCGGCCCGGTCGAGGCCAAGAAGATCGTCCGAGCCTTCCACTGCTCCCCGGCAGCCGTTGCCCTCGCCCTGCTCGACGCGGCACACGCCCGGCTCGACACCGAACGCACCGACCTGCATCACGCCATCGCCGCAGCCGAGTCGATCACCACCGAACCACTCACCGATATCCGCGCCTCCGACTCGATGACCGTCTCCGAACTCGCCACCGCCCTCGGCATCCGCCCCTCCACCCTGCGCCACTGGGACTCAGAAGGCCTCGTCGTCCCCGACCGCGCCCCGCACCGAGGAACACGGCGCTACACCCCCACCCAAGTCCGGGACGCCCGCATCGTGCATCAGCTCCGCCAGGCCGGTTACCGCATCCCCGCCCTGCGCGCCCTGATGCCGGAAATCCGGCACGCCCGCCGCTTGCAGGACGTCAGGTCCGCACTGGCCGCCAGGGAGACCGCGATCACAGCACGCTCCCAAGCCCTCCTGGACGGATCCGCCGCCCTCAGCGCGTTACTCGCCTGTTCAGCCTCCACGAACAGCCCTCAGGACGACTCGAAACAGATCAATGCCTCGAAACGGCTCGAGGCATTGAACGAACTCACCGAGATGGCGGAGCGAGGCGACTTCGACATGCTGTTCGACAAGAACAACTATCGGTGAGAACCAGCATTTTCGGTATCAGCCACCTCACCGTAGCCGCCGCCGTGCCCCTTCTGCGGAACTTCCGTCAGCCAGACCAGCCCACCCAGCTCGACCGGAATTGGCGAATCGGTGCTGACCAGCGCAGTTTCCGCCGTATGCAGCTGCATGGTGATCGCAGCCGCTTCGCTCAGCGCGGCGAGCGTCCCGTCGTTGTCACTCGACTACTGCACCTTTTTGTGCATCACCATCGAAGAAACCGCGTAGCCGCTGCGGCGGTACAACTCGATCGCCGCCGTATTGCTCCCGACGACGTTCAACCCGACCCGAGTCATCCCCTTACCCGCCGCCAATTCCTCGACGGCCGCGAGGATCGCACTCCCATATCCCTGCCGCCGGAACTGCTCGTAAACGACGATGTCGTACACCCACCCCGAGTCAGCGGTCGCAGTCGCCTCCTGCGGGTCGGGCCCGAGCCACGCCTCACCCACCACTGCGCCCGAATCATCTTCCGCCACAACGAGGTAATGTCCCTCGGTCTCCTGCCCCTGCGGTAGATAGAAAGCGGTGCCCTCCCGCACCCGCTCCCACGCCTGCTCCTCCGACACGAACTCGGCGAGCTCCCGCGCCCCCTCCGCTTCGCGCCGGCGCGTGGCCTCCTCGTATTCTGCGGCGGTCATCGCCCGCAGGGTCACCTGCTTCACGTTCCTCCATATCATCGAACACCGAAATCATCAGCCCGTCTCGGTGACGGATGTCTAGCTGGGGTGTACCCCGACAAGGAAGTCGGGCAGCAGTGTGGAGCGCGAGTTGTCGCGCAGTGACTGCGCACCGACGACGCCGACCAGGGAAGCGGCAACCGCGTACTGTACGGGTATCAGCGGGGGTTCGCCACGCTCGACGCTGGCGCGGAAGCCTTCGAGCACCCGCACAGTGCCTTCCGTCTTCGGTTCGACGACGGTGCCGTCGAGCGACAGCGGCGACGGTGCGCGCTCCTCGTCGCGCACCTGTCCGTCGGGGCTGGTCCATGCCTCTTTGCGGACCCGTACCGACCACGCGCGGGAGCCGGGCGCCCGCACCGACTCGGCCAGGCCCTCGGTGCCGCGCACCGAAACCCAACTCCAGTGACTGTCGGGCTCCCCTTGCAGGAAACCGTGACGGGTGATCGCCAGCCCGCCGCCGCTGAGACGTACCAGAAGCACTACTGCCGCACGGGGATCCGTGGCGTCGACCGAAAACGCTGTCACCTCGGTCGGCATCTGCCCGGTGAGCGCGAGCACGGGCGACAGGGTGTGCGTGCAGTACGCCGTCGGCGCGATCCGGCCGCGCCAGTGGCCTGGATCGCCGATCAGCGCCGTGACGTCGTCCGGGGCCATCCCGTGCAGATAATCCGCTTCGATCAGGGTGACCCGGCCGATTTCCCCGCTGGCCACGGCATCATGAATGAGCCGGACATGCGGATGGAACACGTAGTTCTCGGCGAAAGAGTAGGTGGCGCTGGAGCGTCGCTCGGCGTCGATGAGCGCGCGTGCCTCTTGCTCGTCCATGCATGCCGCGGCTTCGGAAAGCACATGCACACCCCGTTCGAGAAAGGCGATGGCCAACGGCGCGTGTTGATCGAAGTCGTTGGCGAGCACAACGCCGTCGAGGTCTTCGTTCAGCAGTTCACGCCACTGTTCGACGAGCACCGCCCCCGGCAACTGTTCGGCGGCTTCGGCTCGCCGCTCGGGATCACGATCGCACCCCGCCACCACATCCATCCCCAACCGACGACACCACGTCGCCAGATACAGGCCCATCCCCAAACCGACCACACCCACGCGCATAGCCGGATCTTCAAATGCCGCTGGGGAACACGTCAACCGAAATAATCGAGGCCGACCCAGTCAGCCACCCTTCCCTGCGCCCGCCACGCCTTCTGGTGGCAGCCCGGCGATATACCAATCGATCGCTCCCCGGTGATACCAGCCGTAAGGACGGCCGACAAGCAGCGAGCAGCGGGTCAAGACCTGGCGAGCACGAAAATCGATGTGCTCCAAGCTCGGCACAATGATTCCGTTGGGTCCTGACTTCAAAACCTCATCCAGCGTCCACGGAAACGGATCGTGCTCGTCGTGCACCACCACGCGCTGGATGCGGAAACCATGGGCGGCGGCCAGTAGCCCGCAGTGGGTCTCCAGCAGTGCCCTGCCGTTCCCACACAGAGACTGTTTGAGGAAGACGACAGCGTGTGGCATCACCGGACCTCCGCTCCCGGCTGGAGGAACACATGACAGACATGTGTTTCGGCCGCATAGTGCTGGCAATCATCATGCTGCATCGCTCCAACCAAGCGTTGGGCGTAGCCGTCCTCGAAGCCCGAGGCAAGTGGGGTGGTGCCAACCGTTCTCAGGTGTTCCGCAGTTGTCATGTAGGCCAGGATCAACGCAGCAGATCAGCAGCGGAACCGCCGCGACAAAGCATTACACCGCCCTTTCACCGAACTTCGGCATAGAGCAGGGATTCGACATGGAGAAAAGTGAAAGACTGGCCGTATGGAACTCAACGGCTCAGCGGTCACGGCCGACGATATAGGCGCTCTGGGATTGGTCAACTTCGGCCACTTCACGTCGATGCGGGTCGAGAACGGCGCGGTTCGCGGTCTTTCCCTGCATCTGGATCGGCTTATCCGCGATTGCCGTACTGTGTTCGATGCCGATCTCGATCCCGAGCGTGTCCGTGAGCTCGTACGGCATGCGCTGCGTGGCTCCGCTGCTGCAGTGGTAGTACGGGTGACAGTGTTCGACCCACACCTCGAACTCGGCCGGCCAGGAGCGGACGCCGAACCGCACATCCTTGTCAGCATGCGAAAAGCACCGCCGTCCCCGCAGAGCCCGGTGAGTCTGCAATCGGCGGTCTACTCCCGCGATATGCCCCGGGTCAAACACGTCGGTCTGTTCGGCGCGCTACATCAACGACGCACTGCGCAGCGAAACGGGTTCGACGATGCCATGTTCACGACTGCCGACGGAATCGTCACCGAGATCGCGACCTCCAACATCGGATTCATAGACACCGAAGGGCGTCTGGTCTGGCCCAAGGCAGAGGTGTTGCCCGGAACCACTATGCGTCTGATCAGCCAGGCCCGGGACGAGGAAGTCCAGTCCGAAACAATCACACTGGCTCGGCTCAATCAGTTCGTCGGTGCCGTGGCGACCAATGCGGCTGTCGGGGTCCGGGCAGTCGCCCGAGTCGATGACATCCGGTGGCCGACCGCACACAAGCTGATCGATACTCTGCGCGCCGAATACGAATCAATTCCGGCGCAACAGCTCTGACCGACAAGTGGGCGCTCCGGCGGCCAGCAACAGCGCCGCCGATGTGGTGAGGGGAGAACACAGAAGATGATCACGATTGTTCGGCGTTGGACCGGGGCGGAGGTCCGCGCCTTGCGCCACGCGCGGAGAATGAGCCTTGTGGAATTCGCCGCGCACCTCGGTGTCGGCGACCGTTTGGTGTCGAAATGGGAGGCCGGTGGCGCGAGCACCTGCCCCAGGCCGGTCAACCAGGCGGCCCTTGACACCTCTTTGGCACGTCTCACCAGTGAAGAACGCGCCCGTTTCACGGAGTTCGTCTCCCTGGACGTGCTCAGCCCCGCGCGTAATCTCGATGTCCCCGAACATCCCACCAACGTCCGCCACCCAATGGACGGAAAACTGATGACCCGGATTCCCGAAGGTGTCTATCTGTCCGGGGCCGAGGACGAACCGGTGTGGGTCGCGGAGTTCTACATCGACCTGTCTCCCACAACCAACGCTGATTACGCACGGTTCGTCGCCGCTACTGGCCACACACCGCCACAGCACTGGGAGGAAGTGCACCCGCCGACAACGATCGCCGACCATCCCGTCGTCTGGGTGACCTGGGATGACGCCCACGCCTATGCCCAGTGGGCGGGCAAGGGCCTGCCGACCAGCCAGCAGTGGGAGAAAGCAGCCCGCGGCACCCTCGGCAATACCTGGCCGTGGGGCACTCAACCTACTCCAGCCAAAAGCAACGTCCGTGGCTCCGGCCCAGGCACCACCACTCCTGTCGACCAATACAAGAGCGGTGTCAGTCCCTACGGCTGCTACGACATGTGCGGAAACGTCTGGGAATGGCTCGCGACCCCTACCACAAACAACCGTTACGAGCTCAAGGGCGCGGCATTCACCAGCCCGTTCGACCGAGGAAGACCGGCGGCCTTCAACGATGCGGATAGAGCGATGACGGATGACGACACCGGCTTCCGCTGCGTTTCAACGAAGTTACTCGACCAAGACTGAGCGAAACTGGGAATGCGGTCAGCTGAGCGAATCGAAGCGCCCGGGATTTTCGATACATTCGCCAATGTCTTCGACAGCATCTGGACGCGAGGGAAAGAGGTCGGTACGTGATCGATACCCGAGCACTCCTGAACACCGCGCGTGCGGCGGTAGCCGAAGGTGCGGCCCTGCTGGGCAGCTCGGGCCCAGGCGAGATCCACGCGAAAGGCGAGCGCGATTTCGTCACGGAGCTGGACATCGAAATCCAGACCGCCATGCAGAAGCAGCTGCATTCAGTGACGCCATGGATCGGCTTCCTGGGTGAGGAAGCAAGTACGACGGCGACGGACCGCGAAGACGCCGAGTACGTGTGGACGCTGGATCCGATCGACGGGACCTCGAATTTCATCCACGGTCTTCCGTTGTGCGCCGTTTCCCTCGCGCTCGTACACAGAGGCAAACCGATGATCGGCGTCATACAGGCGCCCTTCCTCAGCCTGGAGTACTACGCGGCCGAAGGCAGCGGCGCATTCTGCAATGGCGAGCCCATCGCCGCAGGTCGGGCACAAAATCTCCGCGATGCCATCGTGTCGATCGGCGACTATGCGGTCGGCCCTCGAGCCGCCGAACGGAACCGCCGGCGATTCGCGATAACGGAAGCTCTCGCCGCGACTGTCGAGCGCGTCCGGATGTTCGGGTCTGCTGCTCTCGATCTGGTGTGGGTGGCCGAGGGGCGTACCGATGGCTGCGTGATGCTGTCGAACAAACCGTGGGATACCGCCGCCGGTGTCCTGATCGCCCGCGAAAGCGGCGCGGTCGTCACCGATTCCGACGGAAGCCCGCACAGCCTGCGGGCACGCCACACCATTGCCGCCAACCCGGTGATCTCTCGGGAGCTGGTGCGGGTGGTATCCACCGCGTGCGAACCACCATCGTTCTGAGCTCGACCAGCTACCGTGCTCGGCCGACTACCGTCCCGGTCGATGCGATCGGCCTCGGAGCCGAGTCCGAGAACGCGAGCAGGCCGCGAGGTGGCTAATCGACATCCCTCGCGGCCTACGGCAAACCCGCTGCTCAGGCAGAAACAGTCGCCTGCTCGCGCTGCAACTCCAACGCGATATCGATCAGCTGGTCCTCCTGCCCACCGACCAGCTTGCGCTGACCGGCGCGCACCAGCATTTCGGCGGCCGAGACGCCGTAGCGTTCGGCCTGCCGTTCGGCGTGCTTGAGGAAGCTGGAGTACACCCCGGCGTAGCCCATCATGAGTGCCTGACGGTCGAGCAGGCATTCCTGCGGCATGGCGGGCCGGACCACGTCTTCGGCGGCGTCGGCGATGGCGAAGAAATCGATGCCGGTTTTGATGCCGAGTTTGTCGCAGACGCCGACGAGGGCTTCGACGGGGGTGTTGCCTGCGCCTGCGCCGAAGCGGCGGGCGCTGCCGTCGATCTGGGTGGCGCCTGCGCGGATGGCGTAAATGGAGTTGGCGCAACCGAGATCGAGGTTTTCGTGGCCGTGGAAACCGACCTGGGCGTCGTTGCCGAGTTCGGCGACCACCGCGGAGACGCGGTCGGAGACCTGCTCCAACACCAGTGCGCCCGCGGAGTCGACGATGTAGACGCACTGGCAGCCTGCGTCGGCCATGATGCGGGCCTGTTTGGCCAGGACCTCGGGGGGCTGGGTGTGCGACATCATCAGGAAGCCGACAGTTTCCAGGCCGAGTTCGCGGGCGAGGCCGAAGTGCTGGATGGAGACGTCGGCCTCGGTGCAGTGGGTGGCGATACGGCAGATGCTGGCGCCATTGTCCTGGGAGACTTTGATGTCTTCCTTTACACCGACGCCGGGCAGCATCAGGACCGCGATCTTGGCCTGTTTCGCGGTTTCGGCGGCGATGGTGACGAGTTCCTGTTCCGGCGTCTTGGAGAAGCCGTAGTTGAACGAGGAACCGCCGAGACCGTCGCCGTGGGTCACCTCGATCACCGGGACGCCGGAGGCGTCGAGGGCGGCGACGATATCGCGGACCTCGGTGGCGGTGAACTGGTGGCGTTTGTGGTGGGAACCGTCACGCAGTGAGGTGTCGGTGACGCGGATATCGAGTTCGGCTGAATATGGCATTTCAGAAGTCCCTTCTCACACCCGGGCCGAGGTGATCTGTCCGGCCATGACTTCGCCGACTCGGGTGGCGGCTGCGGTCATGATGTCGAGGTTGCCCGCATACGGCGGCAGGAAATCGCCCGCGCCCTCGACTTCGACGAACACCGAAACCTTCGCCATACCGCCGGACACCACCGACGGTGGATCGAACTGCGGGTCGTTGAGCAGGCGGTAGCCGGGCACGTACTGCTGGATATCGGCGACCATGCGGTGAATGGAATCGGCGATGGCGTCGGTGTCGGCATCTTCGGGGATGGCGCAGAAAATGGTGTCGCGCATGATCATCGGCGGTTCGGCCGGGTTGAGGATGATGATCGCTTTACCGCGCTGCGCGCCGCCGATGGTTTCCACACCGCGGCTGGTGGTTTTGGTGAATTCGTCGATATTGGCGCGAGTGCCAGGTCCGGCCGATACCGACGACACCGAGGCGACGATTTCGGCGTAAGGCACCGGCACCACACGGGATACGGCCGCCACGATCGGGATGGTGGCCTGGCCGCCGCAGGTGATCATATTGACGTTCGGCGCGTCGATATTGGCCCCGAGGTTCACCGGCGGCACCACGGCGGGCCCGACGGCGGCGGGGGTCAGGTCGACGGCGCGGATACCGGCCTCGGCGTATTTGGGTGCCGCCTCACGATGCACGTAGGCGGAGGTGGCCTCGAAGATCAGGTCCGGCAGTTCGGACTGGCCGAGCAGCCAGCCGACGCCCTCGTGCGATGTCTCCAGACCCAAGCCACGCGCCCGTTTCAACCCCTCACTGTCCGGGTCGATGCCGATCATCCAGCGCGGTTCGATCTGCTCGGAGCGCAGCAGTTTGTACAGCAGATCGGTGCTGATATTGCCGGACCCGACGATCGCGGCGGTTACGGTTCCCGTCGTGGTGGTCACGACAAACCTCCTAGTGGTTACGCCTAAGCGAATTGCAGACGGACAGAGCCGAGCCCGGCGAACTCGGCGTGGAAGGAATCACCGGGGCGTGCGTCGATGGCGCGAGTGCAGGAGCCGGGCAGCACGATATCGCCTGCTTTCAACCGGACCCCGAAGCTCGCCACCTTGCGGGCCAACCAGGCGACCGCGATAACCGGATCCCCGAGCACCGCGTCGCTTCGGCCTTCGGCGATCACCTCGTCGTTGCGGGTGAGTACCGCATCGATGTTCTTGATATCGATGTCTTTCGGCGCCACCCGCTGTGGGCCGAGCACGAAACCAGCCGAGGATGCGTTATCGGAAATTGTGTCGGCCAGCGCGATATTCCAGTTCTTGATACGCGAATCGATGAGTTCGATAGCGGGCGCGTAGGCGACGGTCGCGGCGAGCACATCGGCTTCGGTGCATTCCTCCCCTGGCAGGTCGGCGCCGAGCACGAAACCGACCTCGACTTCCACCCTGGGGAACAGGTAGCGGCTCGTGTCGACCGGAACGTCTTCGTAGACCTCCATGTCGGCGAGCAGATGCCCGTAATCCGGTTCGTCGACGCCCATCATCTGCTGCATCGCCTTCGACGACAGACCCACCTTGTGCCCGACGATGCGGGCGCCCGCGTCGATCTTGCGGCGGATGTTGATCAGCTGGATCTCGTAGGCGTCGACCACATCGATATCGGGATACCGGGACACGAGCGGGTCGATGGCGACCCGCTCGCGTTCGGCGCGGTCGAGTTCGTCGGCGAGTTCGGTTCTTACCGCATCGGACAGCACGCTAGTTTCCTTCCACAGTGGTCTTTACGGCGTCGTGAACCGCGGCGAGGCGTTCCGCCGCGCTCCGGCCCGCTCGCCTGCCGGAGAAAACACAGTCGGCCAGGGAAAGGCCGCTGACATAGGAATTCGCACAGAGACCCACCGCGGTGCGCCCTGCGGCGTATAAGCCCGCGATATCGGTTCCGTCGGTGGATTTCACAGCACCGGTGTCCTCGTCCACCACTACACCGCCGACGGTGAACATCGGGCACGGGTTGGTCAGGCTCGGTTTGATCGATACATCCAGCAGCCAGTACGGGCCGTTGCCGACGGTGCGGGTGTATTCGGCGGGTTTACCCACCGGGTCCGCCGTTCCTTCGGTAATGGCAGCGTTGTGCGCGTGCACTGTCGCCCGCAGCCCGGCCGCGTCGATCCCGGCCTTGGCGGCCACTTCCTCGAGGGTTGCACCGCGTTTGGCGGTGCGACGCATCACCTCGAATTGCACCCGCTGGAACCAGCTGCCTTGGGGGCCGATCTGGGAGATCGCGGTGCGCATCAGTTCGTCGTCGGCGAGCAGCCAACCGATACCGTTGCGCTCGGTGACCAGGGTTTTGCCGACGGCCGCGCCGTACCGGGTTTCGTCGATGACCCGCCTGCCTTGCCCGTCGACGAGCAACGCGCCGGTGAAAGAACTCGGCGGCAGCAGGAAACGCCAGGCCGAGACGCTGTCCAGCCGGTCGGTGCGTGCGCCGAGGCGGCGAGCGAGTTCGATACCGCTGCCGTCGTCGCCGGAACTGCCCAGCGGCAGCCCGCCACGGTAGGCGGGGGCGTATTCGCGCACCATTTCCCGGTTGCCGATGAACCCGCCCGCGCTGAGGACCACCCCGCGCCGGGCCAGCACTTTGATGGTGGTGGCGTAGTGCCGTTCGAGGGCCGCCATCCGTTTTTCCATGGCTTTGCGCAGCGGCGGATAGTAGATGCCGGGTTTGGCGGCGAGCCGGGCCATGCGGCTGTAGCGGTCGCGGATGCGGCCCGGTGCGTCGCGCAGGGTGCGGCATTGCAGGCCGATCACCGTGCCGGTGTCGTCGGTGATCAGTTCGGTGGCCGTGGTGAGTGTTTCCACCCGCACCCCGGCGGCGGCAGCGGCGGCGGCCATCGGGAAGAACAAGGCTTTACCCGACACCCCGCGCCCTTTGGCGCGGTGCCCGCGCTGGGCCGGGGTGATATCGCCGAATGCGCCGGAGATTTCGCTGCCGGAGTAGTACAGGTAGTAGTCGTCGTTGGGGTAGGAGGTTTTGTACGGGCACAGTGATGCCTCGAAAGGCACCCCGTGCCCGGTGAGCCAGTCGATCATCGCGGGGCTTTGGTCGACGAAACGCCGCAGCGTCGCCGGTGACACGGCGTCACCGACTTCTCGTTCCAGGTAGGCCAGCATCTGTTCTGGTGTGTCCTCCACCCCGGCTGCGCGCTGCACCCAGGTGCCGCCGCCCGCGTAGATGATGCCGCCGGATAGTGCTGTTGCCCCTCCGCCGGTGAACCGATCCAGGACCAGCACCTGCGCACCGTTGTCGGTGGCTTCCAGCGCCGCGGCTGCGCCCGCCGCACCGTATCCGATGACGACCACGTCCGCGGTCAGATCCCAATCGTGGTCCATCTACTCCCACTCCGTTGCCGACAACTAACGGGAAACTGAAACGAGTTTCCTCGCCGTTTCCGCTGATATTCGAGTCTTCTGCCAGACAACATAGACCAACAGCGTCCCCATTCTATAACGTGTTCTACATGATTGATCGGGAATACGACGTGGTGGTCGTCGGCAGCGGTGCCGCCGGGATGACCGCTGCCCTCACCGCCGCTCACCACGGGCTCAGCGTGGTCGTCATCGAAAAGGCCGCGCATTACGGTGGGTCGACCGCCCGCTCCGGCGGCGGCGTGTGGATCCCCGGCAACAAGGCGCTGCGCGCATCGGGCCGCCCGGACGACCGGGAAGACGCCCGCACCTACCTGCACAGCATCATCGGCGACGTCGTACCCCGCGAACGGATCGACACCTACATCGACCGTGGCGCGGAGGCCTTCGACTTCGTGCTCGACCACACGCCGCTGAAGATGAAATGGGTGCCCGGATACTCCGACTACTATCCGGAGGCTCCGGGTGGCCTTGGCGAGGGACGCTCCTGCGAGCCCGCGCCGTTCGACACCAAGGTGCTCGGCGAAGAACGGTTCAAGCTGGAGCCGCCGTATGCCAAGGCGCCGCTGAACGTGGTCGTTATGCAAGCCGACTTCGTTCGGCTCAACCTCATCAAACGCCACCCGAAGGGCATGATGCGTGCCCTGCGGGTCGGTGCGCGCACCTACTTGGCGAAGTTCACGGGTAAACATATCGTCGGTATGGGTCAGGCCATCATCGCCGCGATGCGCAAAGGCCTCATGGACGCGAACGTGCCGCTGCTGCTGAACACACCGTTGACCGAGCTCGTCATGGATGACGGCGTGGTCACCGGCGTGGTGGCCGAGCAGGACGGTGAGCCCGTCACCTTCAAGGCCCGATACGGCGTGGTGCTGGGCAGCGGCGGGTTCGAACACAATGCCGAGATGCGCGCCAAATACCAGCGCCAGCCCATCACCACCGAGTGGACCACCGGTGCGGCCGCCAATACCGGCGACGGCATCACCGCGGGTATGGCGGCAGGCGGCGCGATCGGGTTCATGGAGGACGCGTGGTGGGGTCCCACGCTCTTCAAGGGTGCAGGTAAGCCGTGGTTCGCCCTCGCCGAGCGCAACCTGCCCGGCACGATCATCGTCAATGCTGACGGCAAACGTTTCGGCAATGAGTCCGCTCCTTACGTCGAGGCCGTGCACACCATGTACGGCGGTGAATATGGACAGGGTGCGGGCCCTGGCGAGAACATTCCTGCTTGGCTCGTTTTCGACCAGCGCTACCGCAACCGCTACATCTTCGCTGGTTTACAGCCTGGGCAAAGGTTCCCCTCCCGCTGGATGGAAGGCGACAACATTGTCAAGGCCGACAGCATCGAGGAGCTCGCGAACAAGATCGGGGTGCCCGCGGAGAACCTCGCCGCGACCATCACCCGGTTCAACACTTTCGCCGAAACCGGCAAAGATGCGGACTTCGGCCGCGGCGACAGCCACTACGACCGGTACTACGGCGACCCCACGGTGAAACCCAACCCATGCCTGGCCGCCCTGGTCCAGGGGCCGTTCTACGCGGCCAAGATGGTGCCCGGCGATCTCGGCACCAAGGGCGGCCTGGTCGCCGACACCTCGGGCCGGGTGCTGCGCGAAGACGGCACCCCGATCCAGGGCCTGTACGCCTCCGGTAACTGCTCCACCCCGGTCATGGGCCACACCTATGCGGGCCCCGGCGCCACCATCGGGCCGGCCATCACCTACGGATATCTGGCGGTCCTCGACATCGTCGAACGGAAGAAGAACCAGACGAGCACGGCATGACCGTGTCAGGGCCTGGAGGAGGTAGCTTGCGTCGCCACGCAGGGCCCCCACGGGCATGCAGAAAGAACACAGCATGACCGTGTCAGGGCCCGTAAGAGGCAGCTCGCGTCACCACGTAGGGCCCCACACGCATGCAGCCAAGGACGCCGCCGCAAAGGATGCGTGAGGAGTACATTCCGGCCGGTGGGACAGTCCCTGCCGCGTCTGCCCTTCAGCGGGCAGGATCGACGGTTGGCCCACCGGCCGGACCTCGCGACTTTCATCCGCAATCATGCACAAGGAGTACTGATGCCCATCGATCCGAAGATCGCGCTCGGCGCGGAACTGCCGAGCCGCGAGTTCGCGTGGACACCGTCGGACGTGCAGCTCTACCACCTGGGTCTCGGCGCGGGCACCCGCTGGACCGACCCCGCCGAACTGCGCTACCTCGCCGACCGGGAACCGCAGGTGCTGCCGACCTTCGCCACCGTTGCACCCACCCTGGGCGAAACCGAACCGCCGAAGGTCGAGTTCCCCGGTATCGATATCGATCTGGCGAAGGTGGTGCACGGCTTCCAGGAGGTGCAGGTGCACCGCCCCATCCCGGCCACGGGCAAAGCCACCCAGACCGGCCGGATCAGCGAGATCTGGGATAAGGGTTCGGCCGCGGTGGTCGTGCAGGAGCAGACGGTCACCAGCTCCGACGGTGAACCGCTGTGGACTACCCGCTCGTCCATTTTCGCTCGCGGCGAGGGCGGTTTCGGGGGCGAACGCGGCCCCAGCACCAAAACCGAACTGCCCGATCGCGCACCCGATCACGAGGTCACCGTGGCGACACTGCCGCAGCAGGCGCTGCTGTACCGCCTGTGCGGTGACCGCAACCCGCTGCATTCGGACCCCGAGTTCGCCAAGGGCGCAGGTTTCCCGGCGCCGATCCTGCACGGCCTGTGCACCTACGGAATCGTCTGCAAAACCGCCACCGACACCGTCCTTGGCTCCGACGCCACCCGCGTCACCGGTTTCCGGGCCCGGTTCGCGGGTGTTCTGTTCCCGGGCGAAACCATCCGCACCCGCATGTGGCGGGAAGCCGATCAGCTGATCATCACCGCCACCGCCGTCGACCGCGATGACTCCCCCGTGCTCGCGGACGTCGTGCTCGGCTTCAGCTCCTGATCATCTCGGGGGCGCCCGGCGTGCGGTCGCAGAACCGCACTTCGGGTGCCCCTCGAACAGGTACGGGCAGACCAACGGGTGAGGGCTTCGCCGGGAAACGTTCCGTAGCATAGGGCGATGCGATCCGGACTCGGGCTTCGAGCTACGACTGCCTGGCATATCGCGCGACCGGCACCACCTGGCCCGATGGCCCGCGTCAGCATGGCCGGCTTTCGCGATCGATGCACGGATCCGATAGAACTGCCGGTGGTCCCGCACCCCTCGGTCACGCTGGTTTTCGAATGCGGCGGTGGCACGCTCGTGGTGCGTGATGCCACCGGTCGTCGGCATCGAGGCAGTCTCGTCGCCGGGCTCGCCCCCAGCGCAGTTCGGATGCAGGGCCAGAACATCGACTGCGTGGAGGTACGCCTCTCCCCGGTGGACGCACCTGCCGTGCTGGGTGCATACCTCGCGGAGCTGGATCACAACGTGGTCGCTCTCGACGACATCTGGGGTCGAGAGGCGTCGCGAATCCTGGACCAACTGGGCGAGACCGACTTGTGGGACGAACGTTTCGCATTGATCGATGCGTTACTCACCCGTCGAAGCGCAGCCGGGCCGATGCTGAACCCTGAAGTGGCTTGGGTCTGGGAAAGGATCAGCCTCGGCTGCGGCTCGGCCAGGGTCGAGGATTTGGCGACCGAGGTGGGATGGAGCCGCCGACGTCTGTGGGAACGGTTCCGGGCCCAGGTGGGCCTGCCACCCAAGCGTGCCGCGAAGCTGGTGCGTTTCCATTGGGCCGCAAGGTGTTTGACTGCGGGAGACAGCCCAGCCCGCGTCGCGGCGAAATGTGGTTATACCGACCAGTCGCATCTGCACCGAGACGTTGTGGCATTCACCGGAGTGACTCCGGCAGCCCTGGCTGTCGACTCGGGGCTCGCAGCACATTGCGCAGCCGAGTGACCAACATTCGTACAAGACCTGCGGTCACCCGGTAGGCGAGGGTGGAATCTCGTCCACCCGATATCGGAGTACATGAGATGGATTTGCGTAAGGCAAGAGTGCTGTTGACCGGTGCTACCGGCGGAATCGGGCAGGCGCTTGCCGTCGACCTGGCCGCTTGCAGCGGGGAGGTGGTGCTCACCGGCCGCCGGACAGATGTGCTCGAGCCGCTGGCCGAGAAGCTGAACGGCCGAGCCATTCCCGCCGATCTCACCGATCGAGACGCGGTCGAACAGCTGCTGCAGACGGCAGGCGAGATCGACGTGCTCGTGGCCAATGCCGCGCTACCGGCGACAGGCCTGCTCTCCGACTATTCCCTTGCCGAGATCGACCGCGCACTCGACGTCAACCTCCGCGCCCCGATCATGATGGCGAAACTCCTCGCGCAACACATGGCCTCCCGGCGCCACGGTCACCTGGTCTTCATCTCCTCGCTCAACGGAAAAACCGCCTCCGCGCAGGCATCGCTCTACAACGCCACCAAGTTCGGAATGCGTGGCTTCGCCCTCGCGCTCCGTGAAGATATGCGGCCGCACAACGTCGGAGTCTCCACCATATTCCCGGGCTATATCAGCGACGCGGGTATGTTCGCCGACTCCGGCGCCAACCTGCCCCGCGGGATCGGTACCCGGACGCCACAGGACGTGGCACGTGCGACCATCCGCGCCATCGAGAAAAACCGCGCCGAGGTGGATGTCGCGCCCCTGAGCCTGCGCATGATCGGCCTGCTCAGCGGCATTGCCCCCGGCCTGTCTGCTGCCATCCAACGCCGTGCAGGCACCGAAAAGATCACCGAACAGCTGGCAGAAGGCCAGCGTTCCAAGCGGTGACCCTTCGCTCCCCCTGACCGGACAGCGAGTGGCCGGGGCTCGCGCCAACACCTTGGCCGTGGCGTCGTCTCTCATTACTGCGCTTCAGCTCCTGACGTCGCCGAGTGGTGCATAGCATGCCTATGTGTCCGAACTGGCGACACAGACGAAACCGCGGTTCGGGCCACGGTAGCCTGGCCGGACATTGCGGCTTGGCGAGCAGGAGTACGCGTATGTCCCGCAACAACAGCAACGGCGCAGGTCGGCCGCCGGGTACTAGGCCCTTGCCGATCATCGGCGACCTGGCGGCCTTTGCCCGTGATCAGTTCGGCTTTCTGCCGTCGCTGCATCAGCGGTTCGGAGATGTTGCCGAGTGGTCGATCGGCTCCACCCGGGCCGTCGTGTTCTTCCACCCCGACGATGTCGGGCTGGTGTTTGCTGCTGCGGGGGCCAATGGACCGCTTGGCCGGGGAAACGAAGATTCTTTCGCCAGGCATGCCGAGATCACCGGAAGCAATGGCCTGATCATGAGCGAAGGCGCTTACTGGCGGAGGCAGCGGCGCACGCTTCAGCCGGGCATGCATCCGCGGTGGATCGAAAGCTACGCCGAAGTCATCACTCGCTTCTCTGAGGAGACCGTACTGAGCTGGGGTGCCGGCCGAACGCGGGATATGCAGCGGGACATGGAACAACTCGTGGGCCGCATAGCTATGCGGACGCTGCTGGGATCGGACCTGGGCGACGAGCTGGCCGAAGAACTCAAACGCGCAAGCGACCGGATGTTGAAGTTGAACATGCTCGAGTTCGCGCTCGGCTCGAAACTCCCGGTGTGGGTACCGACACCGTTGCGGCGCTGGCTCACAAGCGCTTCCACCCGCACGGAGCGGCTCATCATGGGCGCTGTGGAGCAACGGCTCGCCGAACGCGAAACGCACCCGGCCGACAGCGGGCAGGACATGCTCGACATGCTTTTGGATGCTCGCGACGAAGATGGGCAGCCGCTGACAGACCTCCAGTTGCGCGACGAGATCTACACGTTGTATCTCGCAGGTTATGAGACGACAGCCAATACGTTGGGGATCATGTTCACGCTGCTGAGCCGATACCCGGATCTACAGCAGCGGCTGGTCGACGAAGCTGAACAAGTTACGGAGGGGGCACCTCTCGGGTACGAGCATGTGGGCGCACTCGAGCTCGCCGAAGCGGTGGTCAAGGAGACGTTGCGCGTGTATCCGGTAGTGCGCGCACTGAACCACCGAGTCAATTCCACGTTCAGCGCAGGCGGTCACGAGTTCGGACCAGGCCACCTGGTGTGGGTGGCTCCTTGCGTCACCCAACGAGACCCCCGCTGGTTCGACTCGCCCGACGAGTTCCGGCCCGATCGATGGCTCGACGGGTCCACCGATAACATCCCCCGGTTCGCCTGGTTCCCGTTCGGCGGCGGTCCCCGCGTATGCCTCGGCCAGAGGCTCGCCGTCGCCGAGATGGTGTTGATCATGACAATGGTGCTGCGCCGGTTCGCTCTGTCCCCAGCGGATGGGGAATCCGAGGAGTTGCCGTTGCGGATCAACGGCGGCGGTCACCTGGTGTGCACGAATGCCCGCGTGACCCTCGGTAGCCGACCGACGGTAGGAAAAAGGAAGCAAGCCAGCCCACATGCATGAGGATCACCGAGTGAGCGCAACCGACACGATCGACACCTTGCCCCGGGGCGGACCGGCTGCCTCTTGGCTGGACCGGCAGCTCGAAACCGAGCGCCTGGAGTTCTTGGACCGAGACGATGTCGACGACCGTGTGAAGCGGTCAGTGGTTCGGGCGCTCGAGCATATCTGCACAAAGTTTCGGTACAACGAGAAATTCGCCCAGCTGGCGATGCAAGAAGTAGCGGATATCCCTCGCCCGAGGATTCTCGAACTCGGCGCAGGGCACGGCGGTTTCTCGCGCGAACTGCTCGAACGGCATCCCGATGTAGAGGTGACCGTCACCGATATTGATCCCGCATCGGTAGACGATATGGCCGCAGGCGATCTCGGATCGCATCCGCGTGCTGTCGTGCGTGTCGAGGACGCGACGTCGATCAATGCGCCGGATCAAGCCTATGACCTCGTAGTCTTCGCTCAGTCGTTCCATCATCTGCCGCCGAGGGCGGCTGCTGCCGCGATCGCCGAAGCAACCCGAGTCGCCAAGAAATTCCTCATCGTCGACGTACTCCGCCAGTCACCGATCGTGCAGCCTTTGCGCCTGCCGTTGATCTCCGCAGTCATCCTCCTCGGACAGGGCTACCCGACGGCGCACGACTGGCTCATCAGCGAGCTACGCGCCTACAGTCCGTCCGCATTACAGGCGCTGGCCGCACACACCGAAACGGATATCGCCACGCGGTTCAGCAATGACCGAATCCATCAGGTGGCCGTCATGTCCCGCGGCGACCTCGACAAGGTGTAGCAACCGAAGGCTCTCCGGCGAATGCCTCAGTTATTCACGCTGGGGCCAAAAGAAAATGCCCTGCCTCGAATGAGGCAGGGCATTTCCCGGCCACTGTTCTTAGTCGGCCGGGGTGGTATCGGCGCCCGACGAACCGGTGGCCAGCAGCTCGACCAGCGAGGTCACGATCTCAGCCGAGCCGGTGTCGACCGGGGTAGTGCCGCCGCCCGCATCCGGTTCAGCGGCGGCGACACCAGCGCCGGCCAGCATGAGCCCGGCAGCCGCGGCGAAGGCAAGACCGAACGTCCGAATTTTGTTCATGTGAATGAGTCCCCTCGAGAGACGTTGTTCCTCAACCGGTCACTTTTGTAACCGTCCAGAGAATGTCTAGCACGGCCATCCGAAATTTCTAACGAAACTGAAACACTACAATTCCAGTTTGTTTGCCGAGGGACAGCTGCAAAGCTCAGAAAAGTACTCGATCCCGAAACTCGCTACGTTGCGAAAATGTACGGCTTGGACCGAACCCCGGCCCTGCCACCGGGAAACCACCTGGTCAAAGTCAGATTCTCGTAGGACAGGGAATCAGGAGCATTCCGGGCCTCCGGTTTGCATTGCCCCCTATTGTGGGGTCGCGCCCCGGACACAAGCCCATGTTTTCGGTGTTGCCCAGCAAATTCGAAGCCAAACGGAGGGAAGAATCACACCATCTTCGAGTAACGTTTTGCGGTAAATTCCGATGCGGGCCGCGGCGGACGCTATCACCCCGTACCAGCCCGCCGCTGCCGGGCGTTCTTCTCGCTCCTTTCGCCCCGGCAAATAGGCTACGCGTGCGTCGAGAACCTCGCCGATCACGAACTGATCCGCCCCCAATGACTGGTCCGCGTAGACGGAGCGTCGGCTTCGGCCCACCGGCGCGTGGGCGGGGTGTCCCCCACGCGTCGACGTGATCGGAATGCATGTTGGTTGGTCAAGGCTCGAGGTACAGCCGTTCACAGGGCAGGCGCGATAACTCCTGTGCCCTTCCAGGCAGCACAGATATCTCCCCACTGTGGGCCCGCCATTCCTGCACAAACAGCAGCGCGGCGGTCAAACAGGCAGCGAAGTCGAATCGGATGCCGTGGAGGAACACGCTCAAGTGAACATCGGGTTCCTCCGGTCGCGGGCTGCTCATGCCTTTTTCCGCTCGAACGCGGTCAGTGGACGAGCAATTCGCCCGCATCTGAGCTCCGGCGCGGGGGCTCGCACATCGCCACCACGGAGAGCAGCTACGGCCACATCGAAACCGGCGGCGTGCCGTCCGACGTGAAACTCCTGTTGGAGGGCGCCTGTTGATGGGCGGGACGTGCTGGCGATGTACTGCGCGAAGCGCGCGACCAGCAGCGACACCATATCGCCGTAGGAATATGGCAGCTCCTCAGCCGAAGGTTTCGGTGGAGGTATGACGGCGGCTGCATACCGGTCGATATACCTGGCGTGAAGGTCCAGATGGGCGGCTCTGCCTGCGGTAATCGGCTTGCAGCGCTGGCGCTCTCGGTAGTGAGCCAGCCAGATCGGCATCATGACTCGGGCGTTCGCCAGTATTCGCGTGGTAGGGCCGATGAGCACGGCACCAGGCGTGCCCAATGTCTCGGGTAATTCGATCCCGCACAGGGCGTCGAACACATCCTCGGCATCAGGGAGGCTTCCTTCTTCGACGCGCCGGTACACCGGTTTGCCGACCCTACCGATATAGGTTGCTGAAGTCACTTCCTCGGCCGTCATGCGCCCCGCCATTCGGTGTCGATGAGGCGGAGGTCTATCCCGCGGCCCGGTAAGCAGCGGCTTATCGCGGCCAGCACCACCGAGCCCGACGGCCGAAACTTGTCTCGCGGCGCGACGACCCAGTGGCGGGCGGTGAACGGCCGGTCAGCAGGCGAAGGCAAAGCGATCTCCGCGCCGTCACGATGCACAGCGACATTCGCGCGGAACAGCGGACCGATCAGCGAAGGTGACAGCGGCACGTCTGGCTCCACCAGGAACGACCACGTCGCCGATCGAGGATGCGACACGATGGGCCCCTCGACGCGCCAACGGTTACGGAGATCCTGGCGGACCGAATGCCCGACCGAAGCCGACACCCGTATCGCCCAGACCACCCGGGCAGCGACACTGATCCGACCCGTGGATGTCACCACCGCAGGTAGACCGCACGTCTCTCGATAGAAGGTGCATCGGCTGGCAGGCGTATCCACACCGTTCCCAGCTGCTACATGGTTCATGCCGCCTACTCCCCTCGGGTGAAGACCGAACTCCACGCTGCCTTGTGATCTGAAGCACTCCGCAAGCTACTATGCTTAAATTAAGCAGTCAATACGCGAAGACATCGTGCTTTACTTTGCTGTGCTGTACCGTGAGTGCACCCCAGACCAGGAAGGATCGTCAGCGCATGGCCCCGATGTCCCCGACAGTCGCCGCTTGGGAACTGACTCTGCGCATCCGCGAGCAGGGCAAGTCCCGCGGGGTGAAGGCAAGCGCAATCCAGAAGGCGCTCGACGTTAGTGCCGCATACTGGTCGCAGGTCATGAACTATCGCGGCGTGCTCACCGAGGAGAAACTGCGCCAGCTGATGGATCTGCTCGAGTTCGAGCCCGACGAGCAAGCCGAACTCCTGGCCCTGCGGGCGGTAGCCAAGCAACGAGGCTGGTGGGCCGAGTACTCGGCACTGTTCAACGACGAGTTGATGCGCTTCTACGGTCTCGAGCACGGAGCGCAGCACATACGAAGTATCGAAGCTGGTGTTATCCAGGGGTTGCTGCAATCCGAGGACTACATCCGCGCCCTGATGTCCTCCATCGTTTCGACTGGCCGACCGACCGAAGCCGAACAGCGCGTGCGCGCACGGTTGCGCCGCCAGCAGCGGCTTTCAGGGGACGACCCTTTACACCTGTCAGTCGTCCTTGGCCAAGCGGCCTTGATGCAGCAGGTCGGCGGCCCTGATGTGCAGCGAGACCAGTTACGGCACCTTCTCGAACTGGTGGATCGCCACCCCGACACTCTCGATCTGCGGGTCGTGCCGTTCAATGCGCGTGGTTCGATCGCCAGCCTCAATGCAGCGACCTGCCACCTTTTGGAGTTCGAAAGCGCCCGCCTGCCCGGTATCGGCTGGCTGGAGACAGCGATCTACGGGCAGGTTGCCGATGACCCGAGACACGTAGAGGCGCTGAGTTATCTCTACAACCAGGTGACCAGCGTGGCACTGAGCCGTGAAGACTCGGTACAGATAATCAAGGAAACGATCAGCCAGATAGGATGATTTCGTGCGTTCCCCTTGGTTCAAGTCCACGTTCAGCGGCGGGGATCAGACCTGTGTCGAAATCTCACATCGCGCGAGCACTGTACTAATCCGCGACAGCAAGTACACCGGCCTCCCCGAACAACAGCCGATCATCACGGTGACAGACGCACTCTGGGCCGATTTTCTAGGCCTGGTCCTCAGCACCACCTCCGGCACTCTGGGCGACTCGCTCGCCATCACCGCCCATGCCGACGGTGCCGCCACGATCAGCGATAACACTGGCGTCCGACTCGACTACAACCGCGACGAATGGGAAGCGTTCACCAAGGGCGTCGCCAACGGCCAGTTCGATCGCCCCTGAGCCACAAGAAGCGGCCTACCCGGGCCATTGTTACCTGAGATTCAAGCCCCGATCGCCCACAAGGAGCGGGAGTAGGGCCATGGCCAGCACGCTGACCGGCATGGCCAGCATTTTCTGCTGTCCGGTGTGCAGCACGATGCCTGCGAGGAAGTCGTCGCCGAGTCGTTCCGCAAGGTGGCGGAGACCGCGAGAGTCGTTGGGCCGACTGCCGATGCCGCCTTGACTTCTATGCCGACCACTTCACCTCGTCGGTTCTTCAGCACTGCGTCGACTTCGACCTGGTCGCGCGTGCGGTAGTGGAAGAGTTCGGCTTCCTCATCGAACCACGTGACCTGGCGGGCCAGCTCCATCAAGACGAACCCCTCCACGGGCCGAACTGGCCTGTGGGGCGGAGCAGCCTCCGCATGTCAGCGCTGACCTAATGTGCGCGGTACCGGAATCGAATGGCTGTTGGTTGATCTGCCGCTAGGTCGGTGGTGGATCTGCCGCATGCTTGCTGGTGATTTTGCGGTTACCCAGCTGGTGGATCTGCCGCACAATCGCACGCAGTCCGGCCGTCAGATCATCGAACACCCCGCGTCAAGCGGAAACCGAATCGTGCCGCGGCGCCACCGAGCAGGGCACCGGTGATGGTCGGCGCCACGATGAGGCCGACCCACACCCAGCGAGTGGGCCACATCTTCGCGACCATATCGCCGAACTGCCTGAGATCATCTTCGCTGTAAGTGGCGTAGTAGCAGCTGACTGTGTTGGGACCTACCGCCCACCAGATCGCGAGCACCACCACGGCCGCGAGTCCGCACAGGAGGCCGACACAGGTAGCGGCGATGATGGTGGGCTTCACAGGTTCGGTCATGTTCTGAATCTATTGTTTCGCGCGTCCGTATCCATAGACGGCCGTGATCAGGTGGACTGGTGAACCTGGCCCCTCGGCGGGCGTCAAAGGCGCGACATCGAGGGTAACCACGCACATCACTCAGCAGGAGTTCGACCGTCGGAGATTCAGCGGTACACATCGGATCGCTTGGCAACGGTGTAGATCGTCACCAACTGTTCGCCGTCATCGATCTCGTACACGATACGGTACTGGCCGATCCGGATGCGCCAGTCGCTGTGGCTGCCGACGAGCTTTTTGCCCCGGCGGGGCGAGGCTCCTTGCTGAGCCCGATGATCGCTTGCAGCGCGGATTCGAATACGTCACGGGGCAGCTTCTGGAGTTGTTCGAGTGTGTCGGGGTGGAACTCGACCCTCACGAGGCGAGAACCGTTTCCGGGTCGACACCGAGCGCGGTAACCATCTCCGACATCGTCATTGTCTCGAACGGCACTTCCCGCATTCGGCGCAGACGAAGCGCGTCGGCGAGATCGGCGTGCTCATGCAGCCGTTCGTAGTCGGCCATGCTGATCAAGACGGCAACCTCGGTACCGCTGTCGATGATCACGACCTCTTCCCCGGTCGCCGCGACGTTGCGCACGATAGCGCCGAGCCTGGTCCGCAGATCCCTCAAATTGTAGGTACTCATGTCACACATGTCACACACAGCCTGCACCCGAATCGGCTTCTCCGGTCGGCCGCGCTCCCTTCATAACTACTCGGACCTGTTCGATGGCAACCTCTGGACAGTGGAGCGGCGGCGAGTACGCACGAACTGGGTGAGGGCACCCCATAGCGGCGCCCTCACTTCACTTTTTGTGCATGCTCTGTTCGTCTGTCCCGTTCAGGACGAGCGCGGCGGCCTCGGCCATCGCGGAATAGCCTGCGGGACCGGGGTGCAGGTGGTCTCCGCTGTCGAACTGCTCGGCGAGCGAGTCCGGATCCGAGGGGTCGGCGAGTGCGCGCTCGAAGTCGATGACGGCGTCGAATTCGCCGGAGCTGCGAATCCAGGAGTTGACCGCGTCCCGGACCCGTTCCCCGCGTTCGCTGTAGTACGGGGCGCCCCGGTAGGGCAGCAGAGTGCCGCCGATGACGCGCAAGCCGTCGTCGCGTGCCATCTGAATGAGGAGCTGGTATTCAGCGATCAGTTGGTCGGCCGTGACCTCAGGGTTCGGGCGTAGCCACGGCTCGGGCAGTTCACTGGCCCCGATGTCGTTGATGCCAGACAGCAGGATCACGGTGCCGATTCCGTCCTTGTCGAGCACATCGCGACGGAACCGGGTGGCCGCGCGTTGGCCCACATAATCGGAGTCCGACACGATCCGGTTTCCACCGATGCCGTTGTTGAGCACGGCACGGGGCCGGTCGGTGACGGCGAGGCGGTCGGCCAGAGCATCCGGGTAACGGTTGTCCGCGTCGATACCCGCACCTGCGCCATCGGTAAGGGAGTCGCCGAAGGTGACTACACCATCGCGGTTGGGGGCACCGAAGACTTCGATGCCGGCCAGGTAATACCACGACTTGTCGGACTCGGTGAACGCCGCGCCTTCGATGTCGGTGCTGTGATCACCGGCCGCACGGTAAGTAGTGGTGTTGCCGAGAAAGTGGAAGGTGGCCGGCCCGGTTGCCTCGTTCAGATAGAGGGTCACGGTGATCGGTTGTCGGGCGTTGACCGGGTAAACAGCGGCATCGCTGGTGAGTTCGGTGCCCGACGGGATCACCGCGGCCGGTGAGCCGCTGAAGGATAGCGGGCGCACGGTGCCCGAACGCACCGCTGCCCCTTCGGCAGTGTGCGCAATGGTGGCCGCCGCGATCGACAGCGGTCGATCGCCGAAGAGATTGGACAGCGTGATCCGTACGGATTCGCCGGCGAGGGTGGGGCGCACGGTCTGACGGATGGTGTGGTCGGCGAACCCTTCGGTCGACCAATTCGGCCCCAGCACATCAACGGCGGCCATCTGCGCGGTGGACCAGCTGTCGAGCCACATCCTGTTCTGCCCGCTTCGGTCGGAGGAGCCGACGTACAACGCCGTACCGGTGACGGCCAACAGCAGCGCCGCCACTGCCGACAGCACGGCGGTTCGTGTCTTTCGGAGGTTCGTCGTCACGCCTGCTCCTCGATGCGCCAGGTGATCCCGTGCGACGCCAGCCCGTCGAGAAAGGTCTGCGGTGTGAACGCCTCGGCCGCCGCCAGCACCCCGGGTTCCGCCGTCTCGCTCTCGGCGAGAGCCACGGCCGCAGCCACTGCCATGAGCGCGGAATCGCGGTAGGAGTCGACACCGCTCAGCACCGCGCGGACCGCCGTGCCGTCCGAGCCGCGCGCGTCCACCACCAGGTCGTACCGCATATCGGCGGTTGCCGATGGTGCCTGCGGCAGCGTTTGGGCGAGGTCGGGCGTTACCGTGCTCACCGCCGCGTGAATGCGCGCGTCGAGCACTCCTGCCACGAACCGAACCGGCGTGTGCCGGGGAATCGTCAGCACCGGTGGCTGGGGGAATTTCGTCACCGGGACCTCGGCGGTATCGCTGGGAAGCACCATCGAGGTGGGTCGGTCGAGTGTTCCCCGGCGCAGTTCACCGTCCTGGTAATGCCATCCGCCGGTGCGGAACCAGTCCAGGCTTGCCAACAGGGTTTGCGCGCTACCACGCGAACCTTCGCCGCCGCTTCTGGTGTGATGGCTGATCACGATCTCCGCTGGTGTACTGACCCGTCGGGCGGCCAAGTAGGCCAGTAGATCGCCGGGCAGGTTGCTGTCGGTGATCCCGGGGACGACCATCACCCCGGAAGCCTCAGCGGGAGCGGCGAACTCATGGAAAACCCGCTTCAGCCACAGTTGTTCACCCGACAGGTCCACATAGTGCGCCCCCGCGGCGATCGTGGCCGCGAGCACCGGCGCGCCGTGCTCCACGTAGGCCGGCAGGCTGCTGATCACCGCGTCCACCCCGGTGAACGCTGCGACGAGGGCCTGATGGTCGTCGAGCGTCGCGATCCGAATCTCGGAGTCGGTGGCTCGGGCGGTCGACATCAGGCGGTCGCTGTCCCGTCCGACGAGGACCGGTTGGATACCCCGGCGAACCAACTCCGCCACGAGGTGGCCCCCTGTGTAGCCGGTGGCGCCGTAAACAGCGATCTTCATCTCGAACTCCGTTCATCTCTTGGTGTTGCCGAGAATAAACTTACGGATCAGCCGTGAGCGATAGTATGGGCAAGAATCGCAATTTTATATCCAAAACACTCATCAACTCTGCATTATGATTCCACCGTGGACATCCTCTCCGACGCGATCTCCGCCATCCGCACCAACAGCCCGAGTTCCGGTCTGTTCATTCGTCACGCCCCCTGGGGACGGCACTATCCCGTGGTGCCCGGCGCCGGATTCCATGTGGTGTTACAAGGGTCCTGCTGGCTACGCCCACCCGATGGTGACGCGATCGCGCTCGGCGTCGGCGATGTGGTGTTCATGCCGCGGGGTGCGGACCATGTCCTCGTCGACGATCCCGCCACCCCCGTCACCGAGATCGCCCAGCCCGGCGAGCCTCGGGAAATCACCGGCCCCGGTCCGCGCAGCGTGCTGCTGTGCGGTGCCTACGCGCTCGACCGCCGGCACCCGCACCCGATGCTGAACAGCCTGCCGGAGTTCGTTCATCTGCCCGCCCAGCTGGGCAGACACCCATCTCTGCGTGGCGCGGTCGATCTACTCGCCGCCGAACTGGCCGAACCACGAGCGGGAACAGACGCCGTGGTGCCATCACTGCTGGACGCATTGCTGCTGTACATCCTGCGGGCATGGCTGGAGGAGAACGCCGATACGCGACCGTCCGGATGGGCCGCCGCGTTCGGCGACCCGGCAGTCGCGACAGCGCTACGCGCCATTCACGCCGATCCGTCACGTCCGTGGACGGTGGAGGATCTGGCCGCGGCGGCCGGGGTCTCCCGGGCAACACTGGCTCGCAGGTTCGCCGCCACGATAGGCGAAGCACCGCTGTCGTATGTGACCCATTGGCGAATGATCCTCGCAGCGAAATGGTTACGCGAGAGCGCAGACGCCTTGTCGACGGTGGCACGCAGGGCCGGTTACGGCTCGGAGTTCGCGTTCGCCAAAGCATTCAAACGCGAGTTCGGTGTCGCTCCGGGGCGATACCGAAAAGAAGCGGGACGAGCAGAGCCCGTAGCGGTCTGAGATCCGATGGATCGACGAGTGGCCGCCCTGGACCAGGCGCCGCGGTGGTCTTGCCTGTCGGTCGCACGGAGGCCGGTCCAGGTTCTCGGCTCACAGTGTTGCCGTTGCCGAACCGTCTGCGAATGGGTGTGGTGGTCGATCATCCGGTCAGCAGTTCGGTATCCACCGAAGCGGATATCATCACGCGGTTCAGGGGAAGCCGCCGAGTTCGACACCTAGCCATCAGGGCAGCTGGGAGGCGGCGGGTTATTACCGGACAGTAGTGCGTCGCGGTGCCAGAGCGTGGGTGAGCAGGGCGTAGAGCAGGATCACCAGGATCGGGGCGGCCAGTGGGGCCCAGGTCAGGTGTAGGGGAAGCAGGGCGGCGCCGGTGGTTGCGGCAGTGAAAGTGACCGCGCCCGCTACCGAGGGGATGGTGGTCGGGACGACGCCGTGTGGGGCGGTTGTGGTTGCGGTGTTCAGCAGATAGGTGGTAGCGACCAGGCCGGTTGCGGCGGCGGCGAGTACGCCGGTGTCGGCCCAGACCAGTACTCCGACGGCGAGCAGTACAGCGGCGACGGCGGCGGAACGGAACCACCAACCGGCCACGACCAGCGCGATCGCGGGTAGCGCGGCCCACGGGGTCATCAACGTTACCGCTGCGACCAGCAGGGTTCCGGACAAGACAGCGAGGAATCGGATCATCGGCGCACCCGGACGGTTCGGCGGTGTTCGGGCAGCAGGCGCATGGTTTGGTCGAGCCTGGTATCGGCGGCCCAGGACACGATATCGACGCCGACAGTGCCCATATCGCGGTACATCGACGCCCGCTCCAGCTGCCACATCTTGGCCAAGGTCGGGTCGAGGCCCTTGGCGAACGGGGTGCCGCGCAGCACGTCCACCACCACCACGACATGGCCGCGTTTACGCAGGTCGATCAGGGCCAGCGCGAACTGGGTGTCGAGGAGGGTGGAGAACGCGACGACGATCGCGCCCAACGGGACCGCCGCGTGCGGGGCCAGGGTGCCCGTGGTGGGGATGTGTTCGTCGCCGACGTCGAGCACGGTGTCGACGATGCGGTAGAACTGGCGACGGCCGATATCGGGCCGCAGCCAGCGCGGCGCCTGCCCCAAACACACCACCGCGGTGCGGTCGCCCGCCTGCAATGTCGACTGCACCACCTGCGCCGCGCCGCGCACCGACAGCTCCAGCGAATCGGTGGCCGGGCCAGGCGCCTGCTGGGAGGTGTCCACCAGCACCACCACATCGGCGGAACGGTTGGTGAGGCGTTCGGTGACATAAAGCCTGCCGCGGCGGGCGCTGACCGGCCAGTTCACGATCCGCAGCTGGTCGCCGGGCGCGTAGGCGCGGATATCGGCGTATTCGACACCTGGGCCGTGCCTGCGCGTCAGGTGCACGCCGATACGTTCGGGAAGATCAGTGCGCGGCAACCGCATCCGCTGCGGGTCGGTGATCGGGTAGACGTACAGCTGCCCGGCGGGCAGTACCGCGGTGGCCACGGCCAGACCGGACGGGCCCAACGCCGACACCCGCACCACCACCGGATACCGGCCCCACCGTTGCGCCGACAGCGCCAGTTGCAGCCCGGCGGGCGCGGCCCCGGAATCGCTGGTTTTCTCGACCGTGATCTCCAAGCCGGGCAAAGGTTCCGGGGTGCAGCGCAGCAGGGCGTGACCGTCCTCGACGAACGCCGCAACGGTGAGCACCACTTCCTCGGTTTCGAAACAACGCAGTGTTCCGCCGCCGTCCACCTGGATCCTGGTACGCGACTGCTGCCACGGCGCAGTGGCCAGCACCCCGAGCAGCGGCGCCGCGAACACCACCAGCTGCCAGCGGCCGAATACCACCGCAGTCAGCAACGCCACCGCCGCGCAGATCGCCAGCATGTACACCAGCGGCGCAGGCCGCCACCGTAATTCGGTGTCGACGATCGTGCTGGCGTCGCGGTGCTTCATGGTGTGGTGGCGCGCGGAACCGGGAGTCTGCGCAACAATTCGGCGATAACGTCCTCGCCCCTGATCCGGCGCACCCACATCTCCGGCCGCAACGTGATCCGATGCGACATCGCCGGAATCGCCAGCGCCTTCACATCTTCGGGAATCACGTAGTCGCGGCCCAGCAGCAGCGCACGCGCTCGCGCCATCTGCACCAGATCCAGCTCCGACCGTGGGCTCGCACCCACCTCCACCTGCGGATGCCCGCGAGTGGCCGCGGCCAGCGCCACCACATAGCCGACCACGTCCGGATGTACCGAGACGAACTCGACCGCGTGCCGCATCTCCATCAGCCCGTTCGCGTCCACCACCTGATTCACCTGCGGCGGGGTCGCCCCGCGCTCCAGCCTGCGCCGGATCATCTGGGTTTCGTCCTGTTCGGACAGATAGCCGAGACGCAGCTGGACCGCGAACCGGTCCAGCTGCGCTTCCGGCAGCGGGTAGGTGCCTTCGTATTCGATCGGGTTGTCGGTGGCGAGCACAATGAACGGCTGCGGCAGCGGGAACGTTTCGCCGTCGATGCTGACCTGGCCTTCGGCCATTGCCTCCAGCAGCGCCGCCTGGGTTTTGGGCGGGGTGCGATTGATTTCGTCGGCGAGCAGCATATTGGTGAACACCGGGCCGCGCCGGAAGGTGAACCGGCCGGTGTTCATGTCGTAGATGGTGGAGCCGAGCAGGTCGGCGGGCAGCAGGTCGGGGGTGAACTGCACGCGGGTGAAGTCCAGGCCGAGCGCTGCGGCGAACGATCGGGCGATCAGTGTTTTACCCAGGCCGGGCAGGTCTTCGATCAGCACATGCCCGCCGGACAGTATCGCGATCATGATCAGTTGCAGCTCGTCGCGTTTACCGACCACCGCTCGGGACAGTTCCCGGAGCACGGCCTCGCTGCGTTGGATCGTCGCATCCAAAGGCATCGTCATTTGTCTACTCGCACGTATCTCAACCCGTCACATTCTTTGCAGTCGGCGCAGGATCTCGTCGAGCGCGGCGCGGCCCGGCGCCGGGGTGTCTTGGTCGCGCAGCGCCGAATCCGCCGGATCGACCCAGCGCCACAGGTCGGCACCGAACTGATGGATGCCCGCGTTCTCCAAGGCGCGGCGGTTCTTGGTGACCCGCACACCGGCGGACAATTCGAATTCCTTGGCCAGCAGCGGCCGCAGATGCCGGTCCCAGTCGGCGCGGGTGCCGTCGGCCCGGTCGGCGAGCATCTGCGCTTTGGCATGCCAACGCCGCAGTATTTCCGCGGGGCCGTTGTCGATGGCGTCCATATCGTCGAGCTCGCCGCGTTCCGGGCGCCGGATCAACAACCACATCAGACAGGCCAACGCCACCGCCACCGGGACAGCGGCCACGGCCAGCACCGCCTCGCGCGCCCTGACGACGGCGACCGCTTCGATCAGCAGGACAGCGAGCACGGCGGTGACAACCACCGCTGATCTGCTCACGCCGGCACCTCCTGCCGTTGCAGGTCGGCCAGCACGATGCGCAGCAACTGCTCGGCCCGCATCCGCTGCCATTCGAGCATCGAATGCGGACTGAACCTGGCCTCCTCGAACAGCGCGACCAGTTCCCGCGCCGACGCGTCGTGCAGGGCGCCGTGCTCGAAGGCGCGAGCCAGTACCTCCATCGGGGTGTCGGAGACGAGCGGCGCGGCGGCGCGAGCGGTGGACAACCCGCGTTCCATCGCGATATAGCAGGCGATGATGGCCTCGCGCGGGTCCTGGCCGGGCGCGTTCATCGCGGCCAGACCCATTTCGGCGGCTTTGACCAGCGAATCGGCCTCGCTGGGCCCTGCGGGCTCGACCGGCTCGGGCGCCTGCGGGCGTGCTGCGCGGCGGGTGTGTATCGCGACCACCACCAGCCCGGCGACAGCCACCCCCACCAGCGTGATCGCCGCGGTGAAGGTCAATACCAGGGCGGTACCGGTGAGCTCGGCGGTCTCGTCGTCCGGAGCCGGGCGCGGTGTGCCCGGCGGTTCGGTTGTGGTCGTCGGCGCGGAGGTGTCGGGGGTGTCGGGGACTTCTGCGGCTTCTCGAGGTTGCAGCCCGGCGAAATACAGGGCGGAAGCGGCGGCGATCAGCACCGAGACGACCGCGATCCCGAACAACACCAGCAGCCCGGTCCGGCTCAGCCGCCACTGTTGACGCTCGGTATCGGGATCGGGTTCGGGCATGGCCAGCGGCAGACGATGCTGGCTCGCGATCACCCCCGCCAGCAGAATCACCACCGACACCGTCAGCAACACCGGCATCAACGCAACCATCAGCGCCGAAGGAGCCGAAGGACCGTCAGCGGGTCCGGATGCACCGGGAATCTCCCCACGCAACGCGACGACGGCACACACGAGCAGCGTGATCACTCCGGTCACGCGGAGAACCGGCGCTCGCGACCCTGCCAACGAGTTAACCCCAGACGTATGTGCTGCATTAAACAGCCACATAGTTACATGGCGGGCGCTCGTCCAGGACGAGAATCGAATACTTGGGACCAGGTACTTTCCTTTGCCACCGACCACGTAACGACAAATCTGCCAGCGATAGTCCGATCACCGGGAAACAGCGGCCGGACATTGTGATAGTTCACCAAACCCGGTATCCGGCACCCCGCATACCGCCGTCCCCAGCGGCCGCCAACAGGCGAGCTGGGCACCGATCTCGGCCGCCCCGCGCCGACTGCGAGCGCACCGGCCAGCATGGCCAGCGAGCTCCAAGAAGCCGGGCCACTGGTTCAAGAGTCGCTACAGCAGCCGGAGGGCGCGCCGAGCCGAGCAGCGCCGGGATCGCACGGCGCTGCTGTCGGCGTAGCTACGCGCCTGGCCGGTGCACTCGAGCCGGGTCGACGAGGATCAGCGTTCCGTGCGCAGTCGTCGACCGGCTGTCGACTCGGGCTACTGGCGTGAGATACAGGAAAACCCCAGGTCCCCCAAGCGCCACTTCAGCAACCACAGTGAAGTACACGCGATCCCCGCAAACGCCCCTAGCGTCTCCCAAACCGTATAGAGCGCGGTTCCCGCGGGCACATCGAGCAGCGCCGCAGGAATTACGGCGCTGCTGTCGCCGTGGCTATGCGGCCTGGTCGGCGCTGAGCACCAAACCTGATGTCGGTACGCCGGTGCCTGCGGTAACCAGCACGTTCTGGACCTCGGGCACCTGGTTTACCGAGGTGCCGCGCACCTGGCGTACGGCTTCGGCGATTCCGTTCATGCCATGGATATAGGCTTCGCCGAGTTGGCCGCCGTGGGTGTTGATCGGCAGTTTGCCGCCGAGTTCGATGGCGCCGTCGGCGATGAAGTCCCGTGCCTCGCCGCGCCCGCAGAAACCGAGTTCCTCTAGCTGCATCAGCACGAACGGGGTGAAGTGGTCGTAGAGGATCGCGGTCTGCACGTCCGCGGGGCGCAGGCCGCTCTGCGCCCACAGCTGGTCGCCGACCAGACCCATTTCGGGCAGGCCGGTCAGGGCGTCGCGATAGTAGCTGGTCATCACGTACTGGTCGGCGCTGCTGCCCTGGGCGGCGGCGGTGATCACCGCGGGGCGCTGCGGCAGGTCGCGGGCCCGTTCCACGCTGGTCACCACGATCGCTACGCCGCCGTCGGATTCCTGGCAGCAGTCCAGCAGGTGCAGGGGTTCGGCGATCCAGCGGGAATTCTGGTGATCTTCGAGGGTGATCGGTTTGCCGTAGAAGAACGCGTCCGGGTTCACCGCCGCGTGTTTGCGGTCGGTGACCGCGACCCGACCGAAGTCCTCGCTGGTCGCGCCGTAGACGTGCATGTACCGGCGGGCCACCATGGCGACTTGAGCGGCGGGGGTGCCCAGGCCGTGCGGATACGACCAGGATGCGTCGATACCAGACGAGGTCGGAGCCGACGCCAACGCGGTGGAGAACTGGCCGAACCGTGACACGGACCGCTCGTTGAACGCCCGATACGCCACCACCACATCGGCGACGCCGGTGGCTACGGCCATCGCCGCCTGCTGCACAGTGGCGCAGGCAGCGCCGCCGCCGTAGCCGATATGGCTGAAGAACTTCAACTGCGGGATACCCACCGACCGCGCGACCGCGGCCTGGGTGTTGTTATCCATGGTGAATGTGGTGAGGCCGTCGACATCGGCGGGGGTGAGCCCAGCGTCGGCGAGGGCCGCAGTGACCGCTTCGGCGGCCAGCCGCAGTTCGCTTCGGCCGGAATCCTTGGAGAAATCGGTGGCGCCGATACCGGCGATGGCGGCGCGCCCGGACAGTGCGTGATTAGTCACGAAAACCTCATTCCGCGGGCCGGATAGCGATAACGGCCTGCGCCGTGATGTGGTCACCGAGGCTGTCCCGGCCGGTGACGTCGATATGGATATCGTCGCCCTCGACCGCGGTCACCGTCCCGGTGAGGGTCAGGGTGTCGTTGGCGTACAAGGGGACCCCGAGCCGCAGCTTGATCGACTTCACCACCGCACGCGGGCCCGCCCAGTCGGTGACGAAACGCTGCACCAAGCCGGTGTCGGTGAGGATGTTGACGAAAATATCCTTGGAGCCGCGTTCGACCGCCTTGTCACGATCGTGGTGCACGTCCTGGAAATCCCTGGTCGCCAGCGCGGTGCTGATGATGAACGTGGGATCGGCGTGGATGACCAGTTCGGGCAGTTCGGTCCCGATCCGCACGGTGGCGGGTTCGATGGTGGCGGTCATGAGCTCACCTTCCAGAACGGCAGCGCCGTATCGTCGTCCAGCTTCTCGAATTCCACTTCGACTGCCATGCCGACCGCCACCGCATCGGGTTCGACCCCGCGCAGCTCGCCCAGCATCCTTACGCCTTCCTCCAGTTCGACCAACGCCACCACGAACGGCAGCTCGCGGCCCGGCACCTTCGGTGCGTGATGCACGACGTAGCTGAACACCGTGCCGTGGCCCGAGGCGACGACATAGTCCGTCGGCTCGGATTTGTCCTGCCAAATCGCCGGAATCGGCGGATGGCGCAGCGTGCCGTCGGGTAGCCGCTGAATGCGCAGCTCCCCGGTCTTGGTCCCTGACCAGAAGAATTCGGTATCGCGGGAGACCAGCGGCCGCACCCGGTTGGCGGGCGGTTCCTGCTTGGGCTCGTCCTTCTTGGACGCTGCGGTGCCGGGCGCGAATTTCAGGATGCGGAACAGCATTTCGGTGACCAGTTCGTCACCGACGTACCAGTTGGTGCGGTAGGTGAGGAAGAAGCCGTCGCCCAGCCCAGTCCGTTTGGGTCCGGTGATTTCGGCCAGCGCGCTGGTGACCTGCACCTGCTCACCGGGAACGAGGTACCGGTGGTAGGTCTGCTCGCAGTTGGTGCCGACCACCGAGGTGTAACCGGCGGCGTCGAGTAGTTCGTTGGTGGCCGCCATCGGATCGTCTGCCGGACGGGAACCGTGCAGGCCGAACATGGTCCACACTTGCGCCATCGCAGGCGGGGCGACGATACCGGGGAATCCGGCGGCGCGGGCGGCTTCGGCGTCGGTGTAGATCGGGTTGGTGTCGCCGATGGCCTCCACCCAGTTGTTGATCATCGGCTGGTTCACCGGGTCACGCCCGGCTCTGGGCGCGGATTCCCCCGCCGCCTTGATCTTTTCCGCGGCGGCGATGACCGCTTCCGGGGTATAGGTTTCCGGCACGCGCTGCTCCTTCGCGTCTAGCTCCTCGGATGTTCGGGCGGAACGGCTCATCGGGGCACGCGGGGCAGGCCGAGACCCGACGAGGCGATCAGTTCCCGCATCACCTCGTTGACGCCGCCGCCGAAGGTCACCACCAGGTTCTGTTTGGTGCGCCGGTCCAGCCAGCCCAGCAGTTCCCCGGTGGCCGGATCGGCGGGGTCGCCGTAGCGGCCGACGATTTCCTCGGCCAGCCTGCCCGCCTCCTGCAGCGATTCGGTGGAGTACACCTTGGTAGCCGACGCGTCCGCGATGATCTTGGCCTGATCGGAATGCGCATCCTCGGCGGTGGCGGCGACCTGCCAGTTCAGCAGTTCGTTCAACCGCACCATGGCCCGGATCCGGCCCAGGAGGCGCTGTGCGTCGGGTTCGTCGAGCACCCCGCGCGGGCGCGCCCAATTGCGCACCTTGTCGTAGAGCTGCTCGATCTTGCCGGATGGCCCGAGGCTGACCCGCTCATGGTTGAGCTGGGTGGTGATCAGCCGCCAGCCTTTGTTCTCCTCGCCGACCAGCATGCCCGCGGGAACGCGCACATTGTCGAAGTAGGTGGCGTTGGTGTGGTGGGCGCCGTCGCAGGTGATGATCGGCGTCCACGAATAGCCAGGATCGCTGGTGTCGGCGATCAGGATGGTGATACCGCGGTGCCGTGACTCCACCGATCCGGTGCGGCAGGCCAGCCAGACGAAATCGGATTCATGCGCCCCGGTGGTGAAGATTTTCTGGCCGTTGACGATCCAATCGCCGGATTCGTCGCGGACCGCGCTGGTGCGCAGTGACGCCAGATCGGTGCCCGCCTCCGGTTCGGAATAGCCGATGGCGAAATGGATATCGCCGGCCAGGATTCCGGGCAGGAAGCGCTGCTTCTGCTCTTCGGTGCCGAACTGTTGCAGGGTCGGCCCCACGGTCAGCAGGGTCACCAGCGGCAACGGTACGTCCGCGCGGGAGGCCTCGTTGAAGAAGATCTGCTGTTCCACCGGGCCGAAGCCCTGGCCGCCGTATTCCTTCGGCCAGCCGACACCGAGCCAGCCGTCGCGGCCCATCCGGCGCACCACCTCGCGGTAGGCGTCGCCGTGCCGGTTCACCGCCATAGCGGCGTCCTCTTCGGGGGTGACGAGGTCGGCGAAGTAGGCGCGCAGTTCGTCGCGCAGCTTGCGTTGTTCGGTGGTCAGGTCGATGAACATCCGGCCCCCAATCGGTCGAGGCGCAGCGACGCGCCGCCCAGCCAGCGGGCGAGGTCTTTGGCCTGGGAGTAGTAACGGTGCATCGGATGCGTTACGTCGACGCCGATACCACCGTGCAGGTGATGGCATTTCTGCATGGCCGGCGGCAGCTGCTCGGCCACCGTGTAGGCCAGGACAGCCAGGTCGTCGTCGATCCGATCCTGATGCTCCGGCGTCGAATCCTCTTGCCCGAGCGCCCAGTTCGCGGAAACGGCAGCGACGTGCAGGGTGCGTGAGACCACGTACAGGTCGGCGATCTGCTGGGCCACCGCTTGGAATTCGGCCAGCGGCCTGCCGAACTGGTGCCGGGTCCGCACATGTTCGGCGGTCAGGGCGAGCGCACCTTTGAGCAGCCCGTCGGCGACCGCACCGATCGACGCCAGCGCAGCCCGGTAGAGCTCGGGCTGCGCGTCGGCCAGCAACTGTTCGGCCGGGATCTCCACGGCGTCCAACCGCAGCGAGAACTCCGGCAGGCCTGCCGAAACCGGCGATTCGATGCGCGACAGACCGGGAGCCTCGGCATCCACCAGTGCCACACCCGCATCGGTGGGCACCAGGATCCAGCGAGCCTGATCAGCACACGGCACCGCCACCTTGTGGCCGGTGATGCGCACCGTATCGCCGTTGGGTACGGCGGTGGTCTGCGGATGCTGCGGGAACGGCGCGCCCGGTTCGTTGAGCGCCGCGGTGAGTACCCCGCCCTCGGCGACCGCCGAGAACACCTTGTCGGCCACCGCTTCCGGCGCGGTCCGCAACAGCGGCAGCACACCGAAACCCAAGGTCGGCAGGGCAGGTACGGCGACGGCGTCGGTGGCAAGTTCGGTCAGCAGCACCGACACCGCGTCCACCCCCATATCGTCGCCGCCGCACCGCTCCGGTATCGCCACCGACAGCAGTCCGCTCGACACCAGGGACGGCCACAGTCCCGCGTCGCGTTCCGATTCTCGTTCCAGCAATCCGACGACGACCTCGGCCACCGCATCCTGGGCTTCGTCTCTGGTGAAGTCCACGCTCTATCTCCCAGTCGTTGCACGAACTAGCTGCCGGCTTCGCGGGGCAGTCCCAGAATCCGCTCACCGGCCACGGTCAGCAGGATCTGTTCGGTACCGCCCGCGATCGACAGACAGCGGGTGAGCAGGAACTCCGAGGTGTCCTCGGTTTCCCGCGCACCGGCCGGGCCGGCCACCTCGACGGCGAATTCGGCGACCGCCTGACGGTGCCGTACCCCGACGAGTTTGCGCACACTGCTCTGCGCTCCCGGATCGCCGCCCGCCAGCATCCGAACCGCAGCGCGCTGCTCGAGCAGCAGGCCGGCGATGGCTTCGGCGACGAAACCGCCGAGCCGGTCGTTGACCAGCTCGGCACCGGCACCGGTGGCGGGCAGTTTCGCGATGAGTTCCTCCAGCACCGGCCCGATACCGTTGCCGCCCATGGCGACCCGCTCGGTGGACAGCGTGGAGCGGGCGATGCGCCAGCCGTTACCGAGAGCGCCGACCACGCAGTCGTCCGGGACGAATACCTCGTCGAGGAACACCTCGCTGAACCGGTCTTCGCCGGTGATCTGCACCAGCGGCCTGATCTCGATGCCCTTGCTCCGCATATCGACCAGGAAGTAGCTGATGCCCTTGTGTTTCGGCGCGTCCGGGTCGGTGCGGGCCAGGCAGATACCCCAGTCGGCCTGGTTGGCCAGCGAGGTCCACACCTTCTGCCCGCGCAGCGCCCAGCCGCCGTCGACCTTGGTGGCGGTGGTGCGCAGGGCCGCCAGGTCGGACCCGGCTTCCGGCTCGCTGAACAGCTGGCACCACACCACATCGCCGCGCAGGGTGGCCCAGGCGAACCGGTCGATCTGCTCTTGGGTGCCGTGTTGCAGCAGCGTCGGCACCGCCCAGCCACCGATGGCCAGGTCGGGGGTTTCCAGGCCTGCGCGGCGCAGTTCCTCGGAGATCACCAGGCCCGTCATCGGGTCCGCGCCGCGCCCGTACGGCTTCGGCCAGTGCGGCATCAGCAGCCCGGCTTCGGCGAGAGCTGTCCGCTGCTCGTCGGTGGGCAATGCCGCGATCCGCGCGACCTGTGCGCTCAGCTCTTCGTCGGCCGCACCGCCGCCGGTTTCCGTCCCCTTGGTCTCTTCGAATACCCGGTCGGCTCCGGTGCTCCGGCGCTGTCCGGCGCGGGTGAGTTCGGTCACCCGGGCACGCCAGTGCGGCGCCCCGCCGAGTAGTTGCCGCAGGGCGACTGCGCGGCGCAGGTAGAAGTGGGCGTCATGTTCCCAGGTGAAACCGATACCGCCGAGCACCTGAATACAGTCCTTGGCGGTGTCGACGGCGGCGTCCAGTGCGATCGCGGCGGCGATGGCCGCGGCGATCGGCAGTTCGGCGCCCCCGGAATCGACGGCGGCAGCAGCGTCGGCGGCGACCGCGCGGATCAGTTCGGTGCGGCACAGCATCCACGCGCAGATGTGCTTGACCGCCTGGAACGAACCGATCTTGCGGCCGAACTGCTCACGCACCTTGGCGTAATCGACCGCCGTGTCCAGGCACCAGCCCGCTATCCCGGCCAGTTCCGCGGCGGCCAGCGCGACGATCAGGTCTTCGACCGGGTACGGCGGCGCGAACACCGCATCGGCGGCCACGGGTACGTCGGTGCAGCGCACCCGGGCCAGTGGGGTGCTGTGGTCGAACGGTTCCAGCGGTTCGATCTGCAATCCGGAGGCGTCCGGCGGGATCAGGCACCAGCGGCGGCCGTCGGGGAAGCGCACCGGCAGCAGCACCGCGGTCTGCGGCGCGGCCCCGAGCACCGATTCCCATGTGCCAGTGAGCAGCAGCTCACCGTCGGTGGTCTCGATTCCTGGTTCGGATGTCGCTAGGCTGCTCGCCGACCCGACAGCGTTGTCGTGGTCAGCATCGCCGGTGCCACCTGATCGGGGGCCGGCGACGGTGTCCAGTGCGATACCGCACGGCTGCGTCTCGTCGAGGCTGCCGCCGGTCACCAACCCGGCGACCGCGGTCGCCAGCACGGGTCCGCCGACCAGATCATGCGCCGCTCGCTCGATCAGCACGGCCAGATCGGACACCGAGCCATCAGCGCCGCCCGCGTCCTCGGCTACCGCGACCCGGAAGATTCCGAGCTCGGCCAGCGTTGGCCAGTAGGTACGCCAGAAGCCGGTGGTGTCGGCCCGCATTGTTGCAATCGGTTGCACCGCTGCTGCCCATCCGCGCATCGACTCTTGGACGGCTTTATGCTCGTCAGTGGTGGCGATGGTCACAGTCCATACCGCCTTTCCGGCGTGACTCCCACACCTAGAACATGTTCTAATATCCTTGCCGGGCGGAAGTCAAGCGACCCCCGCCCCGACGGACGGAACGCGCACCAAACGTCTTTTCGGAAAGGACTCCTCTCCATGGCCAGCCCCTCACGTGCACAGTCGGACGACTCGAGCGGGCTCCCCGCGGCGACTGTCACCACGTTGCGTGAGGACGAACTGAGTTCGGCCGCGCAGCGGGAACGGCGTAAGCGCATCCTGGACGCCACCCTGGCACTGGCCTCCAAAGGCGGATACGACGCGGTGCAGATGCGCGCCGTCGCCGAACGCGCCGACGTCGCGGTGGGCACCCTCTACCGCTACTTCCCGTCCAAGGTGCATCTACTGGTCTCGGCACTGGCCCGGGAATTCGAGCAATTCGAGGGCAAACGCAAACCGCTGCCCGGGCAGACACCGGAAGAGCGGATGCACGCACTGCTCACCCAGATCACCCGGATGATGCAGCGCGACCCGTTGCTCACCGAGGCGATGACGCGCGCGTTCATGTTCGCCGACGCCTCCGCGGCCGCCGAGGTGGACCGGGTCGGCAAGGTGATGGACCGGGTCTTCGCCCGCGCCATGAACGACGGCGAACCCAGCGAACGCCAGCTCGCCATCGCCCGCGTCATCAGCGACGTGTGGCTGTCGAACCTGGTGGCCTGGCTCACTCGGCGGGCTTCTGCAACCGATGTCGCGCAGCGTCTCGAATTGACCGTCGACCTGCTGCTGGGCAGCCGTTCCTGACTTTGGGCGAGCGCATACACTTCAGCACGAATCGGTGTGGGCGACGTAACCCAGTATTGTCATGCGCGCCCCCCTGAAAACCCCCTCCGATCATTAGGTTGGATGTGTGAGCGCACAGGATCTGCCTCGAGAACTTCGCCGTGCATTGTCGACGGTCGCGCGCGTGCCACGGCTGCTGGTCGCATCGGACTACGACGGGACTATCGCACCCATCGTGCCCGATCCGACCAAGGCCTACCCGCACGGTGAGTCCGTGCGGGCATTACGCGCACTCGCCGGTCTTTCCGGCACCACAGCCGCGGTCATCTCCGGCCGCGCGCTGCGCGATCTGGCGGCGCTGTCGCGGCTACCGGTCGAGGTACAGCTGATCGGCAGCCATGGCTCGGAATTCGATGTCGGCTTCGTGCATGCCATCGATAGCGACGCCAAACAGTTGCTGCGCGAAGTGGCGACGGCGTTGAATCAGATCGCGGGCGAGAACCCGGGCGTCACCGTCGAAATCAAGCCGGCCAGCGTGGCGCTGCATGTACGCAACGCGGGCCCGGAGATCGGCCGCCGCGCGCTCAACCAGGTCCGGCAGGGACCTGCATGCTGGGTCGGCGTGCAGGTCACCGAAGGTAAGGCAGTGATCGAACTCGCCGTGGTGCCCACCGACAAAGGCACCGCCCTCGACACCATCCGGCATCAGGAGGGCGCGTCGGCAGCGGTCTTCTTCGGCGACGACGTCACCGACGAGAAGGCTTTCCGCGTGCTGTCCGGCCCCGACGTCGGCATCAAAGTCGGCGACGGGGACAGCCTGGCCAAGTACCGGGTGCCCCACACCGAGGCCGTCTCCTGCGCGCTCGCCTTCCTGCTGGAGGAGCGCCGCACCTGGCTGGCCGGTGCGAGCGCACCCCGCATCGAACGGCTGTCCATGCTGGCAAGCCCGCGTTCGGTGGCGCTACTGACCCCCGACGCCACGGTCACCTGGCTGTGCCACCCGGAACCCGATTCGGCGGCCGTGTTCGCGCATCTGCTCGGTGGACCCGATGCGGGCCATTTCAGTATCGCGCCGCTGCGGCCCGGCCTGCCGCTGTCGCAGCGCTATCTCGACGGCACCATGACCGTGGAAACGCGGTGGGCGAAACTGCAGGTTGTCGACTATTTACCGCATGACGTCGACGACAGCCGCACCGACCTGACGCGTGTCATCACCGGCGACGCCCGCGCGGTGGTGACGTTCGCGCCGCGCCCGGAGTTCGGCCAGGTTCCGGTATCGATGGAAATGGAAACCGACGGCCTGCGGGTGTGGGGCACCAACGACCCCACGGTGCTGCGCTCCCCCGGTGTGCAGTGGGAGATCCAGAGTGACGGTGTGCACGATGTCGCGACGGCCGTGATCGACCCATCCCAGGGGCCGATCGTGCTGGAATTGCGCTGCGGCACAACTGACCTGGCTCCGGCAGGCACCAGCGAACCGGAACGCCGCCAGGAAACCGAGGCCTACTGGTTGCAGTGGGCGTCGACGTTGGATCTGCCTGCACTGAAACCGGATCTGATGAAACGTTCCGCGCTCACCCTGCGCGGCCTGGTGCACGCGCCGTCCGGCTCCATCCTGGCCGCCGCGACCACTTCGCTGCCGGAGGATATCGGCGGGGTGCGTAACTGGGATTACCGCTACTGCTGGCTGCGCGATGCTGCGCTGACCGCGTCGGCGCTGGTGTCGCTGGGCTCGCTGCAGGAGGCCGAGGGGTTCCTCGACTGGGTGCACCGGGTGCTGGAGACGCTGCCCGGCCCGGAACGTCTGCACCCGCTGTACACGATCTACGGCGAAACCCTGCCGCCGGAGGCGGTGCTCGACCAGTTGCCCGGTTATGCGGGCTCCCGGCCGGTGCGTGTCGGTAACGCCGCGAATATGCAGGTTCAGCTGGACGTTTTCGGTCCCATTGTCGACCTCATCGCGTCGCTGGCCCATGCCCGCGAACGTAAGGGCATCACCGAGCCGCGGCAGGCGCTGCCGGACGCGGACTGGGAACTCGTGCACGCCATGGTCTCCGCGGTGCAGCGGCGCTGGCAGGAACCCGACCACGGTATCTGGGAGATCCGCGGCAATCCGCGTCACCATGTGTATTCGAAGGTGATGGGCTGGCTCACCGTGGACCGGGCGCTGGCCTTGGCGCAGAAGTTCGACCGGAAGTTCGACCCGGAATGGCCGGAACTGCGCGACACCATCGCCGACGAGGTGAAGACCAAGGGCTGGAATGACGAGGTCCAGTCGTTCACCGCCGCCTACGACGGCACAGACCTGGACGCAGCCACCCTGCATATCGGGTTGAGCGGGCTCATCGATCCCTCGGATCCGCGGTTCGCTGCCACCGTCGTCGCCACGGAGGCGGAGTTGCGCAGCGGTTCGACGGTCTACCGGTACCACCACGACGACGGGCTTCCCGGCGGCGAGGGCGGTTTCCACCTGTGCGCCGCCTGGCTGGTGGAGGCCTACCTGCTGATCGGCAAGCGTTCCGACGCCGAGGCACTGTTCGCGCAGCTGGTGGATGTCGCGGGTCCGACCGGTCTGCTCAGCGAGGAGTACGACCCGGTGGCCGAACGCTCGCTCGGTAACCATCCGCAGGCCTACAGCCATCTGGGCCTGCTGCGGTGCGCGCAACTGCTCGGCCAGCCGGTGGAAGCGCTGGTCGGCTAGCCGGAAATCGCCGAGAAGACCGCTCAGTTCGTACACTCCGACGAGCTCCTGCTAAAGTAAAACGGAAACGGTTTCCATTAAGCTTTAGCAGGAGCCCCGAGTGAGATTCAGATTCAGCCGTACCTGCACCGGGGTCGCAGTGGGGCTCATGGCCGCACTCTCCGTCACCGCTTGCGGCACCGCAGGCAGCGACTCCGGCAAACCCACGGTTATCGCCTCCACCACCGTATGGGCCGATATCGCCGCAACCGTCGCTGGACCCGACGCCACGGTGGAGGCCCTCATCACCGACCCCGCCGCCGATCCGCATTCCCATGAGACCTCGGCGCTCGAATCGGCCAAGATCAGCGACGCCGACCTGGTCGTCTACAACGGCGGCCACTACGACGAGTTCGTCGGCAAGGCGCTCGCGGGCAGCGCTGCCCGCACCGTCGAGGCGTTCGCCGCCCGCGCCGCCGATATCCACGACGAACAGAACGAACACGTCTGGTACGACGTGCAGACAGTCGCCGCGGTCGCCGGACAGATCGGCCGCGTGCTCGGCGAGCTCGATCCCGAACGTGCCGCGAGCTACGCCGACCGAGCCACCGCCCTGGGCGACCGCCTGGCCACCGTCACCGCCATCACCGACAGCATCGCGGCCGCGCACCCGCAGGCACCGGTGCTGCAGACCGAACCGCTGGCCTACTATCTGCTGCTGGACGCGGGCATCGACGACCGCACCCCGCGCGACTATCAGGAAGCCATCGAACAGGAAACCGACCCCGCGCCCGCTGCCGTCGCCGCGACCCGGGACCTGATCGGCGCCGAACAGGTCCGCGTCCTGATCTACAACGTGCAGACCGAAGACCCGGTGAGCAAGGATTTGCGCGCCGCTGCCGTGGCCGCGAACATCCCGGTGGTCGAGGTGACCGAGACACTGCCACCCGGCCTCGGCTACGTGGACTGGCAGATGAAGAACGCGCAGGCGCTCGCCGACGCCCTCGGCTGAGACCCACCCGCACAGCAACCGCCGAACGAACGGACATGATCGGATGAGCGACTCCACCGCGCTGCCCGCTGACAAAGGGGCAGGACGTGGATACCCGGCGCGCGCAACGGCCACACAGGGCAACGGCCCGAACGTACCGGTCGCAGACACGCCCGCGGTCCGGCTCGCCGACGCCCGCCTGTCCTTCGGTGACCGGACCCTGTGGAACGGGCTGGACCTGCAGGTCGAGCCCGGCGAGTTCATCGCGATCCTCGGCCCGAACGGCTCCGGCAAAACATCGCTGCTGCGCGTGCTGCTCGGCCAGCTCGCCCTCACCGCAGGCAGCGCCGAAATCGCCGGTATGCCTGCACGCACCGGGCACCCCGCCATCGGCTACATCCCACAGCAGAAGACGATCGACGCCGGAGTGCAGCTGCGCGGCACCGATCTGGTTGGCCTCGGTGTCGACGGTCACCGCTGGGGTCTCGGCCTGCTCGGGCGCGCCGAACGCAAACGCAAGGTCGCGGCCGCTATCGCCGATGTCGGCGCGCAGGCGTTCGCGAACGCGCCGCTGGAAAGCATGTCCGGTGGGGAACAACAGCGGCTGCGGGTGGCGCAAGCCCTGGTCGGCGACCCCGGTGTGCTGCTGTGCGACGAGCCGCTGCTCAGCCTCGATCTGGCGAATCAGCGCCTGGTCTCGGAACTGATCGACCGGCGCAGACGCGAACACGGCACCGCTGTGTTGTTCGTCACCCACGAGATCAACCCGGTTCTGCCGTTGGTCGATCGGGTGCTGTATCTGGTGGACGGCAAGTTCCGGATCGGTACCCCGGATGAGGTGATGACCTCTGCGGTGCTGTCGGAGCTGTATCAAACCGAGGTCGATGTGCTGCGGGTCCGGGGCAGGCTGGTCGTCGTCGGTACCGGCGACACCATGGACGCGCTCGGCGCGGCGGGCGCCCACTGCCACGGCGAACCCGGAACCCCGCACATCGCGCCCGTTATCGGCCATGACCGGCATCGGGCGAACGGTGACGGGCACGTGACAGATGCGGGCGAGCTGGACCTGCGCGAGAGCACGCATCCCGACGACGAGCGGGCGAGATTGTGATGGACGGTGGGGCTGCGATGGACGGACTGACGGGGTTGTGATGGACAAGCTGTCCGAAGTGGTGACGAAGATGTTCGACATCAGCACCACGGTGCATCTGCTCGGCTACAGCTTCGTGCAGCAGGCGGTACTGGCGGCGGCGCTGCTCGGGCTGCTCGCCGGGGTGATCGGGCCGTTGATCATCAGCAGGCAGATGTCGTTCGCGGTGCACGGAACCAGCGAGCTGTCGCTGACCGGCGCCGCGGCGGCGCTGCTGGCCGGGATCGGTGTGGGTGTGGGCGCGATCGTCGGGTCGGTGGTGGCCGCGGTGCTTTTCGGGGTGCTCGGTGCGAAGGCCAGGGAACGCGATTCGGTGATCGCGGTGGTGCTTTCCTTCGGGCTCGGTCTCTCGGTGCTGTTCCTGTGGTTGGGTCCGGAACGGGCGGGCTCGAAGTTCTCGCTGCTCACCGGCCAGGTGGTCAGCGTCGGCTACAGCGGGCTCACCCTGTTGGCCACCTGTACCGCAGCGGTGTTGATCGTGCTCGCAGCGGTGTATCGGCCGCTGCTGTTCGCCAGTACCGATCCCGAGGTTGCGGTGGCGCGCGGGGTGCCGGTGCGGGCGCTTTCGGTGCTGTTCGCGGTGATGCTCGGCGTCACCGCCGCATTCGGTGTGCAGATCGTCGGCGCGCTGCTTGTTCTGGCGATCCTGATCACCCCCGCGGCCGCCGCGGCTCAGCTCACCGCCGACCCGGTCAGGGCGACCGTGTTGACGGTGGTGTTCGCGGAGGTGTCGGCAGTGGGCGGAATCATGCTGTCGCTCGCGCCAGGTGCGCCGGTATCGACCTTCGTCACCAGCATCTCGTTCCTGATCTACCTGGTCTGCCGGGTCGTCGGGGCACGGCGCAGACAGCTGGCCCGGGTCCGCTGACCCTTCTGCAGGCGGCTGCCTTCAGTCAGTGGGGTGGGGTTTCGTATGCTCGTCCCAAGCGCCCACTGAACAAAGGTGACCACCGATGATCGACTTCTCGATTCCTGCCGAGCTCGCCGCCGAACGCGATCGGGTCCGTCAGTTCGTCGCCGACAAGATCGTGCCCTTCGAACGCGATCCACGGCTGACCGCGCACGGCCCCAGCGACGAGCTGCGCCAGGAGTTGGTCGAACTCGCCCGCACCGAAAACCTGCTGACCATCCAGGCTCCGGTCGCACTCGGCGGGCGCGGCCTCACTCACCTCGAACAGGCAGTGCTGTACGAGGCGGCAGGCTGGTCCACCCTCGGCCCCATCGCAATGAACTGCGCCGCCCCCGACGAGGGCAATATGTTCCTGCTGTCCAAGATCGCCGACCCGGACCAGACCGAGCGCTATCTCGTCCCGGTGATCAACGGCCACCAGCGGTCGGTATTCGCGATGACCGAACCCGACGGCGCAGGCTCCGACCCGGCCCAGCTGGCCACCACCGCCACCTTCGACGGCGAGAACTTCACCATCAACGGCCGCAAATGGCTGATCACCGGCGCCAACGGAGCCAAGACCTGGATCATCATGGCCCGGCTCGCCCCTAACCCGCATCTGCCCGAAGGCCCCACCCTGTTTCTCACCGACGGCGACCAGCCCGGCATCGTCATCGAACGCACCATGAACACAATGGACCGCAACTACGTCGCCGGGCACGGCGTTGTCCGGTTCGACAACCTCACCCTGCCCAAGAACGCGCTGCTCGGCGAAGCGGGCCAGGCGCTGCGCTACGCCCAGTTACGGCTGGCCCCCGCCCGGCTCACCCACTGCATGCGCTGGCTCGGCGCCGCCGAACGCGCCCAGCACATCGCCATAGGGCACGCACGCACCAGGACAGCGTTCGGGAAGCCGATCGGTGAACACCAGGGTGTGTCGTTCATGCTGGCCGATAACGAGATAGCGCTGCACCAGTGCAGGCTCACCATCTGGCACGCCTGCTGGCTGATGGACCAGGGCGAAAAAGCCCGCCATGAGAGCTCGATCGCCAAAGCGTACGTCTCCGAGGAGCTGTTCAAAGTGGCCGACCGCTGTGTGCAGGTGCTCGGCGGCATCGGCATCAGCGACGAGACAGTTGTCGAGATGATCTTCCGAGATATGCGGGCATTCCGCCTCTACGACGGCCCCACCGAAGTGCACAAGTACGCAATCGGCCGGAAAGTGCTTCGCTGAAACTGGACCTGTGCCCAATGTCGCGCCACGGGCGTCGGTGGGCCCGTCTACGATCCTTGGCATGAGTTCGGAACTGCTCGTCGATGTCTCCGCGGGCATCGCCGTCCTCACCCTCAACCGCCCCGCCCAGCAGAACGCCTTCACTCCGGCGATGACTTCCGCGCTCAACACCGCACTACGCCGCTGCGACGACGAGGACGCGATCCGCGCCGTCGTGATCACTGGAACACAGCCCGCCTTCTGCGCAGGCGCAGACCTGTCCCAGAGCGCAGGCGAAGTCACCGGACATCTGGACCCGCCGCCGTTCCGGATACGCAAACCGGTGATCGCGGCCGTCAACGGACACGCGGTCGGTATCGGCCTGGCCGTAGCGCTGCAATGCGATCTACGGTACTTCGCCGAAGACGCGGTGTACGGGCTGAGTCAGGTCCGACGCGGGGTACTCGCCGACGGCTATGTGCACTGGACGCTGCCCCGGCTGGCCGGCCTGGCCAATGCCGCCGACATCCTGCTCACCGGCCGCACCTTCGACGGCGCGGAAGCCGCAGCGATGGGGTTGGCCAATGCGTGCCTGCCCGGCCCCGAAGTGCTGCCGACCGCGCTGGCGGTCGCCCACGACATCGCCAACGGTTCGGCGCCGTTGAGCGCGGCGCTGTCGAAACGGCTGCTGTGGGAGGGAGTCGGGATGGAGTCGGCGATGGTGGGACAGTTGGAGACCGAACTCAATCACCATATCGCCAAGGGCATCGACAGCGGCGAGGCGATGGCGGCGTTCCGGGAGCGCCGCAACCCCAACTGGTCGGGTTCGGTCAGCGAAGAATGGCCCGCCTGGGACGGTGCGACCACAGCGGACCAACCCAGCCTGGACTGAACGGGCGTTCCAGCCATCCAGGCCGTACGCGATTCAGCGCAGCAGCATCAGCAGGTACAGCAACGCCATGATGATCATCAGGATAGTGCCGACCACGCCGCAGATGAAGCCGACGACAACCTGGACCCGCCCACCGTACGCGCCGCCTGAGGCTTCGATCTGATCCAGCGCCCGCTTCCCCAATGCCCACGCGATCGGCCCGGTCAAGCCGCAGCACGGCAGGAGGCTGACCAAGCCAAGGAACAGCACGGCTGTCGCGTTGGGATGCTCGACGGGCTGGCCGACGGGCTGGTTGGGTATCACCACACCACGAATTCTACGGTGCCGCGCCGGATTTGCGGTTCAACGCCATCCGATTCCGGCAAAAAGGCTGCGTGGCAGGCCGTGCGGTTCAGCTCCGGCGCTGCCTGGCGATCTCGGCCAGCACCACACCCGCCGCAACCGAGGCGTTCAGCGATTCCACCGGCCCCGACATCGGAATGCTCAGCACCGCATCGCAGTTCTCCCGGACCAGCCGCGACAACCCCTTACCTTCCGAACCGACCACAAGCACCGTCGGCGCGGTACCGTCGAATTCGTCGATCGTGGTGTCGCCACCCGCATCCAGACCGACCACCTGGATTCCCGTGGCAGCCCAATCCTTCAGTGTCCGAGTGAGGTTCGTCGCACGCGCCACCGGGATCCTGGCCGCGGCACCCGCGCTGGTCCGCCACGCCACCGCCGTGACACTGGCGCTGCGCCGCTGCGGAATCAGCACACCCTGCCCGCCGAAAGCAGCCGCCGAGCGGATCACTGCACCCAGATTGCGTGGATCGGAGATATTGTCCAGCGCGACCAGCAGCGCGGGCACAGCCGCCTGCCGGACCTGATCGAGCAGATCGTCCGGGTGGGCGTAGGTGTACGGCGGGACCTGTAATGCCAGCCCCTGATGTAAACCGTTGGAGCTCATCCGGTCCAGGTCGGTGCGCGGAACCTCGAGAATCGAGATGCCGGTTTCGGCGGCGATGCGCACGCTCTCGGTCAGCCGCTCGTCGTTCTCGGTGCCCACCGCGACATACAGAGCCGACGCGGGCACTCCTGCGCGCAAACACTCGACCACCGGGTTACGTCCGAGCACCAACTCCGGCCCGTCATCGGTCTTCCGGCCCGCGGAACGAGCACCACGACCGCCCGCCTGCCGGGCTTGCGCCGCTTTGGTTTTCGCGGCGGCACGTTTGGCCGCCGGATGGTTCTTACGCATCTCGGCGGGCGGGGTCGCGCCACGGCCCTCCAGACCGCGCCTGCGCTGACCGCCGGAACCGACCACCGCGCCTTTTTTGGTGCCACCCTTGCGGATAGCTCCTCGTCGCTGCGAATTCCCTGCCATCAGCCAGCCTTTCCGGAAGATGAGGCGAGCGACCATTCCGGGCCGTCCGGGGTATCGGTCACCTCGATGCCCGCAGCCTGCAACCGATCGCGCACCGCGTCGGCGGTGGCCCAGTCCTTGGCCACCCTCGCCTGCTGGCGGCGTTCGAGTTCGGCGCCGACGAGGACGTCCAGCGCCGCTGTCGCGGCCGAGTTGTCGCCCGCGGTGCGCCAGTGCGGGTCGAGCGGGTCGACGCCGAGAATCGCGAGCATTGCGCGCACCTGACCGGCGTGCTCGCGGGCAGTGTCGATAATGCCCGCATCCAGGGCGCGATTGCCCTCGTGTACGGCGTGATGGATTTCGGCGAGCGCCTTGGGCACCCCGAGATCGTCGTCGAGCGCTGCGGCGAAACCGTCGGTCCATTTGCCCATCGGCGCCTCGCCGCCGCGTTCGGCGACCCTATGCACGAACCCCTCGATCCGCTGATAGGACTGGGCGGCGTCATAAAGCGCCTTATCGGAATACTCCAGCATCGACCGGTAGTGCGCGCTGCCCAGATAAAACCGCAGTTCGACCGCCCGGACAGTTTTCAGCACATTCGGCACCGACAGCACATTGCCGAGCGATTTCGACATCTTCTCCCCGCCCATGGTGACCCAACCGTTGTGCAGCCAGTACCGGGCGAAACCGTTTCCGGCCGCTTTCGACTGAGCGATTTCGTTCTCATGGTGCGGAAACACCAGGTCCATACCGCCGCAGTGAATATCGAATTCGGAGCCGAGATAGAATTCGGCCATCGCCGAGCATTCCAGATGCCAACCGGGACGACCGGGCCCCCACGGCGACGGCCAGGACGGTTCGCCGGGTTTGGCCGCCTTCCACAACGTGAAATCACGCTGGTCGCGTTTACCGACACCCGCGCTTTCGCCCTGATGCACATCGTCGAGCCGGTGGCCCGACAGCTGCCCGTACTCGGGATAGCTGGCCACATCGAAGTAGACATTGCCCGCCGAAGCGTAGGCGTGGCCGCGGTCGATCAACCGCTGCGTCAATTCCACCATCTGGGTGATATGCCCGGTTGCGCGCGGTTCGGCCGACGGCGGCAGCACACCGAGTTGCCGGTAGGCGCGGTCGAAGGCGCGCTCATAAGTGGCCGCCCACTCCCACCACGGCCTCCCCGCAGCCTTGGCCTTGGTGAGGATTTTGTCCTCGATATCGGTGACATTACGGATGAACGCGACATCGAGACCACCCGCCGACAGCCAGCGGCGCAGCACATCGAACGCGACGCCGCTGCGCACATGACCGATATGCGGTTCGGCCTGAACGGTGGCGCCACACAGGTACACCGAGGCATGGCCCGGGACCAACGGCGTGAAATCACGCAAGGCCCGCGTCTCGGTGTCGAAAAGGCGCAGAGTCACGGCAGACGATCCTAGCTGGTATATAGGGGTGCACTCGTTGCGGTGCACCGATACGGCACTGACAGGTGATTCAGCTGTCAGCGACAGTGCAGCAACGCGGTCGCCACGGCGGCGACACCCTCACCGCGACCGGTCAGACCGAGCCCGTCACTGGTAGTGCCCGATACCGATACCGGCGCCCCCAGCAGTTCCCCGAGTACCTGCTGAGCTTCGGCCCGTCGCGGGCCGATCCGCGGGCGATTGCCGATCACCTGAACGGCCGCGTTCACTACATCGTATCCGGCGTCATCGAGCAGCCGCCGAACCTCGGTCAGCATGGCCGCCCCGGAAACACCGGCCCACTCCGGCCGCCCGGTACCGAAAACCGACCCGACATCGCCCAGCCCGGCCGCCGAGAGCAGCGCATCACACAGCGCATGCGCGGCGACGTCGCCGTCGGAGTGGCCCGCGCAGCCGTCGTCGCCGTCGAACAGCAAGCCCGCCATCCAGCAGGGGCGACCGGGTTCGATCGGGTGCACGTCGGTGCCGATACCGGTTCGAAGGTTCATCGAGTTCCCACCGCCGGCGTTTCGGTATGCGCGAGCACGGCATCGGCCAGGCGCAGATCCAGCGGATTGGTGATCTTGAAGGCGAGCGGGTCGCCGAGGATGGTGCGCACCGCGACACCGAGCCGTTCGACCAGGCCCGCGTCATCGGTGGCAGGAACATCAGAGGCGTAGGCGGCACGCAGCAGATCGGCAGCGAAACCCTGCGGAGTCTGGATAGCGCGTAACGCGGCGCGGTCCGGGGTGCCGGTGACAACCCCGTCGGGATTCACGGTCTTCACGGTGTCCACCACCGGCAGCGCGGGCACCACGGCCGGATACCCGGCATGAAGTTCCGCACTCACCCGGGCGATCAAATCGGGCGGGGCCAACGCGCGGGCGGCATCGTGCACCAGGAAGTAACCCGCATCAGGCGCTGCGGCAATGCCCGCACGCACCGAATCAGTGCGTTCGGCGCCGCCGACCACCACCCGCACCGAGCAGGAGAGCGGCAGCAGGGCCCCTGCACTCTCCACCAACTCGGCGGGAACCATGACAATTATCTCGTCGACCGCACCGGAATCGATCAGACCATCGACAGCGAGTCTGACCATAGGCGTGCCGCCGACCGCGACGAACGCCTTGGGCTTGTCTTCACCCAAGCGCACGCCACGACCGGCGGCAGGCACCAATGCGACGACCGGACCACCGGCACTACGGCCGGGGCCGTCCGTTTCGGACATGGTCAGGAAGCCGCGGCGAGGACCTCGTCGAGCAACGTCTCGGCCTTGCCGTCGTCGGTGCCCTCGGCGAGCGCCAACTCACCGACCAAGATCTGCCTGGCCTTGGCCAGCATCCGCTTCTCACCTGCGGACAACCCGCGGTCCTGCTCTCGGCGCCACAGATCGCGTACGACCTCGGCCACCTTGTTCACATCGCCGGAGGCGAGCTTCTCCAGGTTGGCCTTGTACCTGCGGGACCAGTTGGTCGGCTCTTCCGTATGCGGTGCCCGTAGCACCTGGAAGACCCGGTCGAGACCCTCCTGGCCGACGACGTCACGGACGCCGACGTACTCCGCATTCTCCGCGGGAACCCGAACAGTAAGGTCACCCTGTGCGACCTTCAGGACCAGATACTCTTTCTGCTCACCCTTGATGGTGCGAGTCTCGATTGCTTCGATCAGCGCCGCTCCATGGTGGGGGTAAACGACGGTGTCTCCGACCTTAAAAATCATGTGTCCCGTGCCCCTTTCGATGTTCACAGTTTAACATGCGAGTCGGTAACGGCGCGATCAACTGTGCAGGTCAGGGCCACAACGAGCAGACCATGGGGCTTGACAGATGCGGATCGATGTGCATTACGTTGTCCCCGAACGAGTTATCTACCGGCCGATTCCGGCAGTACACGGCGGGCAAGACCAGCACCCGCCCCGATCGGCGCGTCCTAGACCGAATCGTTACCCGTCCCCGCGCGTCGCGCCGCGTTGTGTTCGCCGCCACGAATCCGGCGCACAATACCGACCGGCGCGCCCGGCCCCCGGAACGAACTACTACAGTCCCTAGTGGAGTGAGCCCGCTCGGACATGGAGGACAACTCGTGACTGCCCTGAATGCTGCGACTGCCGCGAACCCGGCCAGACCGACACTGCGGCTCAGCCCACGTCGGACAACAGCGGTTGCCGCGCTCGCCGCCGGTGCGGCACTCATCCTGACCGGCTGCAGCGCCGGCCAGATCACCCAAACCTCCCACCAAGCCGCCGCCATCAACGGCAACAACGCCGACATCGGCCGGATCTCGCTGCGCAACGTGCACATCATCTACCCGGCGACCGACACCCACACCAACAGTGAAGGCGGCAAGGCGGTGCTCGCCCTGTCCATCGTCAACACCGGCGAAACCGTCACCGACGAGCTCACCAGCATCACCACCGACCTCGGCTCGGTCCGCATCACCCCCGCCGAAGGCTCCAAGATCGAACTCTCCCCCCAGGAGACCGTGGTAGCCGCCGACAGCGCCACCGAAGCTGCCGGCCAGAAGTCCCAGAAGAGCACCAACGGAACCAACCAGTCCGCAGGCGCCCGCACCGAAGATCCCGCAGCCGACTCCGCGCTCATCGAAATCACCGGGCTCACCAAAGACATCACCCCCGGCTTGACCTACACCGTGTCGTTCAACTTCAAGGAAAACGGCACCATCCAAATGCAGGTCCCAGTCGACGCAGGCACCGAAGCCGAACGTCAAGTAACCGAGCTGTCCAAGAGCACCGAAGGCAGCGCGCACTGAAACATGGCCGCGACTCCGGTGCGGCAGGTTTGCTGCTCCCTTGGGCTCGCGTTTCAGCCCTCGCGCTTGCGCCTTCGGCGCAAGCGCGAGGGTCGGACGTCCGTCCGCCCCGGCGCTCCGAGCTGCGAGGCTGAGACGCGAGCCGGTCCGCAAACCGGACAGGCTGAGTGAGAGCGGAAAGAGGCAGGATGCGGGCTCTGGTCCTTCTCCGAGAGGCTTCAGCTAGCGCTCCATTAGCAGGGTGCTACGAGGGCTGGGCACCGCTATAACAGCGATTTGCTCGAGATTGTCGAGCTGGGCTTGCGGCTCGAGCTTGCCGAAGTCGCCATCGGTGCGCTCGACCACAGGAAATCGGGGGCGGCCACGCCCATGAGGACTACCCGGCCGTGACAGCGGAGACTTCATGCGAGACATGAGGCCTACAAGGAAGGCGCGAACCCGGCTGTCCAATATCTGCCTGGACTTCGAGTGGGGAGCCGGGCCGCAGCCAAGCGGGGCCGAGTGAACAGGGAAGGGCGGCGGCGCTGGGTTGGTGCCGGGGTGGGTTCCGGGTCAGCGGGATCTCGAGAGGCCGGCCAGGCGGATGGCGGCTCGGAGGCTGGGGGCCTCGTGGAGTTCGAGCGGGATGGATTTGGCTTCGGTGCCCGGAGGGACGATCGCTGTGGTGAAGCCGAGGCGTTCGGCTTCGGCCAGGCGGCGGGATGCCGAGGTGATACGGCGGACTTCGCCGGCCAGGCCTACCTCGCCGAGGATCACCCAGCCCGCGGGTAGTGCGGTGTCGCGGGCGGCGCTGGCTATGGCCAGGGCGACCGCCAGGTCGGCGGCGGGTTCGGTCAGGCGCATACCGCCTACGGTGGCGGCGTACACGTCCTGTTTGCCGACGTAGAGGCCGCACCGGCTCTGCAGGACGGCCAGGATCATCGCGACACGGTTGTAGTCCAGCCCGCTCACCGCCCGCCGCGGGGCCGGGACCTGGGTGTCGACCGTGAGGCCCTGGACCTCGCCGACCAGCGGGCGTTTACCGTCCATCGCGACCGTGACAGCGGTCCCTGGCACTGCATCGGTGCGATGGTGCAGGAACAGGCCCGAGGGGTCGGTGACACAGGCGATGCCGTCGTCGTGCAACTCGAAACAACCCACCTCATCGGCGCTGCCGAAACGGTTCTTGATGCCGCGCACCATCCGTAACGTCGAATTCTTGTCACCCTCGAACTGCAAGACCACATCGACCAGATGCTCCAGCGTCCGCGGGCCTGCGACCGCGCCGTCCTTGGTGACGTGACCGACCAGCAGCACAGCGATACCGCTCGCCTTCGCCAGCGACGTCAACGCCGCGGTGACCGCACGCACCTGCGTCACTCCGCCGATCACGCCATCGGTATCCGCGGCCAACATGGTCTGCACCGAATCGACCACGAGCAGCGACGGACGCACCTGCTCCACATGTCCGAGCACCACCGACAGATCCGATTCCGCCGCCAGATACACCCGGTCGTGCACAGCACCCGTCCGGTCCGCCCGCAATCGGACCTGCCCCGCCGATTCCTCCGCCGTCACATACAGCGACCGCTCGTCACGCTGCTCAGCCCAGCGGTGCGCGACCTCGAGCAATAGTGTGGACTTGCCCACGCCGGGCTCCCCGGACAGCAAAACCACCGAACCGGCCACGATCCCGCCGCCGAGCACACGATCCAACTCCGCAACACCTGTCGGGCGCGCGGTAGTGCGCTGCGAATCCACCCGGGAGATGGGTGCCGCGGCCGTACTCGGAAGCATCGCGCGCCTGCCTGCGGGGGCAGCCGCCGCCTGAGCTACTTCCTCGACCGTCCCCCAGGCTGCGCAGTCGGGACATTTGCCGACCCACTTGGTGACCTCATGGGAGCACGCGGTGCAGCGGAAGACCGGCTTGTTCTTTGTCGCAGCCACACCGCGCACCTTAGCGAGGCAGGGTGACACGGATACGCCCCATCAGCGTGGGTCCGGTGGTACCGGGCGCACCGTCACGCGATATTGAACGGCTCCGGCGCACTCCGTATCGACCCCAATTGCGCAACAACGCTGTAGGCCCCCGACGGAACCTGTACCCGTTCACCCGCACAGTCCGGCTGCGAGGTAGCCCCGGACCAGGTCACGGTGAACGCGGCCTGCTCGCCCCGCTCCAGCGTTCGCACATCGGGTTCGCCCTCGGGGTAACAGTCGGTGCTGGACCACAGCTGACGTTGCCCGTCCAGCGTGTGCACCGACACTCGCTGCAACCCGGAACCCATGTCGCGCGTACACGGTTCGGCGGAGATGTTGGTGATGACGATCCCGAACACCGGCTGCTGCCCGAGCTGGTAGGTGGGGTGTTCCACCGTGACCTTCACGGCGAGCGACTGGTCGGAGCACTGCCCTGCACCCACGGGCGCGCCGGAGGGTTCCGAAACGTCCGAGGCTTCCGACGACGACACCGCCGCGCCGGAGCTCGACCGGGAGGTGGTCGCCCCCGCAGGTTTGTTCGTTTCAGCGGACGTGCTCACCGCCGCGCTCGCGGTTTCGCCCGGCGATCCTCCGCCGCGGGTCACTGCGATGGCCAGCCAGATCACCAGCGCGAGCGCGACAATGAGCGCGCCGATGGCAAAAACGCGTCGCCGCCAGTAGATCTCCGGCGGCAGCGGTCCAGTCGGTTCCAGCACGTCTCAACGGTAAGCGCAGCGCCCGGCACCACCGCTCAGGGGCTCGGCGTGTCGGCGCGCCACCGCTCCGACTCGAACCCGCCCGTAGGCCGTGGACATGCGAAAACAGACGGCAGCAATCTCGCGTTCGCGGCCCGGCTCGCGTTTCAGCCTCCGTAACGCACATACCGAAAGCACCAGCAGTTCCTGAACCACCTCAGGCCGACCCACCTCCCCAGCCCCGTCCGGTTTGCAGCCCCAGCACGCGTTTCAACCTCCGCAGCGCACGCGCCGAAGGCACCAGCAGTCCCCTGCCCCGACCGACCCGCTTACCCAGCCCCGTCCGGTTTGCGGCCCGGCTCGCGTTTCAGCCCTCGCAGCGCACGCGCCGAAGGCGCAAGTCGCGAGGGCTGAAACGCGAGCCACCAGGGGGCCGCAAACCCGCCGCACCGAAGGCGCGGCCAATAAACACAGCTCAAGCTTCTTCGCCGATGTTGCCGATGACGTGGTGTAGTTTTGCTTTGCCTTCGGCCAGTTTGTAGGTGACGCAGGCGATGGCGCAGGTGCCGGCGTCGACTCGCTCGGAGATGATCGTGGACCGTTCTTTCAGTAGTCGGGCGGTTTCGACTACGTGTTTGGCTTCGAGTTCGTCGACGCTGTTCTTGCCTTCGCGGCGGCCGATCAGCACCGAGGGGGTGACTCGTTCGACGATGTCGCGGATGAATCCGCCGGGTACTTCTCCGCCGTCGAGTGCGTCGAGGGTGGCTTTGACCGCTCCGCAGCTATCGTGGCCGAAGATCACGATCAGCGGTACGTCCAGTACTGCCACTCCGTATTCGATGGAGCCGAGGACGGAGGCGTCGATGACGTGTCCGGCGGTGCGGACCACGAACATATCGCCGAGTCCCTGGTCGAAGATGATCTCGGCTGCCACCCGGGAGTCGCCGCAGCCGAACAGGACCGCAGTCGGGTTTTGTCCGCCGACGAGTTTGGCGCGGTGGGCGGCGCCCTGACTAGGATGCAGCAGGGTGCCGTTGACGAAGCGGTCGTTTCCCTCGCGGAGGGACTTCCAAGCACTGACCGGGTTTGAATTAGGCATACGCTCATTTTGCACCCGCGAGCTGTCGCTTTTGACGTCGGCGCCGTTGCGGCGCGGCGGACACCGCCCATCGATCGCGGCATCGGTTCGGTGAGAACGGCGGATGGAGTGTTTCGGTGACAGGTGCCGAAGGCGGTATCGGAGGCGGCGCGATCGACGCCGACGCGCTGCTGGATTGGTATCGGGAAACCGCCCGCGACCTGCCGTGGCGGCGTGCGGGGGTGAGCGCTTGGCAGATCTTGATGAGCGAGATCATGCTGCAGCAGACGCCGGTGGCGCGGGTGGAGCCGGTGTGGCGGGAGTGGGTGGCGCGCTGGCCGGTTCCGTCGGCGATGGCGGCGTCCTCGCAGGGTGAGGTGTTGCGGGCGTGGGGCAAGCTCGGGTATCCGCGGCGCGCGTTGCGGTTGCATGAATGCGCGAAGGTGTTGGCCGCCGAGTACGGCGACGAGGTGCCCGACGATGTGCAGGTGCTGCTCGGGCTGCCGGGGATCGGCGCCTATACGGCGCGGGCGGTGGCTTGTTTCGCCTATGGGCAGCGGGTTCCGGTGGTGGATACCAATGTGCGGCGTGTTGTTGCCCGCGCGGTGCACGGCAAGGCGGAGGCGGGTAACCCGTCCAGCCGCGATCTGCCCGAAACCGAGGCGCTGCTGCCGCTGCGGGTGGACCGGGCGGCGATGTTTTCCGCCGCGTTGATGGAGTTGGGTGCGATGGTGTGCCGGGCGCGTACTCCGGGTTGCGGCGAGTGCCCGCTGCCGCGTTGCGCGTGGGTGAGTGCGGGCAGACCAGAGTCGACGGTGGTGCGGCGCACCCAGAAGTATGAAGGCACCGATCGGCAGGCCCGCGGCAGGCTGATGGACGTGCTGCGTGGTGCGTCGGGTCCGGTGGAGCGGGTGCGGCTGGATATGGCTTGGACTCGCGATCCGGGTCAGCGGGATCGGGCGCTGGACTCGCTGCTGGTGGACGGGCTGATCGAGCAGACCGAGGATGGTTTGTTCGCGCTGGCCGGTGAGGGCGGGGGGAGCGGCGCGAATACCTGAGCTTGCAGTTCGGTAAGCCGGTGGGTGAGAAGCCGTCGCCGTGCGGGCCGGGTCAGTACGGGCAGGCAGCCGTTTCTATCGGTCCGGGAGGTTCGCAGTCTCGCAGTGTGGCTTCGTTTCCCCAGAGCAGCCAGCCGAGGCGAGACCGCGGTTGGAACAGACCGAGATCTATGTGTGTGCCTCGAAAGGGGGCTCGGCGAGCACTCTGCGCAGGAATCGTTCGACTTCTTCCCGGTAGCGGTCGGGCTGGTCGTCGTGGACGAGATGACCGGCGTCGGGGATCAGCACATGTTCGGCGTAGGGGTTTTCCTCGCCCATGCGCCGCATCTGCCCGGGCGGGGTGATGGTGTGTTCGCCTTCGATCAGCAGGGTCGGTACGTGTACCGCCCGCCACTGCGTCCAGAAATCGCGCACCCCCCATTCTTCGGAGATATCGCGGAAGGTTGCCACGGAGCCGTGTAGGCGGTAGCCGTCGGGACCGAGGTCGAAGGCGTTGAGGAAGTACCGGCCCGCGACGGGACCGAAGTAGCCGAGGACGGCGTCGGCGTCGGGAAACGGCTGCGGCCAGGATTCGATCATCGCCGCCCATTCTGCGGCAGTGCGACCGGTGAAATCGGCGGCCATATCTTCGACCACCAGCGCGCGGACCCGTTCCGGGTGCTGTGCGGTGAAAACCCAGGCGTGCAGCCCACCCATCGAATGCCCGATCACGGTCATGGGCGCGCCGATATCGGCGGTGGCGGCGGCGATGTCGGCGACGAATGCTTCGGTGGTCGGTTCGGTGGGAGCGGGGCGCCCGTGCCCGGCGGCGTCGAAGGTGTAGACCCGCCCGTACTCGCGCAGCCAGTCCAGTTGGTCCTGCCAGGTCCGCGCGCTGCCCATCAGCCCGTGCAGCAGCAGGATCGGGGTACCGGTTCCGCCTTCGTCGTGCAGCATCGTGCTGATTCTGCCGCAGCCGCGGCCACACAGGGGCGCGAGGTTTCCCTATTGTCGGGGATATGGCTGTTGTGAAGATCAATGCGATCGAGGTTCCCGAGGGCGCGGGACCCGAACTAGAGAAGCGGTTCGCCCACCGTGCGCACGCGGTCGAGAACTCCCCCGGGTTCCTCGGCTTCCAACTGCTGCGGCCAGTGGCGGGCGAAAACCGGTACTTCGTCGTCACCCAGTGGGATTCGGAGGAGTCGTTCGCGGCGTGGCGCGACGGTCCCGCCCGCCAGGCGCATGCGGGTGAACAGAAGAAACCGGTCGCCACCGGTGCTTCGCTACTGGAATTCGAGGTGGTGCTCGACGTAGCGGGCAAACCCACCTCCTGAGCGGTAACGACCGCCCGCGGCAGGCGAGTGGCTCGCTCGTTCCGGCGCACAACCGGAACGAGCGAGCCACTCACTGTTACTCGCCGGATCCGGAGGACGTTCAGGACTCCAGGGCGGCGTCGAGGGTGATGTTCTGCACGCCCGACAGCGCCTTGCTGACCGGGCAGCCGGATTTCGCGGCGGCAGCCGCGGCGGCGAAACCGTCGGAGTCGAGACCGGTGACGCGGCCGCGGACAGTGAGGGCGACCGTGCTGATGCGGAAACCGCCCGCCGGATCGGCGCCGAGGGTGACTTCGGCGGTGACGTCGAGGCTCTGCGGGGTGCCGCCCGCATTGCCGATCTCCGCCGACAGCGCCATCGCGTAACAAGAGGAGTGCGCGGCGGCGATCAGCTCTTCCGGGCTGGTGGTGCCGTCGGCGTTGTCAGCCGAACGCTTCGGGAACGACACCTCGTACTTGCCGACCCCCGAGCTGGTCAACTCGACTTGGCCGGTGCCGTCCTGGAGGCCGCCGGTCCATGCGGTACGTGCGGTGCGTGTGGGCATCTGGAGTCCTTTCGCGGATGGTTCGTTGGCGTTCGAGGTCGAAACTACTCGCCCGGTTCAGCCGGCCGCAGCGGTTCGCTTGTCCAACTGCTCCAGTACCGCAGGCCAGGCCGCGCGGTGCCGGTCGCGAGCGGCTTCGTTGGGAAAGCCACTGTGCCGCAGGCGAAGCCGGATACCTCGCGGTTGACGTACGAACTCCACCCTGACCACTGTTTCCGCGCCTTCGGTGCCTTCGGCGCCGGTCACCCAGGTCAGCTCCACCGATCGGTTCGGCTCCAGCCGGAGGAAACGGCCGTAATGGGGATGGCGCATGCCCTCGTGCACGACTTCGAAGTAGAACGGTTCGTTGACCTCGGGACGCATCCGCACCGATTCGGGATCGGCGAACCAAATGTCGAAACCCTGGGTCCACGCCAGATATAACAGTGACGGCGATGCGGTCATGACGCGCTCGACCGTGAGCTCATACGGCCGTGCTGACAGGTCCGGTAAACGCACTTGCTGGTCGACCATCACTGGACCATACCTGTGTTCGGAGCCACGCTGCCGCTCGTACGCAACCTACCGGCGAGATCATATTCCGATCCGGATCGGTCGGTCCGGTTCAGAATGGCGGGCAGGCGATCAGATCAGGCCCCGCCGACAGCGGAACAGCCAGGCAGCGCCGCGAGCCACGGCGCGAACGTCGCTCACGGTCCCTCCTGCGACTTACCGGATACCCGCGCCCAATCGGTATCACGAGTCACGGCGCGATTATCGCCTCCTGGGAAGTTCTCGGCGAAGCGGTGGAACGGAGCGAGCGCCTCCTCGCCCAGGTGCGGGCCCGAGACATCGAGGTCGACATCGGCGGCGCCGACCACATCGGCACAGCGCAGGGTGAACCGTGGTCCCCCGTCGATGATTTCGCTGAAATCTGGTTCGGCCGCGGCGAAGACGATCCGGCCGATCCCGGCCCACACCATCGCCGCGCTGCACATCGGGCACGGTTCGCCGCTGGCGTAGACCGTGGCCCCGATCAGATCGACGGCGCGGCCCGCCTCGGTGGCGGCGGTGACGGCGGTGAGTTCGGCGTGGGCGGTGGCCATACCGGTTTCGGCGACCTCGTTGCGGCCGGTGGCGATCACGACACCGTCGGTGGTTGTGATCACCGCGCCGAACGGGCGGTTTCCACGCTCTCCGGCCGCTTCGGCGAGGGCAATCGCCTGGCGCAGCAGATCCATATCGCGGCTCATCGCCGACCTCCGTTCGGGTGGTTGCGCAGGATCGTGACGATATCGGTCTGACCACGCCGCTGGGCGTTGTCGAGTGCGATCCGGCCCGCGCCGTCGCGAATCGACGGATCGGCACCGGCGTTGAGCAGTGCGGTGACAACCTGACGATAACGCGGCGAACCGTCCCTGTAGACGATGGCCTCGTGCAGGGCCGTCCACCTCGGGGGTGGCAAAGCAATCGTCTGCCCGTTCGACAAGACCGCGAACGTCGTCAACCCGAGGTCGATGCCCACCTCGGAACCGGTGTCAGCCATTTCCGCGACACGGTGTTTCCAGTCAAGGCGGAGCTGTTCGCCCATCTCACCACCACGCACACGCCGCGCACCTGTTCATCGGCTCTCCGATGCCCGCGTCGTACCCGAGCTGATCACCAGCAGCGAACCCGGCGAATTGTTCGTCATCCGCACCGCGGGCGATCTCGTGCCCGCCTACGGGCCGGGTGCAGACGGCGTGGCCGCCAGCATCGAATACGCCGTCGTGGTGCTGGGGGTGGACCGCATCGTGGTGTGCGGGCATCCGGGCTGCGGGGCGATGACCGCCCTCGCCGCAGCCCTGGTCCGCGCGAAGGTGGTTTCACAACAAATAAACCTGGCCACACATCCAGCGGTGGCCCGGGCGCTGGCAGCAGGCACGGTGACCGTCGAAGGCTGGGTATTCGTCATCGGCACCGGCGCGATCAGGTGGTCGACGCCTCCGGTCCCGACCGGCCCGTCGCCGCCTGACCCAGATCCTCGCGATCCACGCGGCCTGTACCGCGCTCGGCACCGAACATCTCACCGGGACCACCATCTACATCCTGGCCCTGCCGTGCCCGATGTGCCTCGGCGCGCTGTACTACTGCTCCCCCGACGAGGTGGTCTTCCTGACCACCCGCGAGGCCTACGCCCCGCACTGTGTCGACGACCGAAAGTACTTCGAGCTCAACACTTTCTACGAAGAATTCGCCAACCGTGGGACCAGCGCCGCCTGCCGATGCGTCATTTGTCCCGCGACGACGCCGTCGACGTCTACCGCCGCTGGCAGGAACGCAACCACGGTGAGCGCCGCGTCGCAGGCGCCCCGACCACCGACAGCAAGAAAGGTGGGTCCCGATGAAAAAAGTTGCGCACGCAATCATGGCTCTTGCCGCGGTCGGCTTACTCGGCGCTTGCGGAAATGACGACCACAGCTCGAGCTCGAACACGACTCCCAGCCCGCCCACCGCGACATCCCCAGCGGTCGCCCAGGGTTCACCGTCGGCGGTTCTGTCCACTATGCCCTGGGAGACGACATCCGCGATGGACTCTCAGGGCGCATCGATGCCGTTGACCGGCCCCGAGGTCAGCAATTACGTCGGCTTCGCCTACTTCAAGCCGGATGGCACGTTCACCATGTTCAACCTGGACGATTCCCCCAAGATGCACGATGATCGGTCGGTCACGCCGGACGGTGCGACCCGGAACACCGTGGCGAAAACGATGCGGGAGTCGAACAGTTCCGTCGCGACGTAGACATCGATACGCTGACCGACCAGGAATTCATCTACCGCATCTATCCCGATCCCGCCGACAAGGCCGTGTTTTTCGGCATCGTTCACACACCGACACCGCATCGATTGCCAGCCGACTAGGCTCTGTCCGATACGGGAGCGACGCCGCGCCGAAGCGGCCCGTCTACCGTCGCGCTCCGCGTTATGCGTGCAGTCGTATCGCCGAACGCACATACTCGTGCCAACGCATGCGAAACCGGCCCGGTCGCGCCTGCACCGTGCAGCGCACCGGGAGGAAATACGTGTGCAGACCGATGGTGCGCGATATATGGGCGAATAGGGTGATGCGGGTGCGGGAGTTCGGTATAACGGGCCGCGGCCTGGTCGGATGGGACTGGGCAGTGGCGCTTGTCGTCGCCCTGGTACAGGTCGCCGGTGGGCGGGCAGCGAATCTGGAGCAGACCGACGTTCGCTCCCTGGACACCGTCGGTTACGCCCTGCTTGTGGCCGGGCCGTTGCTGCTGGTGCTGCGCCGCTATCAGCCGCTCGCGGTGCTCGGCGGCAGCATCGGGATATGCGCGGCCTACCTGTACCTGGGCTACGGTTACGGGCCGATCTTCCTTTCGCTGGTCATCGCGTTCCTGACCGCGGCGATCACCGGATCGAGATGGCTGACCTATCCGCTGGTCCCGGTCGGTTACCTGCTGCTGGTGTGGCCACTCCCCCCGCTGCTCGGCAAACCTACCGAGGTCTGGCAGGTGTTCGGACTATTGGCCTGGCTGACGGTACTCGTCGCCGCCGCCGAGGGAATCAGACAGCGCCGAACAGTACTGGCCGAACGCGCACAACGCACCGAGGCCGCGCGCCGGGACGAGCTCGCACAACAGCAACGCAGGGCCATGCAGGAGAGGCTGGCGACCGCGCGGGAACTGCACGATGGGCTGGCGCATCGCCTTTCGCTGATCACTGCGCAGGCATCGATGGCGCTGGAACTGTTCGACAACAAACCGGAACAGGCCGCCACCGCGCTGGGGACGATCAAGGACACCAGCAAGGAAGCGCTCGGCGAGGTACATACCCTGCTGCACACCATTCGTTCCGGCGGCACCGGTGACGAATCGGAAGACGCCGCTGCACCCGGTACGGCCGTACCCACCGGCAAGGCCGGTCGCAAGCGGGCGCGGCGGGGCATCCGAGCACGCCGAGGGCGGAACGCGTTTGATGCCGTTGGCCTTCGCACCGATGACGGGGCAACGCTCAGCCGTCTGCCCCAGGCCGCGGACGGCGCCGACGCCCACAACCGGGCCGGCACGGCCGATACCGCCGGCGAGCCTTCCATGGCGGCTTCCGACGAGCCTGCAGCCCATGGCGAGCGCGCCGCCGCGCCCCGGAATCCCGCCCCGAGCCTCGCCGACCTGGACGAACTGCTGCACCGAACCCGCGAGACCGGGCTGACCGTGCACACCAGGGTGCTCGGCAACACCGAACCGCTGCCCAGCGTCATCGATGTAGCTGCGGCGCGGATCATCCAGGAATCGCTCACCAACGTCATCCAGCACGCGCCCGGCGCGGATGCAACGGTCACCGTCCGCTACACCCCCGAGTCGGTGGATTTCACCATCGACAACAGCCGCCCCACCACCACTGCCGCGCGGAGCGGCACCCACCTCGGCAACGGCATCCTCGGAATGCGGGAACGCGCCCACGCCCTCGGTGGGGCACTCACCGCCGGACCACGCCCGAGCGGCGGCTTCCGAGTGGCCGCGCGCCTGCCCAACAAACCACCCGCCGCGCCAGTGGCAGATCAGGAAGAGCAGGCAGACCCTGGCCGGACAGCCACCGCGCCCGACCAGGGAAGCGTCCGGGCGCAGCACACGGGCAGCGCACCGACCGGCCGCGACAAGACAGCGACACCGGACAACTCCCGCTCCGCATCTGCACCGCGCGGCAGTACGCGAGGGCCGGGCGCAACCGATACCGGCAACGCCGTTGATTCCGATACCGATGGACGGACCGGCGGCTCTCCTGGCGGCAACACGCGGAGCGGGGCTGCGCTGCGGTAACCATTCGTGTTTCGTCGCCTACGCATCGGGGCTGGTGCGGCCGGGCTGGCAGTGAACGGGTGAGCACAAACGACAATGTGCCGGCCACCGACAATCGGTGACCGGCACATTCGCCGTTATGAGGTTATTCGGCTGCGGCCTCGCCCTCGCCCGCGCCTGCGAGCGCAGCGACCGGCTTGTCAGCGGAGTCCTTGGTCAGCTTCGCTTTGCTGGTGAAGGTGAACCTGGCGTCCTCGCCGGAGCCTTCGCCGTCCCAGCCCTCGACATCGACCTGGACGGTCTGGCCGGGGCCGATCTCGCCGAACAGGATCTTCTCCGACAGCTGGTCCTCGATCTCGCGCTGGATGGTGCGGCGCAGCGGCCGGGCACCGAGCACGGGGTCGAAACCACGCTTGGCCAGCAGCTTCTTGGCGGTATCGGTGAGTTCGATCGCCATGTCCTTGTTCTTCAGCTGCGTCTCGACGCGGCCGATCATCAGGTCCACCATCTCCACGATCTGGTCGGTGGTGAGCTGGTGGAAGACGATCACGTCGTCGATACGGTTGAGGAACTCGGGACGGAAGTGCTTCTTCAGCTCGTCGTTGACCTTGAGCTTCATCCGCTCGTAGTTCGAGCCCTCGTTGTTGGACTGGGAGAAGCCCAACCCGACGGCCTTCGAGATATCCGAGGTGCCGAGGTTCGAGGTGAAGATCAGCACCGTGTTCTTGAAGTCCACGGTCCGGCCCTGGCCGTCGGTGAGGCGGCCGTCCTCCAACACCTGCAACAGCGTGTTGTAGATCTCCTGGTGGGCCTTTTCGATCTCGTCGAACAGCACAACCGAGAACGGCTTGCGGCGCACCTTCTCGGTGAGCTGGCCGCCCTCCTCGTAGCCGACATAGCCCGGAGGGGCACCGAACAGCCGCGAGGCGGTGAAGCGGTCGTGGAACTCGCCCATATCAATCTGGATGAGCGCATCGTCCTCGCCGAACAGGAAGTTCGCCAGCGCCTTGGACAGCTCGGTCTTACCGACACCGGACGGGCCGGCGAAGATGAACGAACCGGACGGACGCTTCGGGTCCTTCAGGCCGGCACGAGTGCGTCGGATCGCCTTGGAGACAGCCTTGACGGCATCCTCCTGGCCGATGATCCGCTTGTGCAGCTCGTCCTCCATACGGAGCAGCCTGGTGGTCTCCTCCTCGGTGAGCTTGAACACCGGGATACCGGTCCAGTTGGCCAGTACCTCCGCGATCTGCTCGTCGTCGACCTCGGCGACGACGTCCAGGTCACCGGAACGCCACTGCTTCTCCCGCTCGGCCCGCTTGGCGACCAGCTGCTTTTCCTTGTCCCGCAGGCGCGCGGCCTTCTCGAAGTCCTGCGCGTCGATCGCGGACTCCTTCTCCCGGCGCGCGTCGGCGATCTTGTCGTCGAATTCGCGCAGGTCCGGCGGCGCGGTCATGCGACGGATACGCATCCGGGCGCCTGCCTCGTCGATCAGGTCGATCGCCTTGTCCGGCAGGAACCGGTCGTTGATGTAGCGGTCGGCCAGGGTCGCGGCGGCAACCAGCGCACCATCGGTGATGGAGACCCGGTGATGTGCCTCGTAGCGGTCGCGCAGGCCCTTGAGGATATTGATGGTGTGCTCGACTGTCGGCTCGCCCACCTGGACCGGCTGGAAGCGGCGCTCCAGGGCGGCGTCCTTCTCGATGTACTTGCGGTATTCGTCGAGGGTGGTGGCGCCGATGGTCTGCAGTTCACCGCGGGCCAGCTTCGGCTTGAGGATGGAAGCCGCGTCGATGGCGCCCTCGGCGGCACCCGCACCGACCAGCGTGTGCAGCTCGTCGATGAACAGGATGATGTCGCCGCGGGTGTTGATCTCCTTGAGCACCTTCTTCAGGCGCTCTTCGAAATCACCACGGTAGCGGCTGCCCGCGACCAGGGAACCCAGGTCGAGGGTGTAGAGCTGCTTGTCCTTCAGCGTTTCCGGCACCTCGCCGTTGACGATGGCCTGCGCCAGGCCCTCGACGACGGCGGTCTTACCGACGCCGGGCTCGCCGATCAGCACCGGGTTGTTCTTGGTGCGGCGGCTCAGCACCTGCATCACGCGCTCGATCTCCTTCGAGCGGCCGATGACCGGGTCGAGCTTGCCCTCCAGCGCGGCCTGGGTCAGGTTCCGGCCGAACTGGTCGAGCACCAGCGAGGTGGACGGGGTGCCCGTTTCGCCGCGGGCACCGGATTCCACCGGCTCCTTGCCCTGATAACCGGACAGCAGCTGGATGACCTGCTGGCGGACCCGGTTCAGGTCGGCGCCGAGCTTGACCAGCACCTGGGCGGCCACGCCCTCGCCCTCACGGATCAGCCCCAGCAGGATGTGCTCGGTGCCGATGTAGTTGTGGCCGAGCTGCAACGCTTCGCGCAGGCTCAGCTCCAGCACCTTCTTGGCACGCGGGGTGAACGGGATATGACCGGACGGAGCCTGCTGCCCCTGACCGATGATCTCCTCGACCTGGCTGCGCACACCTTCCAGCGAAATACCGAGCGACTCGAGCGACTTGGCTGCGACGCCCTCGCCTTCGTGGATCAGCCCCAGCAGGATGTGCTCGGTGCCGATGTAGTTGTGGTTGAGCATCCTGGCCTCTTCCTGGGCCAAGACGACGACGCGCCTCGCGCGGTCGGTGAACCTCTCGAACATCGCTCCCTCACTCTCCTGCTCCGACTCTCTGGCAACCGACGCAGCGTTCGCACTGGTACAAACCGGACGCCATCGGTGACGAACCTAGCCGTCAGCCTGCCACGAAGGCCGGGGGTTGCGGCCCCCGCCTCCACTCTAGTTGGCAGGGGATTCCGCCGCCGCCGGTCCACCCCGAAGGGAACCCGGCGACAGCATGGTTATTCATTCATAACGCCCGTGGACCCGGTTTCGTTTCCAAGCAAGTTTTGCCCAGAGCGAACACCGAGCCTCCCGCTGACGGGAAGACGGAAGCGGAACCGGCGGTGCTCGGTGTCTACCGACCCCTACCGACACCTACAGATACCTCTGGCCCACTCCCCGCCGCAGCCTATTCACGACTCGCGGCACCGAGACCGACCCGATTCGCTGTTCACGGCGGATCCGTCCATGGAACCGACTCGCGATGGGCCTACCCGGACATGACGTAGCCGAAACCGGCGGCGCTGCTGTCACGAGGGGTCAACGCGTGCGATCGCTGTCGCATTCCCGCGTCCGGAAATCGGACCGCAACACCTGGCCCAGCCTGGCCGAAGTCGCTGAACGCTGGTCCACTGAACTCCAGCCCACTGAACCCCGGCCCACTGGAACCATCGATCACCAGCCACCGATCACCGAAGCACCGTCTCGCCACCCGCGGCCACCTGCCCGAACAGCCGGGGCTCACCGACCTGATCAGCCCGGTCCTGCCCGGACTGCACTCCCGCGGTGAACAGTGCACCACACAGCACGGCGAATGCGAGGGTGTGCAATACCGCGCGGATGATATTCCAACGCACCCAAGGGTTTTCGAACTGCGCCCGTACCGCCGCCGGGTCGGTGAGCGCTTCCGGTGCGCCCGCGGCGGCAAGCTGATCATTCAGCGGGACATTGCAGGCCACGGTCACCACGAAAGCGACCACGTTGAGCGCCAAGGCCACTGCCACCCAGACGAGCGTCGCCCGGTGTTGCCCGCCCAGGTGCACCGCGGCAGCGGCGAGGCCGAATCCGACGGTGCCGAGGAATGCGATCATGAACAGCGGGTTGATGATCACCACGTTGATCCGCTGCATCGTCTCGACCACGGTCCGGTCGTCCATCCTGGCCAAGGCGGGCATCACCGATATCGCGTAAGCGTAGAAGAGGCCCGCGATCAATCCTGTTGCCAACGTCGCCGTCACCAGGGCGATGATTCGTACTGCGGTCATTTGTTCTCCTGCTGATCAGATCGGGCGCGGCGCGCTCCGATTCGTCAGTCCAGTCAAGAGCAGCGGCGGGCGGCAGAACATGGTCGAGACGCTCGCGTACCCAAGCGACCGTCTACGAGTCCCGTGATCAGGGCAAACGGCTCGAATACGGAAAACCTGTTACAAATCGCGGTCGGAAATGACCCCGCTTTGCATGGCCAGCGCGGCCAGCCGGACGCGTTTCTGGTTCTGCGGCAGATCTGCTACACCGAATTTGGCGAACAATGCGCGTAGATGAGTCTTGACGGCGTCGACACTGAGAAATAGTTCGCCAGCAATTTGCTGGTTGGATGCAGGGGTAGCGAATCCGGCACCGTGTTTGTACGGACGGCACAGCGCGATCAGCACCGCACGTTGTGTTTCGGTGAGGGACCGCACGGTCGGTATTGTTCCGCCGGACGCCCGGGTCGCATCATCGGCGACACTGCCGAAATCATGGAAAGACACCAGCGATGTACCCACCCGAATACGGTCACCCGCGATGAGCCTGCGCCTACCCGTGAGCCGCTCGCCGTTGACGAAGGTGCCGTTACGGGAGAGGCCGTCGTCCACGATGGTCCACTGCGCGCCCAGGTATTCGACGGCGGCGTGCAGCCGCGAAACCTCCGCATCCCAGCGCAATGACAGGTCGGCGTGAGCGGACCGCCCGATGGTGATGCGTTCCCGGTCCGGGGACAGCATCAGCTCATGCCTGCGACCCTGGTCATCGGTGAATCGCAGGAACGATCCGACGAAACCGGTCACCGTGCCGATACCTCATCTCTCCCTATCGGATACCGGCGTGAATGCGCCGTTCACGGAAGACCTCACCGGCATGATGAGCCCGCCCGCGATACTTCCATGGTGCCGGGCCGCGATACTGCGAGCAAGATCGATCACCGGTCCGCCGGGAGGCACCAACGCCGAGCACGCCGCAGCCGGGACGGCGGATGGCCATCCCGGCTACGCAGCGGTAATTCATAAATGCTATGGAGAAAGCGCGGCCTGCCGCCAGATCATACGTGCCAACCGGGCGGCGGCCGGAAAAAAACTAGCTCTTCGCCGCTTTGTTGTATGCGTCGGTGATGTCGGCCGAGATACGACCACGGGCCGAAACCTTGTGGCCATTCCGACGCGCCCACTCACGAATTGCAGCGCTTTGTTCGCGATCGATGGAGACCCGGCTCTTGGTCGAAGTCCCGGCGCCACCAGCCGTCTTCACCCGCCGCCGACCGCTCACCCGACGAGCACTGGAAACCCACTGCTCCATCTCTTCACGCAGCTTCGCCGCATTTGCCGACGACAGGTCGATCTCGTACGACACACCATCGATTCCGAACTCGATGGTCTCGTCCGCGATGGACTCACCGTCGACATCGTCGATCAGGCTAACGGTGACCTTCTTTGCCATGAGATGAACGTCCTCTCGAAATCGTGCGACCTAGCCCAGGCCGATTACCCGAGGTAAGAATACCTCGAATTCGGAAAATGCCAAGATGAGTCTTGGACTATGCAATGCGAGCGGTCAACGAGCCACCGGACGCACTATTGGAAACAGTATCGTTTCTCGGATTCCCAATCCGGTGAGAGCCATCAACAAGCGATCGATTCCCATACCCGTTCCGGTTGTGGGGGGCATCCCGTGTTCCATCGCGGCAAGGAAGTCTTCATCGAGCAACATCGCTTCGTCATCACCCGCGGCAGCAAGCCGCGCTTGATCCATGAACCGCTCGCGCTGGATCACCGGATCGACCAACTCCGAATAACCGGTGGCCAACTCGAAGCCGCGCACATACAGATCCCACTTCTCGGTGACGCCCGGCTTGTCCCGATGCTGCCGAGTCAACGGAGAGGTCTCGACCGGGAAGTCGCGAACGAAAGTCGGCGCATACAGCTTCTCGCCGTACTGGTGCTCCCATAGTTCTTCGACTAGTTTGCCGTGGCCGTAGCCCTTGTCGGCGGGAATTTCCAGACCAACCCGTTCGGCGAGCGTCAGCAATTCCGGAACAGAAGTTTCGGGGGTCACCTCGACACCGAGCGAGTCCGATAGCGACGGGTACATCTCGACGGTCGCCCACTCGCCGCTGAGATCGTATTCGGTGCCGTCCGCGAGCGTAACGACATGAGTTCCGAACACCGCCTCGGCCACTTCTTGCACCAATTCGCGAGTCATTCGCGCCGAATCATCGTAGGTGCCGTACGCCTGGTAGGTCTCCAGCATCGCGAACTCGGGCGAATGGGTGGAGTCGGCGCCTTCGTTGCGGAAGTTGCGGTTGATCTCGAACACCCGCTCCAGCCCGCCGACCACGCAGCGCTTCAGGAACAACTCCGGCGCGATGCGCAGGTAGAGGTCCATATCCAGCGCATTGGAATGGGTGACGAACGGACGTGCCGCCGCGCCGCCGTGCAGCGTCTGCAGCATGGGTGTTTCGACCTCGAGGAAACCGCGCCGCTCCAGCGCGTCGCGCAGCGCGCGCACCGTCGCGACCCTGGTGCGCGCCATCTGCCTGGCCTCCGGCCGCACGATCAGGTCCACATAACGCTGCCGGACCCGCGATTCCTCGTTCATCTCCTTGTGTGCCACCGGTAACGGCCGCAGCGATTTCGACGCCATCGACCAGGAATCGGCCATAACGCTCAATTCGCCGGTCCGGGAGGCAATGACCTCACCGTGCACGAAAACGATGTCACCGAGGTCCACATCGGCCTTCCAGGCCGCGAGCGCGTCGGCCCCGACACCGGCCAGGCTGATCATCGCCTGCAGTTTGGTGCCGTCGCCCTCCTGCAGGGTGGCGAAACACAACTTGCCGGTATTACGCATGAAAATGACGCGTCCGGCGACACCGACCACCTGTCCGGTCGCGGTATCGGCGGCCAGGTCGGGATAGGCGGCCCGGATTTCGGCCAGAGTATGCGTGCGCGGCACCGCAACCGGGTAAGCCTCGGCGCCCGCGGCGAGTAGCCGCTCCCGCTTCTCCTGGCGAATCCGCAGCTGCTCGGGGACGTCGTCGACTTCCACAGAGCGGCTGGATCGCCCCGCGGGAATCGCCGCGGAGCCGCCGGACGAAGGGGGGTTCGGGTTGCTCACATCGAACTACCCTAGCGTGCGCCGAAAAGTGTTTTGCGGGCCGCCCATCCTAGATGGAGCAGTAACAAATCGGTATCGATCAGCGCGTCGGCTTGCCTTCTATCATTCCCAATGCTGGCAGCACTGAATGCGAGCCGAACGGCCCTATATACGAAAAGTATTGCAAGCCGGTAACATTCGTTACTACCCTGCAGTGAGAATTACAGTGACGCGAGCGACTCGACTTCCCTGGCGAAGTGCGAGGTGCCGACCGCGACGTTACGCAACCCCGCAGCTTTCAATGCCTGATAGCCGCCGACCAGGTCGGTGGCGCGGTGCAGCCCGAGTTGCCGCAACGATGCCGCGGCCAGGCTAGAGGTATAACCCTGCGAGCACAGCACGATCCATTCCACATCGTGGTCGGCGGCCAGCGACAAACGCGCCGAACTCGCCGGGTCGAGCCGCCACTCCAGCACATTGCGTTCTATCACCAGCGCGCCCGGCAACGTGCCCTCCTGCCGCCGCTGTGCCTGCGGCCGGATATCGACCAGAATCGCGCCCCTGGCCAGTGCCGCGGGTAATTCGAAAGCGTAGATCCGCCGCAGTTGGGAGCGCGCGTTCTCTAGCATCTGCTCGATGGTCAGCGGGGCCATCACATATCACCTTCGGGCTGGTCGGTCAGAACGGTTCTGGTGCGTCGCAGGCTTCCGTGGCCGGTCACCTCGTAATAGGACATGGCGGTGAGCGGCGGCGAGTAGGCGTGCACGCTGAGGGTCGGTTCGAGCGGACCGACGGAAGGCTCCGCCGATCGCAGGGGCACAGCAGGGAGGGGGTCGGGAGCGCGCATCACGTCGTGCACCCATCCGATGGGGAACGCGGCCTGGTCGCCCGCGGTGAGGATGCGGTGACGTAACTCGGTCCCATTCCAGCGGTATTCGGCCAAACCGCCGCTGAGCACGGTGAGCGCACCGAGCGAACCCGCGTGGTCGTGCAATTCGGTGGATTTACCCGGTGTCCAGCTGATCAGCCAGATATCGACCTCGTCGTCGGACAGCAACCGGGTCGCCCAGCGTTCCATACTGGGCCAGACACCGCTGGAGGGGAGGAGATGGTCGAACCGGCCCGCGAGGACGTCTTCGGCACCTTCATCGGTCAGCCGCAGCAGATCAGCCGGCCGTAATCGAGTCGGCAGTGCGGGCGCGATCGGCCGGTCCGGAATGGGGTCGGCAGCCTGAGAAAGGGAAACAGCAGAGGAGCGCATGCGCGGGTCTCCAGAAATATGCAGCGTATGTCAGCGGTCGAGGGAAGAATTCAGCCTCGATCGGTCGAGGCAGTTCAGCCTCGACAACACTCCAGAGCGCGCATACGCAAAAGCACGTCGACGAGTGTAGCAAGTACCGCTACCGCAGCCAATGCAGCCCACGGCCCAGCTGTCAGACGCGCCGCTGATTCCGTTCGTAGACCAGACGCAGCCCGGTAAGGGTCAGATGCGGCTCGTAATGCTCGATGGTCTCCGATTCGCCGATGATCAGCGGGGCGGCCGCGCCGGTGGCCACCACCGCGATATCGTCGCCCGAAAACCCCGCCACATCGTCGCGGATCCGGTCGATCAGCCCGTCGACCAGGCCCGCGAACCCGAAGATCGCACCGGACTGGATGCACTCCACGCTGTTCTTGCCGACAACCGAACGCGGGCGCACCAGTTCCACCCGGCGCAGCGCGGCGCGTTCGATAAGCGCCTCGGTGGCGATCTCCACACCGGGCGCGATCACGCCCCCGAGGAACTCCCCCTTGGCCGACACCAGGTCGACACAGGTCGACACACCGAAATCCACCACAACCGCCGCCGACTGGAAGCGGTGATACGCGGCAAGGCTGTTCACGATCCGGTCGGCGCCGACTTCCTTCGGATTGTCCACCAGCAGGGGAATACCGGTGCGCACCCCTGGTTCCACCAGCACCTGCGGCACATGCTGCCAATAGCGGTCACACATCGCCCGCATCTGGTGCAGCACCGGCGGCACCGTCGACAGCGCGCACACCCCCATCACCTCGTCGAGCTGCCCGCCGACCAGGCCGCGCAACTGCATCGCGAATTCGTCGGCGGTCAGCAGCGGGTTGGTGTGCATCCGCCAGTGCCGCGCCAGCTTGGCGTGCGCGCCGCGTCCGGAGAACAGACCGACCTCGGTGCTGGTGGTGCGGACGTCGATGGTCAGCAGCATGTTCGAACCCGTTCCTGCCCCGACGCTCAGACGTAGGACAGGTCGCGGGGGCTGAGCAGTCCGGACCCTTCTGGAGCGTGCGCCGGGTCGGAGCCCAGTTCGACCTGGCGGTTACGCTCGTCGACGAAGACGACCCTGGGGTCGTAATCGCGGAGCTCCTGCTCGTCCATCATGCCGTAGGCGATGAGGATGACCAGATCACCAGGGTGCACCAGATGGGCTGCGGCGCCGTTGATCCCGATGACACCGGAGCCGCGTTCCCCGGCGATGACGTAGGTTTCGAGGCGGGCGCCGTTGTCGATGTCGACGATGCAGACCTGCTCGCCCTCGAGCAGATCGGCAGCGTCGAGCAAATCCTGGTCGACGGTGACCGAACCGACATAGTGCAGATCGGCATGGGTCACCGTGGCGCGGTGAATCTTCGACTTCATCATGGTGCGCAACATCGTCGTCGCCTTCCTATACCGATACCTGGGCGGGCGGGGAACTCGGATCCGGGTGGCCGTCCAGGGCAACGCCCAAGGTGACGGCCGTGTTGTCGATCAGCCGGGTGGTGCCCACCTTCGCGGCAACAAGCAGCCGGGCATTACCGGAGGTGGGAGCCGGGCCGAGGGCCGAGGAGCGCAGTTCCAGATAGTCCAGTTCCACGCCGGGGGCCGCAGCGAGCACCGAGCGCGCCGCGGCAAGCACGGCGTCCGGCCCTGCCGTGCCAGCACGGGCGCCTGCGACCAGCGCGGCCGACAGCGCGGCCGCGGTCTCCCGCTGCCGCGGCTCCAGGTAGCGGTTGCGCGAGGACAGCGCCAGGCCATCGGATTCGCGGACCGTCGGCACCGGCACGATCTCGACATCGAAGTTCAGATCGCGAACCAGCTGCCGGATGAGGGTGAGCTGCTGATAGTCCTTCTCACCGAAGAACGCCTGGTGCGGACGGGTGATCTGCAGCAGCTTGGCGACCACGGTGAGCATGCCCGCGAAATGAGTCGGGCGGGAGGCGCCCTCCAGTTCCGCGCCGAGGGGACCGGGGTGCACGGTGGTGCGCGGGCCGTCGGGATACATATCCGACACGCTGGGCGCGAACACCAGCTCCACACCTTCGGCGCGCAACAGGTCGACATCCGCATCGAGGGTGCGCGGGTAGCTGTCGAGGTCTTCGTTCGCACCGAACTGCAGGGGGTTGACGAAGATCGAGACGATCACCACCGAGTTGGTCCGCTTGGCGCGGCGAACGATCTCCAGATGGCCTTCGTGCAGGGCGCCCATAGTGGGGACCAGCCCAACGGTGCGGCCGACACCGCGCAGCGCATGCGACGCTGCCGCGATCACGACCGGGTCATGGTGCACGGTGAGTTCGCCGCGGCGGTAGGCGCCGCGCAGCGTCGGATCCATCATCGGCGTTCCTCCAGCAGCTCGATCAGGGCGGGATCTGGATTCGCCCGCTCGGCGGTGCGCAGCGCCAACGCCCGGTAGCCCGCAGACAGCCGGGGGTCGACCGCCTCTAGCGCGTCGAGGTGGGCGGCGACAGCAGCGCTGTCCCCGCGGGCGACCGGGCCGGTCAACGCGGACTGTCCGCGGCGCAGGGCATTGTCCAGCGCGGCCGACGCCAACGGCGCGAGCAGGCGTTCGGCCAGGCCGTTCGGCTGGTCGTCGACGATCTGCTGGCCGAGCAGGCCCGGACCGGCCAACGCCACCCGGAGTGCGGCGACGGCGTCGACGATCATGGTGACCAGATGGTTACTGCCGTGGGCCAGCGCGGCGTGATAGAGGGTCCGGTTCTGTTCGGCGACCCGCACCGGTTCCCCACCCATCTCGATAACGAGGGACTGGGCGATGGCGTAGCCGATCTCGTCGGCGGCAGTGATCCCGAAACAGGCGTTGGCCAGGCGGGACAGGTCCTCGTCGTGCCCGGTGAAGGTCATCGCGGGATGGATGGCCAGCGGCAGCGCGCCGAGTTCGGTGAGTGGGGCGAGTACTCCGATCCCGTTCACGCCCGAGGTGTGCGCGACGATCGTGCCCGGTCGCACCACCTCGGCCGAAGCCAGACCGCCGACCAGGCCTGCCAGCTCGGTATCGGGCACGGCGAGGATCAGCAACTCGCTGCTGGCGGCCACTTCTTCGACCGGCAGGATGCGCGACTCGGGCAGCCGGGTGCGCGCCCGGCGCACCGAGGCGTCGGAAATCGCGGCGACGCCGAACACCACGTGTCCGGCTCGCTCTAGCGCGGCGCCGAGGGCCGAACCGACGCGTCCCGCCGAGACGATTCCCACCGTCAGTCGTGCGGGCGCGGGGTCGGACCAGGAAGCCGCGTCCCCAGAACTCACGCTTGGCGAGGTCAACAGTGTCCTCTCGATGTCGTTCCAGTCCCGGCGTGCGGGTACCGGACGGTACGACCACGAGAATATGGCCCCGGTGCCTGCGGCGCTATGGTCGCCCCCAGTGATCTACACCGCAGTTACCGCGTGCGCTGCTGTTGTTCGGATTGCAGATTCGCCATGATCTCGGCGACCGACAGTCGTTTGGTCCCGGGATCGGCTGTGGCCCGCCGACGTCTGCGCGAGGCTGCCGAACCGACCGCCGACGCGGTCGTCTCAGCTCGGCGGCCTGTGGGCTGCGTGGGCGAATCCGCCTGCGCTGCCGAGGCAGGCTGCGGGGTTTGCTGCACGGATGCCGACTCCGGGGCCGGAAGAGGAGACGGCGCGGCGGATGCGGGATCGCTCGCAGCGGAGTCGGTAGCCGCAGGGGTGGCGTCGGCTTCCGGTTCGTCGGCAACGGCTCGTGCTTGCTTCTGCTGCTTCGGCGAAGAGGAGGCCCTGGTTGCCTCTAGCTCGAGTTCTTCGTCGGTGATGATCGCGGTTTCTGCGGTGACCGGGTCATCATCCGGGCCGGCGAACTGGGGGCGGTCGGGATGGTCGGTGTCGTAGACCGGGGTGACGGCGTTCGGTTGCGGCGGTCCGGCCCAGCCGTCGGCGGCGCGGGACAGGCGGGCGGCACTATCGGCCCAGGCATCGACGGCTGCGTTCCACCCGGTGGCATTCGCGATGGCGCCGCCGGCATCCGGCGAGCCAACAGTTGCCGGGGTCGGCTGACCGCTAGGCAATTGCTGCACTCGGGTGGATTCTGCACGCAACGCGGGGCGGTCGATGGGCAGTTCACCGTCGAAGAGGCGTTGCAGGTTCTGCCGCAGCACGGCCAGCTCGGCGCGCAGCGCGGCCATTTCCGCGGCATCGGCGCCGACTTCCCGGCGCACCCGCTCCTCGACGCCGAGTTCGTATTCCCGGCGAGCGCTGATCTCGCGATCCAGCTGCAGCCGGTAAACCGTCTGCAAGTCGCCGACTTTGGCTTTGTCGATCGCGGCTTCCTTGCGGTACTTCGTCGCGGTCAGCGCTCCGATTACGGCCGCCCACAGCGCAACAACCAATCCGATGCGAATGAATTGCACGCTATCGCTGAAAATCAGGAAAATGCTGGCAACCAAGCCGAGGAAAATCAGCGTACTGATGAACAGCTTTCCCGTTTCTTCCCGTCGACGAAGGGAAGTGCTGCTACGGGAGGGTGGAACCATGCCCGCCAGGGTAGCCGGGATGACATGGGCCGCCCAGGGCGAGAAATCGTGATCGATCCGACAGGAGTAGCTAGGTAGTTGCCGGATCGTCGGTCGGGTCGTCCGGCGCCCGGCAGCAATATTCCAGCCACACAGCTGCCGCCGCCAACGCCACTCCCGCGCCCAGCCCGATCAACGCGCCCGGCGAATCCGCTGCCGCCGCACGCAACGTGCCACGCTGCGGGAAAACCCAGACCAGAAAACCCAGCCACACCCCAGCGGCGAGCGAGCCGACCTGGGCCGATGCCTTCGCCAGCGCCACTGCGCGGGCCGCGGTAATCGGGTGCAGCTGATGCCGCCCATCGCCGATCTGCCGATCGTTGATCCGGGAGCGGATAATGAAACCGAGCACGACCTCGATCGCCGCCACCGGGTACAGCGAGGCCCCGGCGAAATTGGAGATGGGCGGGAAACTGCCGTAGGCGAGGCGGGTAGCGACCCAGGCGATCACCGCCGCTATCAGCACATTCGCAAACAGCTCGCGCACCCTGGTCGGTTTGAGTTTCACGGCGTGACTCCCCTGTGCCCGCTACTCGGCAGCACGCCCAACGACAGCGAGGTGCACCGCACCCCGGCGCGTTCGCTCTCGTCCAGTCCGCCGAGCAGTTCACGCACCGGGCGCTCGGCACCCTCGACGTCCAGCGTCGCGTCCGGCATCACGTCCAGCCACGGAATCAGCACGAACGCCCGGCGATGCGCCTGCGGATGCGGCAAGGTCAGCACCGGGTCGTCGCTGCGGCACGCCACCATCCGCGCCCCGGACCGTTCGGCGCACCACACCACGTCGACGTCGAGGGTGCGCGCGCCCCAGCGGATCAGGCGTTCCCGGTTCGCGGCCTGTTCGAGTTCCTGGCCGTGGCACAGCCAGTCGTGACAGGAATAGCCCGGATCGTCGGCGACGACAATCGCGTTGAGGAAATCGTCCTGCTCCACCCCACCCCATGGGGCGGTCGTATACACCGGCGACACCGCGACCACCCGGGACCCCAGACCGTCGACCACACTGCGCAGAAACGCCAGCCGGTCGCCCATATTCGAGCCGATGGACAGCACTGCGCGACTCATTCGGCGGCTCGCTCACGGTGCCTGCTGGTGACCACCCTGACGTCGGCAAAACTGTGTGGGATCGGCGCAGACGGTTTGTGCAGCACCACCTCGACAGCGTCGACCCGGGGGTCGGCCATCACCGCGTCGGCGATCTCGACGGCCACCGTTTCGATCAGATCGCGCGGCGGCCCCTGCACGATCCGCACCGCGAGATCGGCGAGCTGCCCGTAGTCCACGGTCGCGGCCAGGTCGTCGGTGGCGGCCGCTTCGCTGAAATCCAGGCTCAGCGTCATATCGACGACGAACTGCTGGCCATCGCGACGTTCGTGCTCGAAAACACCGTGATGCCCGAATGCGCGCAGTCCGCGCAATTCGATCCGGTCCACACCGCGCCGCACCGTACTCACCGTGTCGCTCCTGTCCGTCGGGCCGCGCCCATCCAGGCATCGGTGACCGCGATGGCGTCGAGCGAGCCGCGCACATCGTGCACACGTACCCCCCAGGCGCCGTGCAGTGCGGCGAGTGCCGAAATAGTCGCCGTGGCGGTTTCTCGGCCGTCCGGGGGACGGGGACCGCTGTCGTCGGCGAGCAGGGTACCGAGGAAACGTTTACGGGACGCGCCGATCAGGATCGGCAGACCGTCTGTGACGAATTCGGGTAGCGCGGCCAGTAGCGCCCAGTTGTGCCCGGCGTTCTTGGCGAAACCCAGACCGGGATCGAGGATCAGGCGTGCCGGGTCGATACCGGCCGCGACCGCGTGCTGCACCTGGGTACCGAGTTCGCCACGCACCTCGGCGACCACATCGTCATAGTGGTCGGCGGGCCCGGTGTGGCGGTAGCCGGTGCTCGCCCGCCAGTGCATCAGGATCCACGGAATATCGCTGTCGGCGACGACCCGCACCATATCGGTGTCGGCGCGCCCGCCGGAAACATCGTTGATCACCGAAACTCCGGCCGCTACCGCAGCCTCGGCGACTCGGGCGCGCATGGTGTCGACGCTGGTCGGCACGCCGGCGGCCACCAGCCCGCGGATGACAGGGACCACGCGGGCGATCTCGGTGTCCGGGTCGATCCGGACCGCACCGGGCCGGGTCGATTCCCCACCGACGTCGATGATGTCGGCCCCCTCCTGATACAGCTGGATACCGTGCCCGATCGCCAGGTCCGGGTCCAGGTAGCGCCCGCCATCGGAAAACGAATCACCGGTGACGTTCACCACCCCCATCACCACGCAGGAACGCCCGCCGCGGGCAACGAGACCCGGCCGTTGAGTAGCAGCCCCCGCGCCATCGGGGCGTGTAGCGCGTGCGTCCTGCGCGCTCACTTGCGCAAGATCAGTTCGAGGGCCTCCGAACGGGAAGCCGCGCTGGTCTGCAGTAGTCCGCGCACCGCGGAAGTGGTGGTGCTCGCACCGGGTTTGCGGATACCGCGCATGGCCATGCACAGGTGTTCGGCCTCGACGACGACGATCGCGCCGCGCGGCTCCAGTTTGCGCATCACCGCATCGGCGATCTGGCTGGTCAGCCGCTCCTGCACCTGGGGACGTTTGGCGTACAGGTCGACCAGCCTGGCCAGCTTGGACAGGCCGGTGACGCGGCCGCTCTGGCCCGGGATGTAGCCGACGTGCGCGACGCCGTGGAACGACACCAGATGGTGTTCGCAGGTCGAGTACAGCGGGATATCGCGGACCAGCACCAGTTCCTGATGCCCTTCGTCGAAGGTGGTGTCGAGCACCCTGTCCGGTTCCACGTAGAGTCCGGCGAACATCTCCTGGTAGGCCCTGGCGACCCGGGCCGGGGTATCGATCAGGCCCGGCCGGTCGGGGTCCTCACCGACGGCGATCAGCAGTTCCCGTACCGCGGCTTCGGCGCGTACCCGATCGAACGGTTTCCCGGTGTGCTGCGCCACCAGGCCTTCGGAGGTTTCGCCCTCCCCCAGCTCGGCTGCGATATCGGGGATGGCGGGCGTTATAGCCGCTTGCGCCGTCCGTCCGTTGCTCTGGTTATTTGCCGACAATCGAGGACACCTCCACATCTCGGGCCAGGCAACCCGCCTGGCACCGACCCGGATCGAGCGTAATCGGCGCTGGTCAGCGCCTACCGGTCGGTCCGTCCCATTCGCGGTTGTCGCCCTCGCCCGCGCCGTCGTCCCCGTAGCCGCCATAGCCGCGGTCGCCATAACCACGATCGTCGTAGCCGCGGTCGTAACCAGGGTCGGGCTGCTGGTAGCCGGGTCGGGGCTCGCCGGGGGCAGGACGGCCGTAGCCACGCTCGACGCCTGCCTGCTGCGGCTCTTCGCGGGGCGGCCAGCCGGGCGCCGACCAGCCGGCCGGAGCACCGTAATCAGGCCGGGAACCCTGGGTGGTCCCCTGCCGGGGATACGCGGGTGGCATCGGGTAACCGGCAGGCGGCTGCCCGTGACCAGGCTGGGGTCGCCCACTCTGATGGCCGACCGGCTGCGGGTAACCGTTGGCCGGTGCCGGTTCCCGCGGCGCGGGCACCGGCTGTTCGACCGGTTCCGGCGGCCAGGGTTCGCCACGTTCAGCGGCCAGTTCGCCCGGGGTCTTCACCGGCGGCTTGTCCGAGGGGACTCGATCGCCGAAATCGTTGAAGGCGGTGATCCGGGGCCGCTTCTGCACCGACGTCAGGATCGTTTCCAGTTCCTTGCGGTGCAGCGTCTCGCGCTCCAGCAGCGCGGTCGCCAGATCGTCGAGCACATCGCGGTAGTCGTTCAGGATCGCCCACGCCTCGGTGTGCGCAGCCTCGATCAGGTTGCGCACCTCCTCGTCGATGGCCCCCGCGACCTCGTGCGAGTAGTCCGCGCCCGAACCCATCGAACGACCGAGGAACGGATCGCCGTGCTCCTGGCCGTATCGGACCGCGCCGAGCCGCGAGCTCATACCGTATTCGGTCACCATCGCCCTGGCGATCTTGGTGGCCTGGTCGATATCGGAGGACGCGCCGGTGGTCGGCTCGTGGAACACCAGTTCCTCGGCGGCGCGGCCACCCATCGCCATGACCAGTCGCGCGATCATCTCCGACCGGGTCATCAGGCCCTTGTCGTCCTCGGGCACGGTCATGGCGTGACCGCCGGTGCGGCCGCGGGCCAGGATGGTGACCTTGTACACGGGCTCGATATCGGGCATCGCCCAGGCTGCGAGGGTATGGCCGCCCTCGTGGTAGGCGGTGATCTTCTTCTCGTGCTCGCTGATGATGCGGCTCTTGCGACGCGGGCCGCCGATAACGCGGTCGACCGATTCCTCCAGCGCCTCGCCGGTGATCATCGTGCCGTTCTCGCGTGCGGTGAGCAGCGCGGCCTCGTTGATCACATTGGCCAGATCGGCGCCGGACATACCGACGGTGCGTTTGGCCAGACCGTCCAGATCGGCTTCGGGCGAGATCGGCTTGCCCTGCGAATGCACCCGCAGGATGGCGCGGCGGCCGGCCAGGTCGGGGTTGCTGACCGGGATTTGGCGGTCGAACCGGCCGGGGCGCAGCAGCGCCGGGTCCAGGATGTCGGGCCGGTTGGTCGCGGCGATCAGGATGATGCCGGTGCGATCGCCGAACCCGTCCATTTCGACCAGCAGCTGGTTCAGCGTCTGCTCGCGTTCGTCGTGGCCGCCGCCGAGACCTGCGCCGCGCTGGCGGCCGACCGCGTCGATCTCGTCGACGAAAATAATGCAGGGGCTGTTCTGCTTGGCCTGTTCGAACAGGTCGCGCACCCGGGAGGCGCCGACACCGACGAACATCTCCACGAAGTCCGAACCGGAGATGGTGAAGAACGGTACGCCCGCCTCACCCGCGACGGCGCGCGCCAGCAGGGTTTTACCGGTACCGGGCGGGCCGTAGAGCAGCACACCCTTGGGGATCTTGGCGCCGAGGGCCTGGTAGCGGACCGGGCTCTGCAGGAAGTCCTTGATCTCGTACAGCTCTTCCACGGCCTCATCGGCGCCCGCCACATCGGAGAACGTGGTTTTGGGCATATCCTTGGTCAGCTGTTTGGCCTTGGATTTACCGAAGCCCATCATGCCGCCGCGGCCCCCGCCCTGCATCCGCGACATCACGAAGATGAACAGGCCGAGCAGGATGATCATCGGCAACACGAACAGCAGGATCTGGGTGAGCCAGCTCTCCTGTTTGACCACCGTGTTGTACGGCGCGCCGGAGTCCTGGACCGCCTGGAAGATCTGCGCGGAGGTGTCGCTGCCGCCCGGGTACTTGGCGATGATCTTGGACTGACCCTCGGTGGCCTCGTTGCCGTTCTTCAGCTCGATGCGCAGCTGCTGCTCGCGATCATCGATCTGAACGTTCTCGACGTTGGCCTTGTCCTCGAGCTGACTCAGGGCCACCGAGGTGTCGACGCTCTTCCAGCCCCGCGTGTCGTTGCCGAAGTAGCTGAACAGATAGATCACGAGCAAGATGCCCGCGATTATCGCCAGGGTGCGAAACACTGTCTTGCGGTTCATAGAGCGTCGGCCGGGCGGCCAGTCCTTTCGGTATCTCCGCGTTGTATCTAGCGGTGTTCTACCTAGCGATGTGTCGGGTCGGTCGTGTCTGGCTGTGTCTGCCGCACCGCTGGCGGTTCCCGCCCTATGAGCGGATTCGGATGCGGACATGCCACGTTACCGCGTACGGTCTACTCGTTACATCGCGCTTCTCGTTTACATCGAACAAGGAGTTCGGCAGGTGATGGCAGTTCAATAGGTAAACGGCCGGAGAACGACAGCGGTTCCCGAAGTCGTCCACCGACTCGCTTCCAGTGATGACAATCATGGCACGTAAGACACAACGTGATCGAGGGCACAACACGAGCGCAGGGGGTAAGGACATAGTCGAGCTACGGACACCCACAGCCATAGTGCGTCACGGTCAGGGGCGACTGATCGTCCTACGACCGGGCCCCGACGGTGAACCCGACAACGACAGCGACGGCGAGCGCGTACTCGACGTCGCGGTGACCGATGTGCTCGAGGTGCGGCTGAGCAGGCGCGCCGACGACGCCGTTGTCATCGAGATCTATCTGCGCTACCCCACCCCGGTCCTCACCGGGGTGCCCGCAGACCGCACCCCGCTGCCGGTGCTGATCGCCGAACACGACGTGCCCGCCGCGGCCGAGATCGTATCCCGGATCAACGATCAGATCCTGGCCTCCCAGCGCATCGACGTCGCCGCCCCTGACCTGACCCCGCCGCCACCGCAGGAAACCGAGGACGGCCCGGTCCGCGCCGATGTACAGCGTGCAGCGCGCCGGATGACCCCGCATCCAGAGGCCGAATCGGCCGTCGCCGACCTGCACCGCTATGTCACCGGCGAGGAGTACGTGCTGGAAACGGCGGTCGTCGTCGCGCATCCACCTGCCGGTCACGGCACCGGCCTGCTCGCCGTGACCACCCAGCGGTTGCTGTTCGTGTCGATCGGTGACGGCGCACGCTACGCCCATGAACTGCCGATCCCCGCGGTGATGTGGGCGCGCGCCACCGACGACACCGGTCCCGGCCCTGGTCAGATCGCCGCGTCGCCTGGCGAAAGCGCGATCGAAGTACACGACGGCAATGCCGCCCTGCGCTTCACCAGTCCGGAACGCACCGATGCTGATCGCATCGCCTATGCGGTGAACTTCGTGGTGCGGCTGGTTTCGGCCGACGGCTCGGCAGGTCCGGCCGATCCGAGCGTCGCCCAGCTGTACGCGGAATGGGAGCTGCTGGTGGAACGGCATTCACTCGGGATGGTGGACGATTCGCAGTTCCAGCGGTACGGCCGCGGTATTCTGCGTTCACTGCCCCGGGTGTGAACGCAGGCCAGGACGACTTGCGCGGGCACTGCGGGCGTTTCAGTCGGTGTCGGCGTTCAAACCGATCCGGCGCCACGGGCTGGTCGGGCGCGTCCACAGGCGCAGCAGTTCCATCCGCCGGTCGACACCGCCGTTCTTCAGTTCGGCCAGATCTTCGCCTGCCTGCCAGTATGTCCAGCCGGTGAGGTAGGCGTCGCCGAACTGCCGCCAGTTCCGGTACTTGCGCTGGGCCAGCGGTAGCGCGCGAGCCAGATAGCCCCAGGCGGTGTCGGCATCCACATAGCCCGCGGTGTAGGCCATCCTGGCTACTGCGACGACCCGGGCCAGATCCCACGCGTGGATATCGCTGGGCAGCGGCCGGGACAGATGATCGGTGAAGCCGATCTTGATCGCCTGGGACCAGATATCGTAGTCGCGCACCAGCGCCTCGGAGTTGTCCAGGCCACGGAAAGTGGCCACCTGCCGCAGGAACGCCCGGTGTCGATCGGCGCGCTCACCGAACCGATCACGTTCGGTGGCGTTGAGCGAGGCGGTCACCAGGGGATGCACCAGTGCGTAGAGCGGGGCGTGCATACCTTCCAGCAGCTGTTCCATTGAGGCACGCGCCTCCGTGCCGTCGGTGATACCCCAGGCGCCGGTGAGGGTGTCGATGGCAAGTTCCTTGCGATCGCCCAGCGGGTGTTCGCGTTCCGGTCCGAGTAGCAGGTCGTCGTGGTAGGCGTCCCAGCGCGCCGAATAGAACCCGCCGAGCGCGAGCGCGCGCAACTGGTCGTCGGTGATCTGGGTTCCCGCCCAGTGATCTTCCTCGCGCTTGTCGAGATCCGGGTAGGGAAACGGTGTCAACGTGGGCAAACCGCGCGCAGCCATATCGCGAGTCTAGGTGTGTGCGCGTCCCGCGATGCACGTTTGCCGGTCACCAGAATTGTGGGTATCGGATTTTCACATTGTCCGATTCCGCCTGCCATGCAGGCTGATCTGGAGCTAGTGTGCATCCATGTGTAGAAACATCACCGTTTTGCGTGGGCTGGAACCTGCCGCGACCGAGCAGGAAATCTATGCCGCCGCCTTGCAGTACGTGCGCAAAGTCGGTGGCTTGACCGGTTTGAGCTCCACCACCAAACCAGCAGTCGACAAGGCTGTTGCCGCTATCGCCGCGGCCACCACCACGCTGCTGGCCGAACTGCCGGATCGCCGGGTGCCGCCGGCCACCGAACCGCCGCTACGCCGGATCGCCGCACGCGAAGCGCAGTGATCGTAGTTCAGGGCAGGGCCGTCGCACCGTAGGCGGCGACGCAGGCCAGGGCGATCTCCAGCGGTAAAGCACGCTGCCCCACCGGGTGGCCGAGCAGTTCCTCGATGCGCTGGATCCGGTAGCGCACGGTGTTCTTATGGACGCCGAGCAGTCGCGCGGTGGCTTCCGGGCTGCGTTGACAGCGCAGGTAGGCGTGCAATGTTTCGCGTAACCGGGCGCTACCTGCGTCCGTCCCTGCCAGTGCGCCCAGTTCCCGTTCGATCAGCCCGCGCATCGCCGATTCGTCGGCGCCTGCCAGATAGGCGATTTCCACATCGCCGTACACCGTCACCCGCGCCCGCTCCCCTGCGCCGCGCTCGGCGACCTGACGCGCCGCCATTGCCTCGCGGTGACTGCGCCGGAAACCGTCGACCCGCTCACCCGGCATACCGAACGCCACCCGCACCGGCGCCTCGACCAGGGCCGTTGCCTTCTGGACATCCGGTCCGATCGGCCGGCCCGTGCCTGATTCGATCCAAGCCCACATACCGCTGGCCCCGGAAGCGACGGTCAGCGCAGCGCCGCTGCCGAACTCGGCGGCCAGCCGGGACGCCACCCGATCCAGCAGCCCGATGGTTCCCCCGTCGGCGCTGTCGGCGCGGATGGTGGCGCCGTCGCCGGATTCATCGGTCCACAGCACCATCGCCAGATGTGTTTGCGCTAGCCGGTAGCCCAGCCGCAGCGAGGCCTGCTCGATATCCACCTCGTCCCCGGCCAGCAGGGCGCGCACCGTTTCGGTGCGCCGGTTCAGCGCGGCGCGCAGTACTCGTTCGCGTTCCTCCATATAGGTGTCGGTGAGTGTTTCCACGGAGTTGCCGATCCATTTGGTGGACCGGTCGAACAACCGGAGCAGCACTGCCCGCTCGATCTCGGAGGGCGGCTGCCGGGCGTCCACGGCCTCGGCCATATAGTCGAGAACTGCCTCCAACCCCACGTGGTAGGTGCGTAGCAACAAACGTAGTTCGAATCCGCGCCTGGCCACGGTGCGGGCGAAGGCGTGCGCTTCTGCGGGGACGGTCGGGTCGATGGTGTCGCTGGTGATTCCGGCCAGCATCGTGCGCGCATGTGCTCGGGTGCTGGCGGCGAGGTCGCGGCGGATATCCCGGTCGCCGAGTTCGGGCAGCTTCGCGATGATGGCGTTGTCCAGCCGCTGCACCACCGATTCCAGCGCCTCGGTGCGCATCGTCTCGTAGACATATTCGGCCAGCCAGTCGCGCACGACCTCATTGCTCGGCTGCTGCTTCGGCCACGGGCCGAGCGGTTGCCCGACGCTCGGTTCCGCCATCGGCCACCTCCTACCGGATTGTTTCCAGAGAACAAAGAACATGACCTGCATTGAGCAATCGGGCCAAGAAACTCGGCCGTAATTGTGTCACGATCATAGGCCAGTGAGCTGTTTCACAGCCTCATCCGCGGTGCACAGCACGACACAGTGGGAGAACAGCAGTGACCAATACCGAACCGGCCCGCGCGAAGAAGCGGGGGCGAGCCACTCAGCAGGCAGGCGAGCAACCACCCCAGCTGTCGGTACACAACCCGGCCACCGGCGCCGTTGTCGGCACGGTAGCGGACGAATCCGCCGAGACCGTCGCTGCCAAGGTGCGGGAACTGCGGCTGTATCAGCCGGAATGGGAAGCCATAGGCCCGGACGGCCGTAAGGAATGGCTGCTGAAGCTGCAGGACTGGATTATCGACAACACCGAGCATCTCGCCGATGTGCTGCAGTCGGAGACCGGTAAACCGCGCGTCGACGCCCTGATCGATCCGACCTTTTCCACCGATCTGATCGGTTACTACGCCCGGCGTGCCGGGAAATTCCTCGCCGACGACCATCCTGCGCCGCATAGCCCGCTGGCCCGGGTCAAGAAGCTCACCACCGTGTACCGGCCCTACCCCGTGGTCGGCGTGATCACCCCGTGGAACTTCCCGCTGGCCATGCCGGTCCTCGACGTGATCCCGGCGCTGGCCGCAGGCGCGGCGGTGATCCTGAAACCGTCGGAGGTGACTCCGCTGTCGGCGCTGGAACTGGCGCGCGGCTGGGCCGAGATCGGTGCGCCGCCGGTGTTCACGGTGGCCACCGGCGCGGGTGCGACCGGTGCGGCAGTGGTGGACAACGCCGACTACATCCAGTTCACCGGCTCCACCGCCACCGGCCGCAGGATCGCCGCGGCCTGCGTGGAGCGGATGGTCCCCTACAGCCTGGAGCTGGGCGGTAAAGACCCGGCGATCGTGCTGGCCGACGCTGATATCGAGCGTGCGGCGCACGGCATCACCTTCGGCGGCATGTTCAACTCCGGTCAGCTCTGCATCTCGGTAGAGCGGGTTTACGTGGAGGCGCCGGTATACGACGAATTCGTGGCCGCACTGACCGAGAACGTCAAGGCGCTGCGCCAGGGTATCGACGACCGCACCCCGAAACACGATATCGGCGCGATGGCCACCGAAGCCCAGGTGAATATCGTGCAGCGGCATATCGACGAGGCGGTCGCGGCGGGCGCGCGGGTGTTAACCGGCGGTAAACGCACCGGAGTCGGCACTTTGTTCGAGCCGACGGTACTGGTCGACGTCGACCACAGCATGTCCTGCGTGACGGAGGAGACCTTCGGCCCGACCCTGCCGGTGATCAAGGTCGCCGACGAGGCGGAGGCGATCCGGCTGGCCAACGATTCCAGTTACGGACTTTCGGCGTCGGTGTGGACCGGCGACAAAGAGCGCGGCGAGCGGATCGCGCGCAGGCTCGATGCGGGCGCGGTGAACATCAACGATGTTTTCGCGAACCTGTTCAGCTTCGCGCTGCCGATGGGCGGCTGGGGCAACTCCGGGGTCGGCGCCCGCTGGGGCGGTGCGGACGGGGTGCGCAAATACTGCCGGGTGCAGGCGATCACGAAGCCGATACTGCCCACACAGACCAAGGAATTGACCTGGTACCCGTACCAGATGCCGAAGCTGCTCGTCGCGCTCGGTGCGATGCGCGCCGCGGCGGCACGCGGTATGCGCCGCATCGACATTCCCGCCCTGATGCGGCTTCGTGGAGGTGACAAGTGAGCGCGGTGACGAAGATTCGCGGCAAGGTCGTGGTGATCACCGGTGGCGCCCGCGGCATCGGGCTGGCCACCGCGACGGCCCTGAAATCGCTCGGGGCCAAGGTCGCTATCGGCGATATCGACAAGAAAGCAGTCGAAGAGTCCGGCAGCGCCCGGGATCTCGACCATTACGGGGTACTCGACGTTACCGACCCGGTGTCGTTCACCGGCTTTTTGGACGAGGTGGAACGCACCCTCGGGCCGATCGACGTGCTGATCAACAATGCGGGCATCATGCCGACCGGCAAGTTCGTCGACGAACCCGATCAGATCACCCACCGCATCCTGGATATCAACGTCTACGGGGTGATCCTCGGATCCAAGCTGGCGTTGACGCGGATGCTGCTGCGCCGCAGCGGCCACATCATCAATATCGCCTCGCTGGCCGGAGAATCCCATATCCCCGGCCTTGCCACGTACAACGCCAGCAAGCACGCGGTGCTCGGGTTCACCGATACCCTGCGCGAGGAGTACCGCGGTTCGGGAGTCAGCTTCTCGTCGGTACTGCCTACGCTGACCAACACCGAATTGGGTTCGGGGGTCACCACACCCAAGATCATGCGGCCTGCCGAACCGGAAGAGATCGCCGAAGCCATCGTCGGGTTGATCTGCGCGCCGAAGCCGAAGGTGCGGGTGACAATGGTGGCCGGCATCATCGCGCAGGTCGTGAACGCGCTGCCGGAGGCGGTTGGCGATGCGCTCGCCCGGTCGCTGGGGTCGGGGCGGGCGTTCCTCGATGATGTGGATGTCGAGAAGCGCAAGGCGTACGAGGAACGAGTCAGGAAAGACTGAGCAAGCTCCGGTTGCGGGGTCAAAGCGCCGCGGTTCGTCCGATGGGGAGCGAACCGCGGCGTTTTCGTGTCCATTCCGATTCCGCTGCTTCGCCACGCTTGAACCCTTCCTGTGGCGAAGATCACGAAATTCTTTATTCGGCATCGATCTCCACTACGAGCCGTCGGTCGGCAGTGCCGTATCCCGAGGCCCTCCCCCGCGTACCTGCGAGGTCGGGGGCGATCCGGGCCTGATGGCGTCTTCGCTGGTGAAGACCTGCCTCGCGGTCCGGCATCAGTTGCAGGGCAGGCGCGCCCAGGCCGCAACAAGGGCTCTATGGTGCACGCCACCACGACAGGGAATATGCTGTCTCTAACAAACCAACCGACTGTTTCGGTTCCCATATCCAAACTTTCCGGCCAGATAACGGCTGGAAAATCAGGAACGATTCTGATAGCAAGGGGCTATGGACCCGCATTTGCGCGACCTGCGGTATTTCGTCGCCGTCGCTGAGGAACTGCATTTCACCAACGCCGCCCAGCGGCTGCACATCGCCCAACCCACGCTGTCGCGCCAGATCCGGCAACTGGAACGCCAGCTCGACGTGGTCCTGTTCGATCGCAACCAGCGCAGCGTCGCCCTCACCGTCGCGGGCAAGGAACTACTCGAAGGCGCCCGCAAGATCCTCGAGCTCTGGGAAACCACGAACGTCACGCTCCAGGAGGCGGGCGAGGTGCTCCGCGTCGGTATCGAATCGACGCTCGGACGCGGCCTGCTCAACGATCTGGAAAGCGCGAGCGGCTACCGGCTCGCACTGCACGCGGCCTCCTGGTCCGACCCGTCCAGCGGATTGGCCAGCAGACAGGCCGATCTGGCGCTGGTCTGGCTACCGCTCACCGACCCGAACCGCTACCGATGGCAGGTGCTGCGTACCGAACCGCGCTGGGTGCTGCTACCCGAAACCCATCCCCGCGCCGGCCAGGACACCATCGACTTCGCCGACCTGACCGACGAACCGTTCATCGCGCTGCCCGCCGAAGCGGGCGCCATGCGCGATTTCTGGCTCGGTAACGACGCCAGGCGCGGGCGATCCGCCAAGATCGGCGCCGAAGCCGCCACCCCGGAGGACCGGCTGGAAGCCGTCGGCCTCGGGCTCGGAGTGTGCTTGCTCGCCGAGAGCAACGTGCCGATGTACCGGTGGCCCGGTTTGACTGCGCGCCCGGTAACCGGGCTCGCGCCATGCGAACTGGCCGTCGCCTGGCGGGCCGACGACAACCGCCCGATGATCCTGGAATTCGCAGGGCGGGCCGCCGCAGGCGGATTCGGGAAACCGCCCGCAATGCCCGCAGCCAGCTGACCCTTACCCGCTGGTCGGCCGATCCGGTGCGGCGGCCGACCAGGCATCATCCGGGACGGCCGTTCGTTGCCAGGGATGCCTGCTCTCCAGCTGAGCGGCCAACCGCAGCAACGTCGACTCGCTACCGGGCGGCCCCGCCAGCTGCGCGGCAACCGGGGTACGCGACCGCGGATGCATACCCATTGGCACCGACACCGCGGGCCAGCCGACCAGATTCCACAGCGCGGTGAACGGCGCATAGCTGCTACTGGCCACCACATTGGCCAGCCAGCCCCTGGTATGCCAGTTCACCGCTTTCGGTGGCGGGGCAGCCAGCGTCGGAGTGATGACCACGTCGTAGCCGGTGAAGAACTCGAGCAGCCGGGCTTCCACCCGGTCCACCTGCCCAGGCCGGACCAGTCCCAGGCGTCGCAATACCCGGCCGAGCGCCAGGTGACGGCGGGTACGCGGTTGCAGCCGTTGCGGATTCGGCAGATGATCGGCTTCCGGAATGCCCAGCGCCGGCCAGCGCAGCAATATCGCGGCGGCCGCGTCGCGGTAGGGCAGCTCGGCCGGCGCCACCCGATGCCCGGCCGCGGTGGCCAACGATCCCGCCGACCGGGCCGCGCCCGACCAATGCCGATCTGTCCGCAACAACCTGATCGGCGGTGCGACCGAGAGCGCGATCCGCAGCGACGGCGGCGGCGAGATATCGGCCAGCTCGGGGCGGTCCGCCAGCACCGACAACGTCAGCGCGGCATCGCCGACGGTCGTGGCGAGCACACCGTTGTCCACCATCCCCTGCCACGAATCGAACCCGATCTCGGCGGGCACAGTGCCGCGGCCGGGTTTTATCCCGAACAATCCACAGCAGGCCGCGGGGATCCGCACCGAGCCCAAACCGTCGTTGCCGTGCGCCACCGGCACCAGCCCGGCCGCGACCGCCGCCGCCGAGCCGCCGGAGGAACCGCCCGCGGACAACGCACGGTTCCACGGGTTGCGGGTGATACCGCCTGGGTTGTCGGTCGTCCCCCACAACCCCAGTTCCGGTAAAGGGGTGAGCCCGACGATTACCGCGCCCGCATCCCGCAGCCGCCGCACCACCGGGTGGTCGTGGTCGGCGGGCACTGGATCGGCTGCCAGCGAACCGTCCCGATCGGTTTCGCCGGTGACCGGAATATTGTGTTTGACCGCGATCGGAACTCCGGCCAGCGGCAGCGAACCCAGGTCGGGACGCTGCTCGAGTTCAGCGGCCTCGGCGCGCGCCCGCTCGGCACGCACCACATCGAAGGCATACAGTTCCGCATTACCGGCTTCGATGCGGGCCAGCGCCGCATCCACCTCCCGCACCGGGCCCGACGATCCGTCACGCACCCGCGCCGCAATGGCCGCGACCGGCCCGCTGCGCGCATTCGGCTCGGCGCCGGAACCCGGCTCCAGCACACCGTTCGGTCCCATCGGCACCTCCTGCGGCCGTCGCGCAGATACCGCGTGAACAGCCGATTCGTCCAGCAAATATTCCACATACCCTGCGCCGATCCCGACGACAGGTGTGGCGGATTTTAGCTGCTGCGCCTACGGTCGACCAGACGGACCATATGCATCCGCCGAGCCACCAGGACCGGTATGAACGCCGACCCCAGCACCAACCAGGGTTCCGACCACGGCACGGACTCCACAGTGAGCGCTGGCCTACTCGGCGATACCACGGCACCCGCCGACGCCCCGACAACCGCACCCGGCTACACCACCGCAGCCGACGACGTCTCAGCTGCCCCCAACCAAGCAGCAGCCGACGACCTCACGATGGCGGCCACCCCTGCAACACCCCACAACCCCACAATGGCAGCTGACCCACTCAGCGACACCACGGTATTCGCCGACACCCCCACAACCGCACCTGACGACACCATCGCAGCCGACGACGTCACGGCCGCCTCCGACGCCACGGCAACGGCCGCGGCCTTCACCGCACACACCATGTCGGTGCAGACCACCAGTCCGAACGCGACGGACGCCATGTCGACCGACGCCGACGACAGTTCCGGCGAACACGCCGCACTGGACCGGATCACGGTGGGCCAGCGCATCGGGGATTTCGACCTGCTCACCGGGCTCGGCAGTGGCGCGTTCGCCCGGGTGTTCCTGGCTCGGCAGCGTTCACTGCAGCGGCTGGTTGCGGTGAAGATTTCCGCGGATCACGGTACCGAACCGCAGACGCTGGCTCAGCTCGACCACGACTACATCGTCCGGGTCTTCGATCAGCGGCTGCTGCAAGCAGAGGCCACGCCTCGCGCGCGCAGGCTGCGGCTGCTGTACATGCAGTTCCTGCCCGGCGGCACCTTGCTCAGCGTGTTGCGTTGGGTGCGTGCCACCCCACCCGACCAGCGAGACGGGCGGCTGCTACTCGACGCCGTGGACAGCGCCATGGAGGAAAAGGGGGAGATCCGGCCGACCGATTCCAGTGTGCGCGACGAGATCGCCGAGCTCACCTGGCCGGAAACCGTCGCGTGGCTGGGCCGTAGGCTCGCCGAAGCGCTCGACTACGCGGCCTGCCACGGGGTGCTGCACCGCGATGTCAAACCGGCGAATGTGCTGCTCACGGCGGAAGGTGTGCCGAAGCTGGCCGATTTCAATATCAGTTTCAGCCGCGCGGTGGAAGGCACCAGCCCGGTCGCGTATTTCGGCGGTTCGCTGACGTATATGTCGCCCGAACAGCTGGAGGCCTGCCATCCCTGGCGCGCCCGTGGCGCTGCCGACCTGGACACCCGCGCCGATATCTATTCGCTCGGGGTGCTGCTGTGGGAGCTGCTCACCGGGGCGAAACCGTTCGACGACTCCACCGCGGGCAGCCAGGGCGATGAAACCACCATCGATGCCATGCTCCAGCGCCGCTGCGCCGGGGTGGATCCGGACGCGCTGGAACGGATACCGCCGGACTGCCCGGATTCGCTGCGGCGGGTCCTGCTCACCTGCCTGGAACCCGACCGCGAGAAACGCTGGACCGACGGGGCGGTACTGGCCAGGCAGTTCGAGATGTGCTTGGACCCACGCGCCCGCGAGCTGGTCGACCCGGCTCCGCACAGCTGGCGGCGGCGGCTGTGGGCATGGCGGATTCCGGTGGTCGTGCTGGCCATCATGCTGCCGAATGCGCTGGCCTCGCTGTACAACATCCAGCACAACCAGCAGTTGATCGTAAGCAGATTGCCGGAGGAAGCTCAGCGCAATTTCATCATCCTCACCGCGGTGCTGAACGCGGTATCGTTCCCGCTCGGTGTCGTGATCATCGGCTACATGTCGCGGTACGTGCTGTCGGTGACTCGGGACCTGCGCCGCGACACACACATCGCTCCGGCGGCGCTGCGCCGCGCCAGACGCGACACGCTGCTGTTCGGCGACCGCGCAGTGCTCGTCGGTTTTTCCCTGTGGGTATTCTCCGGGATCACGTTCCCGATCGTGCTGCGACTGACCACCGACGATCTACCGGTCAGCGGGATATTCCATTTCCTCGCCTCACTGGTGGTGTGCGGCGCGATCGCACTCGCCTACCCGTTCTTCCTGGTGAACTTCTACATCGTGCGCTGCGTATACCCCGTGTTCCTGCATCACGGCGATATCAGCGCCGAAGACGCGGTGTGGTTACGCGGGCTGGACCGCCGCTGCAACTGGTATCTCGCCGTCGCCGCGTCGGTGCCGTTGATTGCGGTGGCGGCGGTGACGCTCCTGCCACCCGCCGATATCGCGGCGGTGATCGTCGCAGTGCGGGTGCTGTGCGTCGGCGCGATCGTCGCGTTCGTCGGTTCCTATGGGCTGTTCCGGGCGCTGGAAGCCGATCTGCGCGCGCTGGAGCGGGTGGTTTCGCCGATCGGTCCGGCACGCAGGCACGAACCCGACCGGTGAACCGGGAAGCCGCTCAGGCGGCTCCGCCGTACACCTTCGGATGCAGGGTGCCGATATAGGGCAGGTCGCGGTAGCGCTCGGCGTAGTCGAGTCCGTAGCCGACGACGAATTCGTTGGGAATATCGAAACCCACGTGCGCGACCTCGACCTGGGTGCGCAGCGCATCGGGTTTGCGCAGCAGGGTCACCACTTCGAGGGAGGCCGGGTTGCGGGTGGACAGGTTGCGCATCAGCCAGGACAGAGTCAGGCCGGAGTCGATGATGTCCTCGACGATCAGCACGTTACGGCCCGCGATGTCTTTGTCCAGGTCCTTCATGATGCGCACCACACCCGACGACGAGGTGGACGAACCATAGGAAGAGACGGCCATGAACTCCATCTGAGTGGGGATACTCAACTGTTTGGCCAGATCGGTCATGAAGAAGATCGCGCCTTTGAGCACACCGACCAGCAGCAGATCACCTTCGGGGGCGTCGGCGGGGTAACGTTCGGCGATCAGCCCGGCCAGTTCCTTGGTCTTGGCGGCGATCTCTTCCTCGGTGATCAGCACCGACGCGATGTCGTCCCCGTACACGTCAGCTGGTTTCCCTTCGGTCGCGGTCCTGCCGCTCGGCTAGAGCAAGTGTCAGCCTGCCATGTTCGCGCCTGACGACCAACCTGGTACCGGGGTCGCCGCCACCCACCGCGACCGGTCCCTGGCCGCGCCACGCGACCACCAGTTCGTCGACCGCCTGTAAATGTTTGGCGGTCACGGCCTTCGCTCCGCCTGCCAGCAGCCAGGTGCGCACGGTACGGCGGCGCACGGCTGCGGGGGCCGTGACGAGCGTCTCGCAGGACAGCGCCACGTAATCGACAGGGTGGCAACCGGGTGCGCTTTCCGCCCGGACGGCTTCTCGGCTCGCGCTGCCCAGCAGGTCTTCGGCTACGGCGTCGAGCGCGGCGTTGTCCTCCCGCAACAATTGCGCCGTCCGCGCCAACGCGACAGCCGCGCTGCCACCCAGAATGTCTTCGAGCAGCGGCAATGCCTCGGTGCGCAACCTGACTCGAGTGAAATCGGGCGACCAGTTGTGCGGGTCCTCATGCGGGATGAGACCGAGATCCGTACAGCACTGCCGGGTCGTCGCGCGCCGCACCTCGAGCAGCGGCCTGCCCCACGGCGGAGAGTATGGCGCCATGCCCTGGATAGACCGCGCCCCGGAACCGCGCCCCAACCCGAGCAGCACCGTTTCCGCCTGGTCGTCGAGGGTGTGGCCGAGCAGTACCGGTAGCCCGCCGCGCGCGGAATCCAATGCCGCGTAGCGGGCCCGCCGCGCCGCCGCCTCCATACCGCCCACGCCGTCGACCACGACCGGAAGCACCCGCGCCGAACGGCACCCGAGCTCCAGCGCGGTTTCGGCCGCTGTCGCGGCGACCTCCGCCGAACCCGGTTGCAGCCGGTGGTCCACTACAAGGGCGTCCACCGCCCCGGCTTCAGCGACCGTCGCCGCCGTCAAAGCGAGCGAATCCGCGCCCCCGGAAAGCCCAATGGCCACCGCGCCCGCACCCTGGCGGTGGCGCGCCAGCCAGCCACGCACCGCGTGTCTGATGGTCAGAACCGCTGCCGTTTCGGGAGGTAGCTGGGCTGGCGCGCCGGAACCTGACGCGTCGCCAGGACGGGCAGTTCGTTCCTCGCGCTGCACGATCAGGCCAGTACCCGTGCGATCCAGCGTTGCGGGGTGTCGATTTCGTCGGTTCGGGGCAGGGTGTCGGCATCGGTCCAGACCGCGTTGAACCGCTCCATACCGACGGTGGCCACCACCTCGTCGACGAATGCCTTGCCGCGCACGTACTGCGCGACCTTCGCGTCCACGCCGAGCAGGGCGCGCAGCAGCCGCTGGATCGGGTTGGTGGGGCGTTTGCGGCGCTGATCGAACGCCGCCCGGATTTGTTCGACCGTCGGGATGATGCTGGGGCCCACCGCGTCCATGACATGGTCGGCGTGGCCTTCCAGCAAGGTGCCGAGCATCAGCAGCCGGTCCAGCGCCTCGCGTTGCGGTGGGGGCTGGGTGGCGCGCAGCAGACCGAGTACGCCGCGCGCGGCCGGGTCGTCGGCGGCGGTGCCGCGCCTGCGTTCCTTGACCTCGCCGAGCAGCCGGGACAGCATCTCGGTTATCGGCTCGTCACCGATTTCACCGAGTACATCGACATTGCTGCGCATATATTCCGACAGCCATGGCGCCGAGGAGAACTGCACCCGGTGGGTGACCTCGTGCAAACAGACCCAGAACCGGAAATCGGCGGGCGAAACACCGAGCGCTCGCTCCACCCCCATAATGTTCGGCGCCACCAGCAGCAGCGTCCCGTCGGGACCGGTGAACGGGTCGTATTGGCCCAGAATCGCGGTGGATAAGAAAGCGAGCATCGCCCCGGCCTGCACACCGGCCGGTTTACCGGTCAGCCGTCCGCGCTCTTCGCCTTCGATGCCGGTACCGGTGAGCTGAGACATCGAGCCTGCGGCCGCGTCGATCCAGCCGGGACGGTCCACGATCCGAGCCGCGGGCACCGGCTGGTCGTCGAGCAGCCCGGTCACGGCGCGAACGGGTTCCTCCGCGCGCCTCGATGCGGTGGCGAGTTCGGTGACGATTTGCTCTGCGGCGGCTCTGCCTGCGCGGGGACCGGAAGGGACCAGCGTTGCACCGGTGCGCGCCGCTAGCTTCCAGTCCACCGCAGCCGAAAGCGGGCGGTGTTTCGTCTCGGCACCCTCGGTGGCTGGTTTGCCTCTGTCGAGGTCGCTCGAGTCCTGGCTTCGTCGAGTCTCCTTGGTTCGTCGAGTCATAAGCCTTCCACCCTTGACCTTCTCCCCTCCCTGACGGGAGGGGGCTCCAACCCTCGCGGGTACCGGATGCCCATCAGGAGCATCCGCAGTTGCGTAGCGTGGCCGCGATCGTGTCCAGGGCGGGCCTGCTGACCTCCGGTGGCCGATCGCTCGACATCAACGCGAAGGTGAGCACCCGCCCATCGCTGTCCAGTACATAACCGGCCAACGTGCTGGCTACCGACAAAGTTCCGGTCTTGGCCCGCACCCATCCCGCACCGGCCCGGTGCTCGGTGACGAAACGGCTGGTCAGCGAGCCGGTCCCGCCCGCGACGGGCAGGTAATCCAGAATCGGGGCGAGCGTGGCGGACAGGTCGTCGCCGTTGTCGCCGTTATTGCCGCTGTCGGCGGGCAGCGAGGGCAGCCCGGCTCCCGGGTGGAGCCGCGGCTGCCTCGGCAGCGGTGGCTTTTCCTCGTCGTCATCGCCGCCGGCGGCGGCCGCCGCCAGGATTTCGTCCAGTACCCGGGCCGGGACCCGGTCGTCGGTGGACAGACCGCTGGTGTCGTGCATGGTCACACCGCGGATATCGAATCCGGCCCCCGCCAGCGTCGCGGTTATCGCGGCCGCCGCGCCGTCGAACGATGCGGGCTTTCCGGTGGCTTCGGCGATCTCGCGGCCGATGGTTTCGGCGAGCACATTGTCGGAGTGGATCATCAAGTCGCGAAGCAGGTCGCGCAGCGGCGCGGACTGTACGCTCGCCAACTCTTCGGCTCCCGGCCTGGCCGTGCCCGCCCGGACCTTGGCCGGGTCCATACCCAGTTCGACGGCCAGCCGCCTGCCCACATCCAGGGCGGGTGTGCTGGAACGCGGCGAATACTCGACGAGCGGGTCCAACCGGCCGCCGTCGAGCATCACCGGTTCGATCGGGGCGATCGAACCGCCGGGGATATCGATCGGCTCCCAACCTTTCGCCATGGTCGGCCCGGTGTAGGCGGAGGTGTCCACCACAATGGTGTCCGCCCGCACGCCCGAGGCCCGGACCTGGTCGGCCAGATCCGACAGCCGGGGCCCGTTCGGGTAGTAGCCCTTGCCGTCCGGCTGCGCGGTCAGTGTCGGGTCGCCCTCGCCGACCAGCACGATCTCGTTCGGCGCCGCCCCCGCCACCACTCGGGTCCGTACCCGATGGTCGGGCGCCAGCACGAGCAGTGCGGCCGCCGAGGTCAGGATCTTTACCGTGGACGACGGTGTGGCCGGTTTGTCCGCGTCCGCGCTCCACAGCACCGTCCCGGTTGCGGCGTCGGTGACCGAACCGCTGAATCCGCCCAGATCCGGATTCGCCACCACCGGCGCCAATGCGGCGGCCAGACCCGATGAGCTCGGCGCGGGCGCGTCCTCCGGTGCGGGCTCGACTTGCGGGAACGGCCGCACCGGCGCGGGCGGGTCGGCGATCGTCAGACCGCCGTGACGGAACTCCGCCGTCCACGGTTGCACTGTCACCGCGAGCACGGTCGCCGCGGCGACCAGCACCACAAGACCGGTGATCAGCCCGATCCACGTTCTGCGGCGTCGTCGCGCGGCTAAACCACCGATGTTCCTACCGCCCTGACCAACCACGTTGCCCGTCGTCTCCCTAACGCCGCTTGCCGCACCCATGAGCCAACCGGAAAACCCATCCGGCCGCCGACAACACTATCCTCGTTCCGCTACCGTTCCCCCGAACAACCTGGTGAGTCGGCCACCGCCCGCTCGCCGACCGTTTGATGCATCGGAAAAGGAGATGGCGTGGAGTTCGACGTCACCATCGAGATCCCCAAAGGTTCCCGCAACAAGTACGAGGTCGATCACGAGACCGGCCGGGTCCGGCTCGATCGGTTCCTGTTCACCTCCATGGGCTACCCGGCCGACTACGGCTTCATCGAAAACACCCTGGGCGAGGATGGTGACCCGCTGGACGCGCTGGTCCTGCTGCCCGAGTCGGTGTTCCCCGGTGTGATCGTGGAGGCCAGGCCGGTCGCCATGTACAAGATGACCGACGAGGCAGGCGGCGACGACAAGATCCTGTGCGTCCCGGCGGACGATCCGCGCTGGGATCACATCCAGGACCTCAAAGACGTCCCGGAGTTCGAGCTGGCCGCGATCAAACATTTCTTCGAGCGCTACAAGGACCTCGAGCCCGGCAAATACGTCAAGGGCTCGGAGTGGGTCGACCGCGCCGCGGCCGAGGCCGAGGTCCAGGCCTCGTTCCAGCGGCTGAAGGACAAGGGCGCGCACTGACGCGCATCCGGCGAGCGGCGGTGCGCGCGCCGCTCGCCGGATCAGGCTCAGCGGCCTATGAACAGCTCAGCGGCCCTTGAACTCAGGGGCGCGCTTCTCGAACACCGCCTGGATGGCCTCGGTCAGGTCCTCCGACGGCAGGAACGCCGCGTTCCACGCCGAGACGTAGCGCAAGCCGTCGGCGACGGCGGCCGCGTTCCTGTGGTCGAGCACGTCCTTGACGCCCTGCACCACCAGCGGCGGGTTGGCCGCGATCTCGCGGGCGGTGGCGTGCGCGGCGTCCAGTGCGGCCTGCTGATCGGGGAACACGTCGTTGACCAGGCCGATCTTCTCGGCGCGCCCGGCATCGATGTCCTTGCCGGTGTAGGCCAGTTCGCGCAGGTGGCCCTCGCCGATGATGCCGGGCAGCCGGTGCAGCGAACCGATATCGGCGACAATGGCCACCTTCGCCTCACGCAGGCTGAACTTCGCGTCCTGGCTCGCGTAGCGAATATCGACCGCGGCGATCAGGTCGAGCCCTCCGCCGATGCACCAGCCCGATACGGCCGCGATCACCGGTTTGCGGCAGTCGGCGACCGCGGTCACCGAATCCTGCATCCGGCGGATCTCGTGCAGGAAGTCGGTGCGCGGCGCGGCCAGCGCCCGATCCGCCATCAGCGGCCCGAATGTCCCGCTCATGGCGGGCAGGTCGAGGCCGTAGGAGAAATGCTTCCCGGAACCGGTCAGCACGATGGCACGCACCTGCGGGTCGGCGTCGAGCTCACCGAAGATCTGCGGAAGTTCCCGCCAGAAATCCGGGCCCATCGCATTGCCCTTGCCGGGGCCGGTCAACGTCACCTGCGCGACGTGGTCCGCGGTGTGGACGGTGAAAGCCTGCCAATCAGTCATCCGGCCAGGGTATCGAGGTGGTTTCTTCGCCGGACACAGCGGCGGTACCGGCTTTACCCTGAGAATATGCGCAGGTCGCTTCCCCCAGCCTCCTGCCGGGTCTCCGACACGTTGATCGCCCGGGGCCACCACGGCGTCATCCTCACCCAGCCGGAACCGGCAGCCACCACCGACGACGCCGCCCGAGTGCTCGGCGTCGATATCGGCGCGATCACGAAATCGCTGGTCTTCCTGCTCGACGACGATCCGGTGCTGCTGCTGGTCTCCGCCGCACACCAGGTCGATCTGCGACGCACCGGGCAACGCCTGGACGGTGTGCTCGTTCCGGCCTCCGCCGAACTGGCGGTACAGATGACCGGTCAGGAGATCGACGGCATCGCACCGGTCGGGCATCCGGCGAATCTGCCCACCTGGGTGGACACGGCGCTGTCGCGGCACCGGGAGCTGTGGGCCACCGCCGGGCACCCGGACACCATGTTCCGCACCTCGTACCGGGAGCTGCTGCGGATCACCGCGGGTCTGGCGGTCGACGTCGATTGAAGCCGATTGAAGCCGAGCACTGCGCTTGCCGCGGACGGTAGCGTCGTGATGTGACCGACGCTCCACTGCCCGACTCCGAACTCCGCATCCCCGACGATCTCAGCGGTATCACCGCCGATCAGTACCGCGCGTCGATGCGGCACTATCCGTCCGGTGTCACCGTGGTGACGCTGGGTTCGGCGAACGGTCCGGTCGGTTTCACGGCGACCTCGTTCGCCTCGCTGTCGTTGGAGCCGCCGCTTGTGTCGTTCAATATCGCGCACACCTCGTCGAGCCTGACTGCGATGACCGCCGCGAACTCGGCCGTCATCCATTTCCTCGGCGAACATCAACGCCATATCGCACAGCGTTTCGCCCGCACCGCCGAGGAACGCTTCACCGACCGCTCGCTGTGGACGACGCTGGACACCGGCGAACCGGTCCTGCACGGCACCCCCATCTGGTTGCGCACCACCGTGGAACAGCTGATCCCGATCGGCGACCACACCTTCGTCGTCGGTCGCGTCACCCGCGTCCACGACAACACCGACGAATCCCCCGCCGCCGCCCCGCTGCTGTACTACAACGGCCGCTACCACCGTCCGACGCCGCTGTCGGAGAACCCCGGTTGATCCGTTCGCGATCGTGAGTTGCGAAGGCAACCCGTGTAGTCCGGGGCTACGCACAACCGCTCCGGTTCGCCCTGTCAGGCCGTGGTGGGACGAGGGGTCGACCGGCTCTGCGGTATCCCGGCCGTGAAACCCGCGCAACTTGGTGTTCGACCACATCTTCCACATCCGTACAGCGCACTACCGTCTGCAGGGGCCACGGTGTGGCCAGCCGCCTACATCAGTTGCGGGTGCTGGTCGGGTTCGCCCGGTAACTCTTGGTTCTCAGCTTGTGGATAAACGGGACAATGGTCGACATTTCCCCAGGTCGAAGACTGTTAGCACGCTCACGAAATCCCTTGGCGCAGGCAGGCGTCGTTCTCCGGCGCGGGTAGCGTTGACGACCGATCAGGTGGGTGTTTGCCCACTGGTAACCCTGCCGTGAAACAACCGAGCCCGTACTGCTGAGGGATGGAAGGTGGGCCGGACGTGATACTCCAGCCGCAGATCGACGCGCCGGAGCCCGGCGTGGCCGAGGAACGGTTACCGGATCCGTTACGGCGCGCAGCATCGGCTCCACCGGCCCGCACCCTGGTCGATATTTTCGCCGAAACGGCCCGCACCCACTCCGAGGCACCCGCGATCGACGACGGCGAGGTTGCGCTCACCTACGCCGAACTGCTGGAAGAGATCGATTCTGTCGTGGGTCGACTGGTCGCGGCGGGCGTGCGCCGCGGCGACCGGGTAGGTATCCGGATGCCGTCCGGCTCGCGGGAGCTCTACATCGCGATCCTTGCTGTCCTGCACGCCGGCGCAGCCTACGTCCCGGTCGATGCCGACGATCCCGAGGAACGTGCCCGTCTGGTTTTCGGTGAGGCACGGGTCAGCGCGGTCGTCACCGCCGCCGGTATCGAGACAACGGTCGTTCCGGTCGGCTCCGTGCCGCCGACGGGCACAACGCCGAAAGATGCCGGGGCCGAAAAGCCTTCAGAGGATACCGGTATCGCCGACTCCGCCACGGCGCCGCCGGATGCGTCGGTGGCATCGGCACCAGACACGACATCGGGCGAGGCCAGGGTTACGCCTTGCGCGGAGGCTGGTTCGACGGAGGTCGGCGAATTCGCGGCCGATTCCACCAGGAAGCAGCAGCGGGTAACCGATGAGCGAGCGGCGCTGCCTGGTCCCGCCGACGATGCCTGGATCATCTTCACCTCCGGCTCCACCGGCACCCCGAAGGGGGTTGCGGTCACCCACCGCAACGCCGCCGCCTGGGTGGACGCCGAGGCGCGGCTGTTCCTGCGCGACGCACCGATCGGCCCGGGCGACCGGGTACTGGCCGGGCTGTCGGTCGCGTTCGACGCCTCCTGCGAAGAGATGTGGCTGGCCTGGCGCAACGGCGCCTGCCTGGTCCCGGCTCCCCGCGCCTTGGTGCGCACCGGGGCGGATCTGGGGCCGTGGCTGGTGCGGCACGAGATCACCGTGGTGTCCACGGTGCCGACACTGGCCGCGACCTGGCCCGCCGAAGCGCTGGAACCGGTGCGGTTGCTCATCTTCGGCGGCGAGGCCGTCCCGCCGGAGCTGGCCGAACGGCTCGCTGGTGACGAGGACGGCGACCGCGAACTATGGAACACCTACGGACCCACCGAAACTACCGTCGTCGCCTGCGCGGCGCTGCTGGACGGTTCCGCTCCGGTGCGTATCGGGCTACCGCTGGACGGCTGGGATCTGGCGGTGATCGACCCGGCCGGAAACCCGGTGGGCGAGGGCGAAACCGGGGAACTCGTCATCGGCGGCGTCGGCTTGGCCCGCTATCTGGACCCCGCCAAGGATGCCGAAAAGTATGCGCCGCTGGCGTCGCTCGGCTGGGAACGCGCCTACCGCAGCGGTGATCTGGTCCGCAACGACAGCGCCGGGCTGGTGTTCCTCGGCCGGGCCGACGACCAGGTGAAGATCGGCGGCCGCCGTATCGAACTCGGCGAACTCGACAACGCGCTGCAGCATCTGCCCGGGGTGAGCGGAGCCGCCGCCGCGGTGCGGACGACCGCGGCGGGCAACCCGGTGCTCATCGGCTACCTGACCGGAACCGCACCCGATTACGATCTCGCCGCCGCCCGCGCCCTGCTGGCAGGACAACTCCCGGCCCCGCTGGTCCCGCGCCTGGTCACGGTGCCGGAACTACCGACCCGCACCTCCGGCAAGGTCGACCGTAATGCGCTGCCCTGGCCGCTGCCGGGCGCCGACACCGAACCCGAGCACGGTCTCACCGGCACCGCCGCCTGGGTGGCGCATTTGTGGACCGAGGTGCTCGGTGCCCAGGTCAGCGGCGCAGACGCGGATTTCTTCGCACTGGGCGGCGGGTCGCTGTCGGCGGCACAGCTTGTCGCCGCACTGCGGTCGCGGTATCCGCAGACCACCGTTGCCGACCTGTACGACCATCCACGCCTCGGCGCGCTGGTGGAACTGCTGGAGCAGAGCGCCCCGGCTGCCGCGGCCCGCACCCGCGAGGTCCGTCCGACACCGCGCTCCGCGCAGTGGGCGCAAGTGCTGGCCACTGTCCCGCTCACCACCCTGACCGGCATGCAGTGGGTGACCTGGCTGGCCGTGGCGAGCAATATCGCGGGCTGGTTCGGTGCACTCCCCTGGCTGCCTCGGCTCTCGTGGTGGTGGACGCTGCTGTTGTTCGGGGTGTTCATCACCCCGCTCGGCCGGATGGCCATCTGTGTGGTGGGCGCGCGGCTGCTGCTGCGCGGCGTCACGCCCGGCATCTACCCGCGCGGCGGTTCGGTGCATCTGCGGCTGTGGGCGGCGGTGCGGTTGTCCGAGGCGAGCGGGGCCGAAAACCTTTCGGGTGCGCCGTGGATGGTTCCGTTCGCGCGGGCGTTGGGCGCGAAGGTCGGCAGGGGCGTCGACCTGCACACCCTGCCCCCGGTCACCGGCATGCTCGAACTCGGCGACGGATGCAGTATCGAACCCGAGGTCGATCTGTCCGCGTACTGGATCGACGGCGACACCGTCCATATCGGGCCGGTAGCGATCGGTGACGGCGCAGTGATCGGCGCCCGCTCGATCCTGCTGCCCGGTACCAAGGTCGGGCGCAACGCTGAGGTCGCGGCGGGTTCGGCGGTTTCGGGGAAGGTCAAGGCGGGGCAGGCGTGGGCGGGTTCCCCCGCGGTGAAGGTCGGTAAGGCCAGGCACCGCTGGCCCGATCACGCGCCGCGCCGCGCCCGGCACTGGGTGGCGGTGTTCGGGATCAGCTCGCTGGTGCTGGCCGCCATGCCGATCGCCGGGTTGGCTGCCGGTGGGGTGCTGCTGGCGTGGGCCGCGCGGGATGCCGCAACGCTCGCGGCCGCGATCGCGCCCACGATCGGCTGGCTTCCGGTCGCGACCCTGTTGAGCCTGGTCGTGTACGCGGCAGCGACGGTGCTCGCGGTGCGGCTGCTGAGTATCGGCCTGACCGAGGGCTACCACCCGGTGCGCAGTCGGGTCGGCTGGCAGGTGTGGGCAACCGAACGGCTGCTGGATTCGGCGCGAACATTCCTGTTCCCCCTGTATGCCGCCCTGATCACGCCGGTGTGGTTGCGGCTGCTCGGCGCGAAGGTCGGTAAACGGGTTGAGGTGTCCACGGTGCTGCTGCTGCCGAAGTTCACCACTGTCGCCGACGGCGCTTTTCTCGCCGACGACACAATGATCGCCGGCTATGAGCTCGGCGGCGGCTGGCTGCGCATCGGCGCCGCCAAGGTCGGTAAACGTGCCTTCCTCGGTAATTCCGGGATGACCGCGCCCGGACGCCGGGTGCCGAAGAACGGGCTGGTCGCGGTGCTGTCGGCGGCGCCGACGAAGGCGAAGGCAGGTTCGTCGTGGCTGGGCAGCCCGCCGGTGCGGCTGCGTCGCGCCGCCGGGAACGCCGACACCGAACGCACCTTCGATCCGCCGCTGCGGCTGCGGGTGTTCCGCGGCGCGTTCGAAACCTGCCGGTTGTTCCCGGTGCTGGTGACCTTCGCTATCGGGCTCGGTGTGCTGTTCGGCCTGGCTTGGCTGGCGGCGACGGCGGGCTATGTTGCCGCGGCGCTGCTGTCCGGGGTGGTGCTGATCGCGGCGGGTGCGCTGGCCTGCGCGAGCGCGGTAGCGGCGAAATGGCTGTTGGTCGGTCGGATCCGGGCCGAGGAGCATCCGCTGTGGAGTTCGTTCGTGTGGCGTAACGAAGTCTCCGATACCTTCGTCGAAAGCGTCGCCGCACCGTGGTTCGCGCGTGCCGCGACCGGAACTCCGGTGCTGAATCTGTGGTTGCGAGCCCTCGGTGCGAAGATCGGGCGCGGGGTATGGTGCGAGTCCTACTGGCTACCGGAGGCGGATTTGGTGACTCTGGGTGATGGCGCGACCGTGGAGCGCGGCTGCGTGGTGCAGACCCACCTGTTCCACGATCGGATCATGGCCATGGACACTGTCACCCTGGAGCCGGGCGCCACCCTCGGACCGCATTGCGTGGCACTGCCCGCCGCTACTGTCGGCGCGGGCGCCACCGTCGGCCCGGCTTCGCTGGTGATGCGCGGTGACAGCGTGCCGCCGTCGACCCACTGGTGGGGGAACCCCATCGCACCATGGTCCGAACCGCCCGGCGGCCCGGGAGCAGGCGGCTGATGGGCGGCAAGTTCCACGACGCCCCCATCGACGAATATCTGCCGCAGAACGGGAACCGGGGCTACCGGGTCTCGCGGTACGAACTCGAACTCGGCTACCGGGTGTCGAGCAACCGGCTCACCGGCCGCGCCTCGATAACCGCCGTCACCACCGCCGAACAGCCACGTTTCGCATTCGATATCGCCCAGTCGATGTCGGTGTCGAAAGTGCTGGTGAACGGAGCGAAACCGGCCAAGTACACGCATCAGCACGGGAAATTGGTGATCACCGCCCGCCAGCGGATACCGGCGGGCGGGGCGCTCGCGGTCGTGGTGCAGTACGCGGGCAGGCCGGAACCAGTGCGTGGTCAGTGGGGTGAGGTCGGCTGGGAAGAACTCACCGAGGGTTCGCTGGTGGCCGGCCAACCCAACGGGGCAGCCTCCTGGTTCCCCTGCGACGACCACCCGAGTTCCAAAGCCAGCTACCGGATCGCGATCACCACCGACACCCCCTACTATGCGCTGGCCAACGGCACCCTGGTCGCCAAGCGAACCAAAGCCAGCCAGACCACCTGGGTGTATGAGCAGCCCGAGCCGATGGCGAGTTATCTGGCAACGATCCAGATCGGCCCGTATCGCCGCTACGATCTCGTCGGCGCAGATAGCTCGGTGCCGATGCGGGCGGTACTGCCGCCGCGGCTGCGCGCCGCCTTCGACCACGATTTCGGCAGGCAGCCGCAGATGATGCGGGTGTTCAGCGACCTGTTCGGCCCGTACCCGTTCCCCAGCTACACCGTTGTCGTCACCGACGACGAGCTGGAGATTCCGATCGAAGCGCAGGGCATGTCGATTTTCGGCGCCAACCACTGCGATGGCCGCCGCGGCGCGGAACGGCTGGTCGCGCATGAGCTCGCGCATCAGTGGTTCGGCAACAGCTTGACCATCCGGCAATGGCGCGATATCTGGCTGCATGAGGGTTTCGCCTGCTACGCGGAATGGATCTGGTCGGAGGCGGGCGGCGGGCCGACCGCCGATCAACTGGCCCGCACGGCCCTGCAGAATCTGTCCAGGGAACCGCAGGACATCATCGTCGGTGATCCGGGCCCGCAGCGCATGTTCGACGACCGGGTGTACAAACGCGGCGCGCTCACCTTGCACGCCTTGCGGCTGGAACTGGGCGACACGGCGTTCTTCGAACTGCTGCGGGAGTGGACGCACCGCTACCGGCATGCGTCGGTGAGCACCGAGGAGTTCACCGATCTGGCCGGGCACTACAGTTCGTCCCCGCTGCGCACCCTGTGGGACCGCTGGCTGCTCGCCGAACCGCTGCCCCCGCTGCCACCTGCTCGAGCCGGTCAGAAGACCAGGTAGCGGGCGGCGAGTTGTTCGACCAGGGGGTCGTCGTCGGTGACTCGGTCGAGTAGTTCCAGGTCGGCTTCCACCGAGATCAACCGCGGATCATCGGTTTCGGCCTCGACCGGGCCGTCTTCAGCGAGTTGCCGCAGCAGCTTCGCCCGGATCCGCGCCTTCAGTCCATCGCTCATCCTGCGACCTTGCTCCGTTCTCAGACCGGTGTCAGCCAGGTGCCCCACGGCGTGTTGCGCAGCACCGTGTATCCGGCGAGCGCGACCAGCAGCGTCCACATGGTGAACCAGCTGATCGATAGCTGCCGCATCGGCTGTCCCCGCCAGGAACGCACCGCCCAATCGACCACCCACAGTGCGAATGCGATGAGCAGCGGCAAGGCGATCAGATTGCTGTGCAGTGAGTCCAGAATCCGGCCGTCGGTGAGGTTGTGCACCGCGCGCATACCGCCGCAGCCGGGGCAGTACACGCCCAGCAGGGCATACGACGGGCACACGCCATACGACCCCTCGATATGCGGGTCACGCACATGCAGCAGGGCCACTGCGGCGATCCCGACGCATCCGGCTGTCACCGGCAGCGCCATGGCGCGCCAGCGGCCACGTCGAGAACCGGACGGCGTATCGCCCTCGGCGGCCCCCTGTTGCTCCAGCAGGCCTGCCGCTGCGCTCGGCGGGACCGTTCGCGTCGATTGTTCCGACGGCATGTCCGTGCTTCCCACAATTGTCAACGGTAGCCGCGCCTCACTTTCGCACGCCACCGCCGACCGTTTCGCTCGCAGCGCGGCGCGGTCCCGCAGCTGCTACGGCACCCCGCAGAGGGGTGCGGCGTGCCGATTCGGCACGGTCTCGTCCAATACACAACTGGTCGCATGATCAGTGACATAAATTCGACGCAGATGGGAAATTTACAGTTAACAGCACCACTCACCGGAGCGACATTCGGTGTAACACACGGGAGCGCTTGATCTTTTCCGGAGCGTGAGCGCTTGCACTTGCAAGCACTCGAGCTTGCGGGCTACCGTGACGTCAGACACAAAGGAGTGCCCTGATGCTGGTGAATTCGATGCGGGCGCTGGCCGGGTTGTACGACGGAACCCTGACCGCTTCCTACCGCGCAGGGCTGCGTTCCCGCACTTACGCGACAGCTACCTTGAACGCACCGAACGCTCGGCACGACGTGCTGCGGGTGACCACGGTCGACGGTGCGCGGCTGCGCGTCCACGCTTACGGCCCCACCGACGGCGACGTCATCGTGCTGATCCACGGCTGGAGCTGCAGTATCGAGTACTGGCACCCGCAGATCCACGCGTTCGCCGACAAATACCGCGTGGTCTGTTACGACCAGCGTGGCCACGGTGAGAGCACCCTCGGCCGTATCCCTCCGAGTGCGCAGACCCTGGCCGACGACCTGTCCGCCGTCCTCGACGCCACCCTGCGCCCCGGTCGGCGTGCAGTACTGGTCGGACACAGCATGGGCGGTATCACCCTGCAGGCATGGGCGGCCCGCCACCCGCAGCAGGTCACCCGCCGCGCCCTGGCAACGATGCTGGTCAACACCACCTCGGGCAATATCAGGTACGACACCGACCTGCTCCCCCTGTTCAACAAACCGCTCACCGTCGGAAACCGCCCGATCACCTTCCTCGGCAGCGACCTGCGCATGCCGATATTCGTCGCCGAATCGCTGCTGACCTCCCCACTGCCGATTCCCGGCGGCTGGGCGCTGCGAACCCTGATCAAGACCAGGATCATGAGCCCCGACGTCACCGACGATCAGGTCGACTTCGCGCTCGGCATCGTGCGCTCCTGCCGCCCCCTGTCGCGTGGCAGGCACGCTGCCGTCCTCGCCGATCTGGAACTCGGCGACGCCGCCCGGCATCTGACCGTCCCCACTACAGTCATCGCTGGACACTACGACAAACTGCTGCCCGAACGGATGTCGCGCATCGTCGCCGACACACTCGACAGCACCGGACATCTGGCCGACTATCAGGTCTGGCCGACCGGTCACCTGTCGAATATCGAAGCCGCGGACCGGTTCAACAACGAACTGTCCCGCATCATCGACCGCACCGGCCTGCGCGCAACCGCCGCAGGCTGAGCGGAAGAGCTCATCGAGCCCGGTCAACGAAGCCCGGCCTCGGTGGGCCCCTACCCGCTCCCCGCACCCAGGTCAGAACCCACCCGGCCTGGGATTGTTACTGCACGCTGCCCGGCTCCTTCGCTCGGTACAATCGGGCTCCGGCACTGTCACGGGATAAGGCTGGGTTGCGAAGGCACTCGCACGGTTAGGTCGCGCATAGCCTCCGGCAAGCGCCGCATACCCTCCGGCAAGAACGCATGCCGCGACGAAGCCACACCAGGCGACGGCAGCCGCCACGAGCGCAGCCAAGTGAGGCAGGTGCCCGCTGAATGCCTGGCCTCTCGGTACTACCAACGCGGCCCGTCTGACGGAATACCTGCTGGGTATGCCTGTTGCATCCGACAACGACGGCAACCGAGAGGACAAGACCAGCGATGCGCGCAGCCACCTACGATCGGTACACGACCGACCTCGCCGACGTGCAGGTCCGCAACCTGCCGACCCCCAAGGTCTTCCCCGGTTCGGTGCTGATCGAAGTGCGCGCCGCAGGGGTGAACCCGGTGGACTGGAAGGTGATGTCGGGCGGTCTGGACAGCTTGCTCGACGCGGTGTTCCCGGTGATCCCCGGCTGGGATGTCGCCGGAGCGGTGGTCGACACCGGTGTCGACACGCCAGAGTTCGTGGTGGGCGACGAGGTGCTCGCGTATGCCCGCAAAGACGTGCTGCACGAGGGCACCTTCGCCGAACTGGTCGCCGTCTCCGCCGCACATGTGGCCCGCAAACCTGCCGACCTGCCCTGGGAGCAGGCAGGCGCGCTCCCGCTGGCGGGCGGGACCGCCTTGCGCACCCTCGACGCTCTCGAGGTGTCCTCCGGCGATACCGTCCTCATCCATGCCGCAGCGGGTGGCGTCGGCAGCCTCGGCGTGCAGATCGCCAAGGCCAGTGGCGCTCGGGTATTGGGTACCGCCTCACCACGAAACCACGATTTCCTCCGCGAACTCGGAGCCGAACCCGTCGAGTACGGCGACGGACTCGCCGACCGTGTCCGCGAGCTCGCCCCGAACGGGGTTGACGCGGTCGCCGATTTCGTCGGCGGCCAGCTCGACACCACCCTGCGGGTGCTCGCCGAAGGCGGCAGGCACGCCTCAACTGTCGACAACACTGTCGCCGAACACGGCGGCCACATCATCTGGGTCCGCCCCGACGGCACTCAAACCCAACGCCTCGCCGACCTCGCAGCCAAAGGCGACCTCACCGTCCCCATCTCCGCCACCTTCGGCCTCGACGAAGTCCCCGACGCCTTCGCCGCCAGCCAGAAAGGCCACACCCGCGGCAAGAGCGTCATCGTGCTGTAGGCCCGAACGCCGGCTCAGCCCATTCCGGGCACTTCGACGGTCGCAGCCTCGATCCTCGCTGTGCCCTCGAAGTTGTTGGACATCCGTTCCAGATCGGTCTCCGCAGTGCACATGTACAGTGTCCGCAGATCAGCGCCACCGAGGGCAACGGAAACCACGAAATGTCCGGGTGTCGCGGTACGGACCGTATCGGTGACCGTCCCGTCCGGGGTGAGCCGGCGTACCTCGCTACTGAAGGGGCAGGTCACCCAGATGCCGCCGGCGGAATCCACGCAGAGGCCGTCGACGGCGTCGTTTTCCAGGCTGTCGAACTGTTTGAGCACACGCTGGCCGGACAGCGCGCCCGTATCGTCCACATCGAAGGCGGTCAGCCGGAAATTGAAGGTCTCGGCCACGTACAGCGTCTTGCCGTCCGGACTGAGGCCGACACCATTGGGGCACACCAGCCCCGTACCGTAGGTCGCCACCTCCCCCGCCGGGCTGACCACGATCATCGGCCGTCCCTGCGCCTCACCGCCGTTGAACAGGTCGTAGCCGATCTGGGTGATGTAGGCGCGCCCGTCGGCGTCCACCCACATATCGTTGGCGCCCATCGCGACATCGCCGAGTGCCGCCACGATCTCCGTACCACCGTCGGCTGTGATGCGGCGCAGCGCGGAGTCCTCCTGGGTCACCACGAGCACCGTGCCGTCGGGTGCGAAACCCAGCCCGGAAGGCTTGGCCTGCACTTCGGCGGCCACCTGCACCTCGCCCGCATCCGGCCGAATCCGGTGCACCTTGCCTTTCGGAATATCGGAACACCACAGCTCGCCACGGTGCCAGCGCGCCCCCTCCAGGTACTGAAAGCCGTCCAGGATCACGGTTGCCGACTGCGCTGTCATTTCGACCTTCTTTCCATCCAACTCTTGGCACTAGCATCTCGTCCAGCTACATTAAGTGAATCTCAAATAGGCGCGTGAGACAAGTCTCAAATTTTAGGCCAGAGTATGGAGGATGTGCATGGCTAGCGGAAACACCGGAGCAAGAGTGCTGGGCGTAGGGATGTGCCCCTTCGAAACACCACGTAGAGCTCGAACTTACGATGCGATGGCCGAAGAAGCCATCCGCGCCGCTTTGGCCGACGCCGGCGTGGAACTCGGCGACGTCCAGCAGATCTTCGCGGGCTATGTGTATGGAGACTCGACATCAGGACAAAACGCGGTGTACCGGGTCGGACTGCCCGGTGTCCCGGTGGTGAACGTGAACAACAACTGCTCGACCGGATCGTCCGCGCTGTGGGCCGCCCGTCAGGCCGTCGAGTACGGCGCCGCGGAGTGCGTACTGGCGGTCGGTTTCGAGCAGATGCGCCCCGGCGCACTGGTCGCGCACTGGGACGACCGGCCCACCCCGTTTCAGCGGTTCGACGACACCGCGCTACAGATCGGCGGCATCCCCGAGGACGTGCCGATGGCCGCGCGGTTCTTCGGGGGCGCAGGCATGGCCTACGCCGAGCGATACGGCACCGAGCCGGAAACCTTCGCGAGCATCACTGTCAAGGCGCGAGCGCATGCTGCACACAACCCCAACGCCGTGTTCCGAGACCCGCTGACCGTGCGCGAAGTACTCGACTCGCCCACCGTGTTCGGCACGCTCACCCGGCTGCAATGCTGCCCGCCCACCTGCGGGGCCGCCGCCGCGATCATCTGTAGCCCGGAGTTCGCCGATCGACACGGACTGAACGCTCCGGTGGAGATCGCCGCGCAGTCGATGACCACCGACCAGCCGATCAGCTTCGACCCGCCGGACCCGATCAATCTGGTCGGCTACGACATGACCGCACGCGCTGCGGCCGAGGTCTACGCCGCCTCGGGGGTCGAACCGACCGATATCCCGGTGGTCGAATTACACGACTGCTTCACCCCGAACGAGCTGATCAGTTATGAGGCACTCGGACTCACACCGACCGGCACCGCGGAAAAGTTCGTCCGCGACGGCGACAACACCTTCGGCGGTCAGACGGTGGTGAACCCATCGGGCGGATTGCTGGCCAAAGGCCATCCGCTGGGAGCGACCGGATTGGCCCAATGCGCCGAACTGGTGTGGCAGCTGCGCGGCCAGGCCGGTGCGCGTCAGGTCGAGCGAGCGAACCTCGCACTACAGCACAACATCGGGCTCGGCGGCGCCTGTGTGGTGACGCTGTACCGGACGGTGCGCTGATGATGATCGATCCCGCCGCCATCGGCACCGAGCTGCCACCGAGCACCATGCTGGTGGAACGGGGCAGGTTACGGCTCTTCGCCGAAGCAACCGGTCAGCGCGATCCGATCTACTTCGACATCGCCGCGGCGGCGGCGGCCGGGCATCCGGATCTGCCGGCGCCGCCGACGTTCCTGTGCGCGCTGCACCACGAACGAGCGGAACCCTTCGACTGGCTGAACGAACTGGGGGTTGCACTCGACCGCGTCCTACACGGCGAGCAGGAGTTCACCTATCACCAGCTTGTCTATGCCGACGACTATCTGACCGCCCGGAGCCGCATCAGCGATATCTACGCCAAGAAGAACGGCACACTGCAGTTCATTGTGCGGCACACCGCGGTCACCCGTAACGATGAACCCGTCGCCGATCTGCGCGATGTAGTCGTGGTGCGAAACGAGGAGACGCCCCGATGAAACCTCTGGTACTCGAACTCGGCGACGAACTACCGCCGCTGCACGTCGATCCGATCTCCAGGACGACTCTCGCACTGTTCGCCGGCGCTTCCGGCGACCACAATCCGATCCATATCGACACCGATGCGGCCAGAGCCGCCGGATACGACGATGTCTTCACCCACGGAATGCTCAGCATGGCCTACCTGGGCCGACTGCTGACCGAACGGGTGCCGCAGGAGCGTATCCGCACGATGCAGGTGCGCTTTGCCGCAATCACTCCGGTACACGCCGCGCCGACCTGCACCGCGCGGGTGACCGCCATCGAGGAACACGACGGCGAGCGCGTGGCCGTACTGGAACTGACCGCAACACTCGCGGACGGCACCGAAACGCTGCGCGGCAACGCGACCGTCACCATCGATTGAACAGCGAAAGGCATTGCCCCATGGCAAAATTGAACGGAAAGACAGCGCTGGTCACCGGCTCTGGTCGCGGCATCGGCAAGGCCATCGCCCAGAAGCTCGCCGCCGACGGCGCCCGCGTCGTGGTCAACGATCTCGACTCGGCACCCGCGCAGGAAACCGTCGCGTCGATCACCCAGGCGGGCGGGCAGGCGACGGCCTGCGTCGGCAGTGTGGTCGACACAGACTTCCCGGAACGCTTCGTCGGCACCGCCGTGGACACCTACGGCGGTATCGACATCATCGTGAACAACGCCGGCTACACCTGGGATTCGGTAGTCCAGAAGATGACCGACGAACAGTGGGACGCGATCCTCGACGTGCACCTGAAAGCACCCTTCCGAATCCTTCGCGCAGCGCAGCCGGTACTCGCGAGCGCCGCGAAACGCGAACGTGAGACCGGTTCGGTTCGGTGCCGCAAAGTGGTGAATATTTCCTCGATGGCGGGGACCGGCGGAAACCCGGGCCAGGCCAACTACTCGGCGGCCAAAGCCGGAATGATCGGGTTGACCAAGACGCTGGCCAAAGAATGGGGACGCTACAACGTCACCGTCAACACCGTAGCCTTCGGCCTCATTCGCACCCGGCTCACCGAGGCCACCGCCGATACCGGCGGCTCGATCGAACTCGAAGGCCGGACGATCAAGGTCGGGGTCAACCCGGAACTGATGGCAACGATGGAACGCAGCATTCCCCTGGGTCGCGGCGGCACACCGGAAGAAGCCGCCGGCGCCGTATACCTGTTCTGCATTCCCGAATCGGACTACATCAGTGGGCAGACTCTGCTCTGCGGCGGCGGATTCGTGGTGTGATATGACGCGAGCAGCTCTATGGCCGACCGAGGATCTGGCCGAATTCCGTGACCTCGCACGCAAGTTCTGTGACCAAGAATTGTTACCGCACCAGCAGCGCTGGCGGGAGCAACACCATATCGACCGCGACGTCTGGCACAAGGCAGGCAAGCTCGGCCTGCTGTGCCTGTCCATCCCCGAAGAGTACGGCGGAGGCGGGGGGACCTACGCGCACGAGGCGGTGCTGTTGGAGGAGCAGGCGCGCGTGGGTGACAACGCGTGGGGCATCGGAGTGCACTGCGTAGTAGCCGCGCATTATCTACTGGCCTACGGCACCGCACAGCAGAAACGGGACTGGCTACCGAAAATGGCCAGCGGTGAAACAGTGGCCGCTATCGCGATGACCGAGCCGGACGCCGGTTCCGATCTGCAAGGTATCCGCACCCGAGCACGAATAGACGGCGACGAATACGTGCTCGACGGCGCCAAAACCTTCATCACCAACGGCTCGTTCGCAGATCTGGTGATCGTTGTAGCCAAAACCGATCCGGACGCCGGCTCGCGCGGTATTTCCCTGCTCCTGGTCGAAACGGACCGTCCAGGTTTCCGCCGGGGCCGCATCCTGGACAAGATCGGGCAGCGGGGCCAAGACGCGTCGGAGCTGTTCTTCGACGGTGTCCGGGTACCGCGTACCGCAGTCCTCGGCGGCGAACCAGGACACGGCTTCCGCCAGTTGATGCAGCAACTGCCCCAGGAACGGCTCACCATTGGTGTTGTCGCCGTCGCCACCATGGAAACGGCTGTCGAGCAGACGATCCGCTACACCAAGTCGCGTCCCGCATTCGGACAGCACGTTTTCGACTTCCAGCACACCAAGTTCGCCCTCGCCGAAGCCGCCACTGAAACCGCGGTTGCTCGCGCTTTCGTCGACGACTGCATCGACCGGCACCTGCACGGCGAGCTGGATACCGCGACCGCGGCGATGGTCAAATGGTGGACCACCGAAACCGCGATGCGCGTACTCGATTCCTGCCTGCAACTGCACGGTGGTTACGGCTATCTGTCCGAATTCCCGATCTCACATCTGTGGGTCGATCACCGGGTCGCCCGCGTCTACGGCGGCACAAACGAAATCATGAAAGAAGTCATTGCCCGGTCGCTCTAGCATCCGGGCGGTTCACGAGGGAGAAACGCTATGGACCCGGCAACCCTGCTGCGCAAGAGCGCACGTCTATTCGGCGGCAACACCGCCTACGTCTGCGATGGGCGCAGGCAGACCTACACCGAGTTGCTCGAACGATCGGCCCGGTTGGCCAACGCCCTGATCGACGCGGGCATCGAACAGGGCGACCGGGTCGCGCTGTTGGCCGACAATTCATTCGAGACACTCGAACACATCGGCGGCACCGCACTCGGTGGTTTCGTGCGCTGCCCGTTATACGCGCACGACACCCCGGACAAACACGAATATCTGCTCGATCTGGTCGGCGCGACAGCATTGATCGTCCAGCGCAAACACTATGCCGCGCTGGTGCCGGTGCTGCCACGATTGTCCGCGTTGCGCGTGGTTCTCGTCATCGGCGACGATACCGGCGCAGCGCCCGATACCGCGATCGACTACGAACGCACGCTCACTGCCGCCTCGCCCGAGCCGCCCGACGTCATGCTGTACGAGGACGATCCGCACATCATCCGTTTCTCCGCGGGCACCACCGGCAAATCCAAGGGCATCCTGCACACGGTCCGGGGCTGGATGGATATGGGCAACGAGATCGCGTTGATCATCCCCCGCCTCACCGAGCGGGACCGTTATCTGGCGCCCGCGCCGTTGACACATGCGGCGGGCATGTTCGTCTGGCCGATGGTCGCCGCGGGTGCGGCCATCGTGGCGATGTCATCCTTCGAGCCCGGCCGGTTCCTCGACCTGGTGGAACAAGAACGAGTGACCGTGGCCATGGGGGTGCCGACGATGATCCAGATGATCACCGATCATCCGGCAGCCGCCGACCGCGACCTGTCCAGCCTGCGTACCGTGTTCTACGGGACAGCGCCGGCCACCCCGGCCACCCTGACCGCAGCGATCAAGCTGTGGGGCAACATCATGTATCAGATCTACGGGCAGAGCGAAGCCTTACCGCTGACAGTCCTGACACCGCAGCATCACGTCGTCGACGGCACCGAGGAACAGCGGCGGTGGATTCGGTCGGCGGGTCGCCCGACCCCCAACTCGGACGTGGTCATCGTCGACGACGACGGCAACGAACTTCCCGTCGGCGAGATCGGGGAGGTGGTCGGTCGTACACCCGGCCGGATGCGGGAAATCTGGGGCAACCCGGAGGCGACCGCGGAACGGCTCACTCCGGGTGGCGGCCTGCGCACCAGAGATATGGGCTGGATATCGGAGGACGGCTTCCTCTACCTGTCCGACCGTAAAGAGGACACCATAATCTCCGGCGGCTACAACATCTGGCCGATCGAACTCGAGCAGGCCCTCGCCGAACATCCCGCGGTGCTGGAGGCCGCGGTGGTCGGCACTGCGCACCCCAAATGGGGCGAGACACCGCACGCGGCTGTCGTACTGCGCGACGGCGCCGAGGTCGAGGCGGATGAGCTGATCGAGTGGACTCGTCAGCGGGTCGGTTCGGTGCGGAAAGTGACGGCGGTGACGTTCGTGCCTGCCCTTCCGCGTTCACCGATCGGAAAGGTGCTGCGCCGCGTACTACGCGAACAGTTCGCTGTCGAAGCGGCGCGGCCGGCCGAGCGGATCCGGGAGTGAAAAGTAGGCTGCCGCGGCGAGGCTATCGGAAGGGGACCAGGAGACCGTGACCGGCACGACCGCAGACGAGACGAGTCGTTCGGGCATACCCGCCCGGGGCACACGTCCACGTAACCGCCGCCAGCTGATCGTCGCAGAAGTCACCGAGCTGTTCTATCGGCACGGTTACGAGCAGGTGGCGATGAGCGATGTCGCCGTAGCCTTGAACGTCAGCCCCTCGGCGCTGTACCGGCATTTCCCGAACAAACCGGAACTACTCGTCGCCGCGATCATGGCGGAGATCGGCCCGGTACAGGACACTCTGCGGGACTGCGACAGCGAAGACCTACCCGGTATCGCGGAGCGACTGGCAGTGGTGGCGTTGCGCAGGAACCGGCTGGGGGCCCTGTGGCAACGAGAGTCGCGCAGCCTGCCGGGCCCTGAGCATCAGCGGTTACGCGAGGAGGTCCGGTACACGGCCGAGCTGCTCACCGCGCTGATCCGCGCCCGCCGCCCCGACCTTTCGGCAGCCGACGCCGATATGTTTTCCCTCTGCACCTTCTTCGCTCTGTGCAGTACCTCGTATCGTCCCGACGAGCTGCCGAGACCGGCTTACGAACGGCTGCTGGCCGAGATCGTCCGCACGATCCTGACCGCCGAGCCCACCGGCGCCCACGAGCCCACCACCGGTTCCGATGCACCCGGTTTGGCGCCGGTCGCCCGCCGGGAACGGATACTCGCGGCGGCGATAGCACTGTTCGCCGAACGTGGGTACACCAGAGTCAGCATGGAGCAGATCGGTGCCCGAGCCGGTATCGCGGGCCCGAGCATCTACCACCATTTCGCTTCCAAACAGCAACTACTCGCAGCGACCCTGCACCGCGGCCACGAATGGGTGCGCCACGATATGTACTGGGCGCTGCGCCGGGCGAGCACACCGGCCGACGGACTACGGCGGCTGTTGACCTCCTATATCGATTTCACGGTGCACCACTGCGACAACATGACCATCATGCTCACCGAGGCCAGGCATCTGGATGACACCGAGCTGGCCGTCATCAAACAAACCCAGCGCGATTACATCAGCGAATGGCTGCACCTGATGTTCGCCGCCGCTCCCGCACTGAGCGAACCGGAAGCGAAGATCAGGCTGCACGCGGTGCTCGGCGTCGCCAACGATATCGCCCGCACCCCGCACCTGCGCACCAGACCGCGAACCCTGAAAACCGCCGCTGACTTCTGTGCCGCCATCTTGCTCCGGCAAGGGCATTCGTGAACCATGCAAGGCTGTTCGCATTCGATTTCCCTATCAGGAGAGCGTCGAAGCAGTGGCCGCGGTACTCGACTGACCTTCCTCGATGCGCAACGGCCATGGACCGGTGTTATTAAGCTCGATCCATGGCCGTTGTCGACCTCAATCACAAACTGTCCCAGTTCACCGACACTTGGTCCCCGAAAATCGTTGCCACCCTCAACGACTACGAGATCAAACTCGTCAAACTCGAGGGCGAGTTCGTCTGGCACACCCACCCCGACACCGATGAACTCTTCCTCGTCATCGACGGCTCCCTCACCATCCAACTCCGCGACGGCGACGTAACCCTCGGCCCCGGCCAGCTCTATGTAGTCCCCCGCGGCGTAGAACACTGCCCCATCGCCGAAGGCACCGTCAGCGCCATGCTCATCGAACCCGCAGGCGTCGTGAACACCGGCGACGCCGCCCCAGAGGCAGCGGGCTCGCTTACCGCCGAGCGCGACGTATCCCTGCTCGACAGCTGACCCAGCAGCACGACGTCTCTCGCGGCCCTAGGAAACCTGGTCGCTTGAACTGCCAAACCCATGGGTCTCGCCTGCTGTGCGTGATACGTCGAATTCCATGTCTCAGTTGGCGGGAGCGGTGTACTCGGCGATGGTGGCGTCGATGAGGTGGTCGAGTGCAGTGACCTCCTCGCGAGCTGGGGCGTTGTTCAGCGGCTCGAGCAGCGGGGTTGCGAGCAGGCCCGCACCAAATGCCCCGCTGGTTTCGCGTGCGCTGCTGATCACCGCGAACAGCACGCGGGCGTAGATGTGGGCGCGGGGCCGCAACGCTTGGCGGCCGTCGGCCAGCGCTCGGTCCAGCCGGTCATCAATGCTGGTGATGATGTCGCTGATGAGCCCGATTTCGTCGTCACTGACGTCGTGGTTCATGCTTCGCCTCACGGGTGGAGGTAGAGACGCTCGTTCGGCAACCGAGTCAGACCATCCGTGCCGCCGGAAACAATCGCCACGGGCCGGTGCCGTTTGTGCGCTTGCCAGTCCTGAACGAACCGCAGCGCAGCCGTCAGGCAAGCAACGAAATCCATGCGCACACCCGGCGCGAACAGCACCACCAGACGCACATCCGGCTCGTGCGGGCATGGAGAGATATCCCCAACCATCCCCACACCTACCGATCCGAGTTGCTGCGCAGCGACACGGCGGCACTGACACGCCCATCGTCGATGATCCTGCGCAAGCACGACACCACCACCGACGCCGACGGCCGAAACACTCCTACCGGCGGATGCACCCACACCCGCCTCGCCGGATGCGCCGGAGACGGCAACCCGATCACCGTTCCCATTGCCGCCACCGAGGTGTGGTAGTAGAACAACCCATCTGCCTCCGGTGAACCCGGCCGCAGATGCGGCAACGCCAGGAACGACCACAACCGAGAACGCGGATACGACACCACCGGCCCAATTTTGAGCCCGCTCGTCCGCATATACGCCAACACCGCCTGTCCGTAGTGCGCTGGCGTAGTCACCGCCGTCACCGTCCCAGCACGCACCAGGATGCAACCCGTCCCCGGCTGCACACTCGCAGGAATCGCGCACACCCGCCGATAAAACGAGCACCGCGACGCGGGCGTATCCGCTTCTGAAACGACATCGTTAGGCAGTGGCGCCGACGCCACCAGGCCGTTTTCCTGTACTGACTGTCTGATCTGATCGAACAACACCATCTCCCCTTGATCCCTCCCTGCTACGTGAGTTTTATGACGCCCGATGCCGAGGGCTTACGCCACCAGCCAGTGGCACTACCGGCCGATGTGCCGAAAGGAAACGACAACGGCCCGACATCGGGGTCGGTGAGCAGCATCACAAAATGTGAACATCACTCGGAGTAGCAAGCGCAGTGGCATCGAACGAACTTCAGCCGTGCGCGGCGTTGTAAGGGCCGCTGATAGTGGCATCGGTAGTGGCACATCACTTTCGCGGGATCCATAGCCTTTCCTGAGACCCCGGTGTAGGCGATGATCGAGTACATGGCGGTGGGCGAACTCATCCGCGAACTGCGGAAAGCGCGGGGGTGGTCACAAGGCAAGCTCGCCGATGAGTTGTGCGCACATTCCGGTGCGAACATCTCGCGCGAGTACATTTCGCGGCGTTGGGAAAACGGGGAGACCTCGCCGAGCGCGTTTTGGCTTCGGCACCTGTCCGCCGTTCTTGATGTTCCTCTAGCGGTCTTGGAGGACGACGACGTGAACCGACGAAAATTCCTGGCCCAGGTTGCGGCGACCAGCATCGCTCCCGTGGTCGCCTCGGATCTGCTGGCGGTAGGTTTTTCTGCCCGGCTCGACCACCTCGGGCCGGACGATGAGACGTGGGATTTCAAGCTGGCTTCCTATGGCACCGACTACATGTCGATGGGCGCTGCAGATATTCAACGCCGTCTCGCTGTCGACCTGGCGGTGCTCCAGCAACAGCTCGACACGCCTCGGATGTGGGCAGCAGCAGCACGTTTGATGACCTTGTATGCCAAAACTTTTCCTGGAACCGATGGCGCCAAGGCGGTCTCCTGGTATCGGCTTGCAGCCGAAGCCGCCGACCGATCCGACGACGAGCAAACGCGGGTGTGGGTCCGCGGACGAGCTGCCATCGCGCTGGGCTATGAAGGTGCGGCGCTTCCTATAGCTGATCTGTTCGCCGAGCAGGCCATGGCCATATCGGACAAGCCAAGCCTCGGTCGGCTGAACGCAATCATGGGGAAGGCGCACGTCGCCGTACTGCGCACCGATGAGCGGACCGCGCGCACGCTCATCGAGGACGGTCGCCGGGTATTCGACAGCACAGGCTCCGGCGAGCAGACATCGGACTACGCCGTGCCGTGGTGGCGGATGAACGTCTTCTTATCATTGCTGGCAGCACGCCTCGGCGACGAGAAACTCGCGATCGAAGCCCAAGACCAAGCACGACGTGAGCTACCCCCAGAACTACCCAGATTCGCAACTCATCTCGAAATGCACCGTGGGTTGATGCTGGCTCGCAGCGGCGATCACCAGGAAGGCCGACGGGTCGCGCAAAGCGCACTGGACGCCCTTCCACCGCACAAGCATTCACTGACTCTGCGCATGCTGATGGACGAGATAACCCGTTCATCGTCATAGGACTCGCCCGCGTCGCTGTATAGGCAGGACTGACCTCATCACTGCGCGGGAGCGACGCGCGACTGATCTTGCCAGTTCGGACGCAGGACCGAACTCTGCGAGGCAGCCCGCTACCGGACTATGGGCCTCACGTGGCCAGGAATGTTCTGATCGCTTCCTCACTGGAGAGACGGTTGACGCCGACGCGGATATCGATCGTTGGATAGCTTCTGCTCACGGCAGCAGCGATATTCGAGAGCCGATCAGCGACTACCGTGGGATCGCGCAGGGACTCCTGCCCTAACCCCTCGAACCCGGGAAATCCGTCGGCCACCAACGTCACCTCCGGATCGCCAATGATGTTTTCGTAGGTTTGGAATTCCACGCTGACGATCGTGGATGTATCCACACGTCCCTGGGTCGTATACACCCGGTCGCTGACCCCTTCGACGAAGTTCTTCGCCGAATGACCATCTACAGCCATAGGTTTCGCGTGGATACGGTCGGCGGCGATACCCAGCACCATGCCCGCCGGGTGGAACCGCATGGTGCCGTCACGGACATCGGTCCAGCTCGTGATCGTTCCGTACACACCGGCGATCTCATCGCTGTCCGTCAGGTAAACAACGTCCCCGGCGGTACTGTGCGAAGCCGTCCGAATATAGCCCGGTTCGGCTGCGGCTTCCTTCCCGCGGAAGGCCTTCGGAAATACTTGCTCGCACTGCCACAGCCGCGCTCCATTGTAGAAACGGCCCAGCGGGACAGGCCCGGACTCCAGCAACGGGGGCGCCGACGGCGGGTTAGCGTCAGCGAGGACATGATTGATCCCCCTGTCCGCTTTCTTCAGCTCTGCGGCTGCCGCCTCAGCTCCACGCCCGATAGAGCTGACCCCGTCGGCCGAAGCCCCTGCCGCCTTCGTCAGTTCACCACTCAAACGCTGGGTGTACTGGACCATTTTCCGGGCCCATTCATCGATCCAACTCACCAAAGCAACACCGTTGGCCTGTCCACGACGGCTTGATCTTCTGGTCGCGCCCGCGTCGAAGGCCGCTGGGCGGTGAGGTCCTCGACCGTCAGCCGTGCCAGGGATGCGGTTGGATCAAGATGAGACCGAACTCGCGGAGCCGATGATCGGGCAGTGAGATCTTACTCACCGCGCAGCAGCGGGGCACCCCAGCCACCGGAAGGCCGGGCGGCGGATATGTTCCCGGAACATCCGCCGCTCGGCCGTCAGCTCGCCACCTTGCGGTCACCTCATAACAATCGGCACACCCCCGCCGGCAACCCTGCGACATCTTGCGTATGGACTCGGTTCGGTGCCCGGAGTGGAAACAGGCTGGATTGGTTTGCCTGCACTCTGGCTGGCTGCGCGCCAGGACGGTCACGTCGCATTACCGCCAGTAACACGATTCGTGCGTCCTTACGGTCGGTCGAGTGCGAACTGATACCAGCGCCGAGGCTCCTCCTACTACTCGGCTCCGCGGTCCCATCATCCTGTTCATGTCAGTTGCGGCTGCCCTCGGCACGTCGACCATCTACCCGATGCAGCCCGCAATCGCGGATGTGGCGGATTCGTTTGGTACGCAGATCACTGCCGTCGGCATTGCGCTCGCTTGCGGGCCCATCGGCTACATGGTTGGCCTCGGTCTTCTTGTGCCGCTGGTCGACCGCTTTGCCCCTGGGCGCGTCCTCGCCGCTCAGTTCGGGGTCCTTGCGTGTGCGCTCGCAGCCAGCGCCGCCGTTGGAACCGTCACGTTGCTGGGTCCAGTAGTCGGCCTGATCGGAGCATGTTCGGCGGTCGGAGCCGGTCTGAGCTCGGTCGCGGGCCGGTTGGCTTTTCCGCAGCGGCGGGCAACGGTCTTGGGGATGGTGACCGCCGGCATCTCGGTCGGCATCCTGGCAGGTCGGATTGTGGGCGGGTGGCTCGCAGACGAGCTCGGCTGGCGCGGGATGCTGCTCGTGTTCGCTGCTGCCTGCGGCCTCGTTGCCGTGTGTTGCCTTGTGGCGCTCCCCTCAGCACCCGGCAACGCCGAGCGCGGCTACCTCTCCACGTTGCGTTCCCTCCCTGGCTTGTTCGTCCACCACGCGACCTTGCGCGTTGCCGCTCTCCGTGGCTCCATGTGGTTCTTCGCGTTCTGCGCGGTATGGGCCGGCATAGCCGTAGCACTCTCCGAGCCCCCGTACTCCTACTCGGCCGAACGGATCGGCCTGTACGCACTGGCGGGCCTCTCAGGCATCGTGGCCACGCAGATCGCGGGCGCGCGGACCGACCGCGATGGTGCCCGCCGAGTGATCCTCGCCGGCCTTGTCCTGGCCGGGATAGCCGCGGCCGTCGTGAGCTTCAGCCTCGCGAACACGTTCGTGACACTGGTCTGCCTGGCGGTCTTCGACGCAGGGCTGTTCGCTGCCCAGGTGGCCAACCAGAGCACCGTCCTGGCGATCGATCCCGCCGCACCGGCACGCTTCAACAGTGCGTACATGCTGGTCTACTTCGTCGGTGGCAGCCTCGGGACCGCCTTCGGTGCGGCGGCAGTCGAGTGGTTCGGGTGGCTGGCCACCGCCCTGATCACCGCAGCAGCCATCGGAGTCGCCGCAATGATCACCGTCTTCGCACGCGTGACACCCGTGAGTGCAGCGCCAGCCGGTCAGGTCGCGCGAGCACACCCTGACAGAGCAGTCGTGACCAGGCAAGCTCGGTGAATTTGTTGCGACTCAGTTGTGAGTCCGGGCCGGTGAAGCCCGGCACTCACGGTGCAAAAACCTGGATCTACCAGGAGGTATGGAGCCGCCTGGGGGAATCGAACCCCCGACCTTTTCATTACGAGTGAAGCGCTCTACCGACTGAGCTAAGGCGGCGTGCCTTTCGGCGTGGCGAGTCTATCGTCTTGGGGCGGGGAACGCGAAAACGGGTGGTCAGCGGGATTGGGCGGCGGTGAGGGCGGCGGCCATGGCGGCTAGGGCGAAGCGGGGTTTGACATTGGTGTCGAGGGCTTCGCGGCAGGCCAGGACGGCGTCTACGGAGCGGAGTAGGCCTTCGGGGGGGATCTTTCTGGCCAGGTCGTTTATCTCGTCGGTCATGTCCGGGTGGGTGAGGGTGGGTGTGGTGGATGTTCCGGTGGTGAAGGAGACAGCGAGGGCGTCGCGGTAGAGGCCGGCGAGGTCGATGAGGGCGCGGTCGAGGGCGTCGCGGCCGGTGCGGGTGGCGCGGGATTTCTGGCGGCGTTCCAGGTCTTTGAGGACGCCGGCGGAGCCTCGGGTGGCGCTCGCGGAACCTTTGCCGGTGCCGCCGGCGCCCAGGGCGGTGGCGAGTTCTTCGCGTTCGCGTTCGTCGCGGGCGGCGCTCATCTGTTTCGCCTCGTCGTCGGCGGTCTTCACCAGCTGGTCGGCGGCCTCGTAGGCGCCGCCGGGGCGGCCCACAGCTGTCACCAGCGATAACGCACGTTTGCGGCGGTTACGCGCCTCTTCGTCGGTGGCGAGCCTGCGGGCCCGGCCGATATGTCCACCGCTCACGGCGGCCGCCCACGCGGCGGTGTCGTCGTCGAGACCATCGTGTTCCCGCAGTACCCGGGCGATAGCGGCCGCCGATGGCGTCACCAGATGCACGTGCCTGCACCGCGAGCGCAGGGTGACCGATATATCTTCCGGATCGACCGACGGCGCGCACAGCAGAAACACCGTCCGGTCCGGCGGCTCCTCGACCACCTTGAGCAGCACATTGCCTGCGGCTTCGGTCAACCGGTCGGCGTCTTCGATCAACACCACCTGCCAGCGGCCGGTGCTCGGCCTGCGGGCGGCGATCTGCACGATGTCGCGCATCTCCTTGGTGGAAATGCTCAACCCTTCGGGGATCACCCGCCGGACGTCACCGTGGGTGCCGGCCATGGTCGTAGTGCAGGCATGGCACCGGCCACAGCCGGGGGTTTCCGGGTCGGTGCATTGCAGGGCGGCGGCGAAACACAGCGCCGCAACCGAACGGCCCGAACCGGGGGGCCCGGTGAACAACCACGAATGCGTCATCGCCCCTTCGATAACACCGGCGCGGGCGGCAACAGCGGCAGCGGTCAGCTCGGACTCCACCGTATCCTGGCCGACCAGTCGATCGAAGACATCCGCCACGAGCTACACCCTAACGATCGTCCCGGACATCTGCGGCGCCCCGGGCACCGCTTCACCAATTACTAGCGGCGAACGTCCCGCAATCCTGCCTACCAGCTCAGACCGCTTACCCAGCCCGCTGGTAGGTGGTGTTCGCCCCGTCCAGCGACTCCCTGATGATGTCCGCGTGCCCACTGTGGTGCGAGATCTCCCGGAAAATATGCAGGATGATGTACCGCGCGGACCACCAGATCCGGTCCGGTGTCCACGGAGTGGTCGGGGTTGGGATCGAAGCGCTCAGATCGTCGATGGTGCGGATCAACTCTGCCGTCGATGCGGCGACCTCATCCCAGGTCGCGAGCAATCCGGCCACAGTCTCCCCGGATGCCATCACATACTCGCCCTCGAACTCGGAAGCGTCCTGATGGGCCGTCTCGTCACGCTCGACGATCACCTTGGTCCAGTGCCGTTCACAGTTGATCAGGTGATGCAGCAGGCCACCGAGGGTCAGCTCGCTCGCTGTGGTGCGTTGCCTGGCCTGCACGTCATCGATCCCACGCAGCGTGATCTTGAAGAGATCGCGCTGCTCGGCGAGCATCGCGATCAGATCTTCGCGTTCCCGATCACTGGCCATTCGTTGTCCTTTCGCAGAAGAGAGCCGCCAGACTACGGGGTGGCACCGACAGACCAGCTCAGTCGCCCGCGGAGTCCGCCGACGATTTCGGCGCGGCCTTCTTCGCCGTCGCTTTCTTGGCAGGTGCCTTCTTGGCGGGCGCCTTCTTCGCAGTGGACTTCTTGGCTGTCGTCTTCTTCGCGGTGGACTTCGCCGCCGTCGACTTCGCTGCGGCCTTGGCCGGTGTCTTCTTCGCTGCGGCCTTCTTGGCCGGGGCCTTCTTCGCCGCCTTCTTCACCGGCCCCCGTGCCCGCCGGTCCGCGAGCAACTCCGAGGCGCGTTCATCGGTGATCGACTCGACCTCGTCGCCTTTGCGCAGGCTGGCGTTGGTTTCGCCGTCGGTGACGTACGGGCCGAACCTTCCGTCTTTGATCACCATCGGCTTACCAGTGGCCGAATCATTACCGAGTTCCCGCAGCGGGGCGGTGCTGGCAGCCTGACGACCACGACGTTTGGGCTCGGCGTACAACTTGAGCGCCTCGTCGAGGGTGACGGTGAAGATCTGATCCTCGGAAGCCAGCGAACGCGAGTCGGTGCCCTTCTTCAGATAGGGACCGTAACGCCCGTTCTGCGCGGTGATCTCCTCACCCGAGGCCGGGTCGGTGCCCACCACCCGCGGCAGCGACAGCAGCTTCAACGCTTCCTCGAGCGTGACCGTCGCCGGATCCATGGACTTGAACAGCGAGCCGGTACGCGGTTTGGGTCCCGCCTTCTTGGCGGTCTTCTTCGCGGCGGCCGTATCCTCGGTGTCTTTCGCGGGCTCGGGCAAGATCTCGGTGACGTAGGGACCGAAACGCCCCTCCTTGGCGACGATTTCGTGACCGGTCTCCGGGTCGACACCGAGCGCACGCCCCTCCTGCGGGGTCGCGAACAGCTTCTCTGCGACCTCGGGAGTCAGCTCGTCCGGCGGCAGATCGTCGGGAAGATTGGCGCGCTGGGATTCCGGTTCGCGTTCCGGATGTTCCGGGTCGGCGACCATACGCTCCAGGTAGGGGCCGTAACGGCCGACCCGCACCACGACGTCACGGCCGGCGGCGTCGCTGAACAGCTTGATGGAATTGATCTCGCGGGCATCGATATCGTCGAGCCGCTCGCCGACCATCTTCTTCAGCCCACCGGACTGCGCGACCGAGCCCTCCACGCCGTTGCCGCCGAAGTAGAAACTGGACAGCCAGTCGCCGCGACGTTCCCGGCCGCCCGCGATGGCGTCGAGATCGTCTTCCATCGCGGCGGTGAAATCGAAGTCCACCAGCCTGCCGAAATGCTCCTCCAGCAGCCCGACCACCGCGAACGCCACCCACGACGGCACCAGCGCGCTACCACGCTTGTACACGTAACCGCGGTCGAGGATGGTCTTGATGATCGAGGAATAGGTGGACGGACGGCCGATTCCCAGCTCTTCCAGGGATTTGATCAGCGACGCCTCGGTGTAGCGCGCGGGCGGGTTGGTGCTGTGCCCATCCGGGTTCAGCTCGACTGCGGTGACGCCCTCGCCTTCGGAGAGATCGGGCAGACGCGATTCCGCGTCGTCGGACTGGCCGCCCGCCTCCTCGTCCACACTTTCCACATACGCCTTCAGGAAGCCAGGGAAGGTGATGGTACGGCCGGATGCGGAGAACACGCATTCCTCGCCGGTACCGGCCACCCCGTTGATCCGCAAGGTGAGCGTGGTGCCCTTGGCGTCGGCCATCTGGGAGGCGACGGTGCGCTGCCAGATCAGTTCGTAGAGCCGAAACTCGTCGTTGTCGAGCCGGGAATGCAGCTCACCAGGAGTGGCGAAGCTGTCACCCGCGGGCCGGATCGCCTCGTGTGCCTCCTGGGCGTTTTTGACCTTGCGGTTGTACTGGCGCGCCGTCGGGTGCACGTATTCCGCACCGTAAAGGTGCGTGGCCTGAGCGCGGGCAGCGTTGATCGCCGCGTCCGACAGGGTGGTGGAGTCGGTACGCATATAGGTGATGTAGCCGTTCTCATACAGGCGCTGCGCCACCCGCATGGTGCGTTCGGAAGTGAACCGCAGCTTGCGGCCCGCTTCCTGCTGCAACGTCGAGGTCATGAACGGTGCATACGGCTTCCGCGAATACGGCTTGGCCTCGGCTGAGGAGACGACCAGGTCGGCGCCGTCGAGCGCTTCGGCGAGCCGCCGCGCGTACGCCTCGTCCAGCACGACCACACGCGAATCGGCCTTCAACTGCCCGTCCGGCCCGAAATCGCGGCCGGTGGCGACGCGCGCGCCGTCTATATTGACCAACCGGGCCGCGAAGGTACGCGGGTTGGTGGCGTCGCCTTCTCCCCCGCCCGCATCGAGTTTGGCGGCGATATCCCAGTACTCGGCCGAACGGAAAGCCATCCGTTCGCGTTCCCGGCGGACGATCACCCGGGTCGCGACCGACTGCACCCGGCCCGCCGATAACCGCGGCATGACCTTTTTCCACAGAACCGGGCTGACTTCGTAACCGTAGAGGCGGTCCAGGATGCGGCGGGTTTCCTGGGCGTCGACCAGATCGTTGTCCAGTTCCCTGGTGTCGGCGGCGGCCGCGCGGATAGCGGGCTCGGTGATCTCGTGGAACACCATCCTGCGGACCGGGATCTTCGGCTTCAGCGTTTCCAGCAGATGCCAGGCGATGGCCTCGCCCTCGCGGTCGGGGTCGGTGGCCAGATAGAGCTCGTCGGCGTCGGCGAGCAGCCCCTTGAGTTCGGTGACCTTGCTCTTCTTATCGGGGCTCACCACATAGATGGGTTCGAAATCATTGTCGACGTCCACGCCCAGACGCGCCCACGCTTGGCCTTTGTATTTCGCCGGGACGTCGGCGGCGCCGCGCGGCAGATCCCGAATATGGCCGACCGAAGCCTCGACCGTGTAGTTACGGCCGAGATAGGGCGCGATCTTACGCGCCTTGGTAGGGGACTCGACGATCACGAGACGTCGCAGGGGACGGCCCTGGTCGGCTGCACCGCGGTCTCGTGTTGCCACCGGCGAACACACCTTTCCTTCTAGGCCCGCGCGGCGCTGCTCGGCGCGATGCGCGGCTGGGGTAAACGGTGACGACAGTTTTTGCCGCCACCAGACACGTTTATACCTTGACGCTGCGCATGGTCGAGCGGATGTGAAAAACCACCGAGCGGTACGTCAACCTCGACTCAGTATGCAGTGTCGTCGGTCGGCCGTGCCGCCGGTGCCCCGGCCGACCGTAACTCGCGGCGGTTGACGAACGGTGCAACCTACCCCGGATACAGCTCGTCCCTCACCGCCGTTACGGAGGTGAGGGACGAGCTGGGGATTATCGCGAGCTCAGCTGAGCGCGCGGACTCCGGTGGCCTGCGGCCCCTTGGTGCCCTGGCCAACCTCGAACTCGACCTTCTGGTTCTCCTCGAGGGTGCGGAAGCCCGAACCCTGAATCTCGGAGTAGTGGACGAAGACGTCAGCGGAGCCGTCCTCGGGCGCGATGAAGCCGAACCCCTTCTCCGCGTTGAACCACTTCACAGTTCCCTGTGCCATTCTGTTCCTTCTCTTTTCTTACTCGGAACGGCGGACAACTGGGTTCGTCCACCGGGCCCGTTCCGACCGTTGTACTGTTGGTTCCTCCCCCTGCAAGGAAAGCACCGAGTACACCGTTCGCAACGTCGATCCTGCCGACGGTTTGGACTCTTTGATCCGTCCCTCGAACACAGAAGCTTGCGACCAGGACCCAGTGAACCATGTCTTCGGGCAATTCGACAGCAGAGTTACCGACAATTTGCAAAAAACTTGATCTTGCGAATGCGCAGGTGAGGGACACAATGCCAAAATCTGTACTTTCGGTTCGTTTGCCCTCGAGTAACCGAGTCCCGATCCGGCAACTCAGCTGTGACCCAGATCGCTATTTGGTATCGAAAACGCTGGTGAAGCTTCCTGGAAGCGCACGTTTCACTTTTCTTGTGTCCACGGAAGGCCGAAAGTGATGAATCCGGCCGAACAGCGGCCATCCGGAACGACCACAAACGGTCTCAGCTACGGGCGATCGTTGCTGAATCGTGTCCTTTCCGGCGCGCCTGCCGACGACAGCCGACTGACCCACGTGGCGGAAATACCGGCCCGCGCGGCAGCCGTAACCCCCTGGCCCGAGTGGGTGGCGCCCGAGGTCGTCGCGGCCCTGCACGCGACCGGGATAACCGCACCGTGGGCGCACCAGGCCGAAACCGCCGAACTGGCGGCCAAGGGCAACCATGTGGTAGTGGCGACCGGCACGGCGTCGGGCAAATCGCTCGGCTACCAGCTACCCGTACTCACCGCATTACTGGACGACCCGAAAGCAACCGCGCTCTATTTGGCGCCGACCAAAGCCCTCGGCGCCGACCAGCTGCGTGCCGTCGGCGAACTCACCCACGAAGGCCCGCTACGGGAAGTCCGTGCCGCCGGATACGACGGCGACACTCCGGGCGAAATACGCCAGTGGGTGCGGGCGAATTCACGCTGGATATTCACCAATCCCGACATGCTGCACGTCGGACTGCTGCGCTCCCATCAGCGCTGGGCGCGGGTACTGCGCAGGCTGCGCTATGTGGTGGTCGACGAATGCCACGCCTATCGAGGTGTCTTCGGTTCCCATGTCGCGCTGGTACTGCGCAGACTGCGCCGGCTGGCCGCCCATTACGGGGCAGACCCGGTGTTCGTGCTCTGCTCGGCGACCACGGCGGAACCGGCGACCGCAGCGTCCCGGCTGATCGGCGCCGACTGCGTGACAGTCACCGAGGACGGCTCACCGCACGGACCGCGCACAGTCGCACTGTGGGAGCCGCCGCTGTTGTATGAGGTGACCGGGGAGAACGGTGCCCCGGTACGCAGGCAGGCCACCTCGGAAGCAGCGCGGATCATGGCGGACCTGGTCACCGAGGGCGCGCGGACGCTGACCTTCGTCCGTTCCCGACGCGCCGCCGAACTCGCCGCTATGGATGCCAGGCGGCTGTTACAGCAGGTCGCACCCGAGCTGGCCGAGCGCATTGCCGCCTACCGCGGCGGATACCTCCCGGAGGACCGCCGCGAGCTGGAGGCCGGGCTGTCGGAAGGTGCGTTGCTCGGTGCCGCCACCACCAACGCCCTGGAGCTGGGGGTGGATATTGCAGGCCTGGATGCGGTGGTGATGTCGGGTTTCCCCGGCACTGTCGCCTCCTTCTGGCAGCAGGCAGGCCGGGCCGGACGGCGCACCCAGGGGTCACTGGTGCTGCTGGTCGCCCGGGACGACCCGCTCGACACCTACCTGGTCCACCATCCGGAGGCGCTGCTCGGCAAACCGGTCGAAGCCACCATCACCGACCCCGACAACCCGTATGTGCTCGGGCCGCAGCTGCTGTGTGCCGCGGTAGAACTGCCGCTGACCGATGACGAAGTCGACGAGCTCGGCGCCCGCCAGGTCCTCACCGACCTCGCCGAACAGGGCCTCATCCGGCGCAGGGTGAACGGGACCGGCGGTAGCGCGCGCTGGTTCGTGACCACGGAAACACAACCGCACGACACGGTCGACGTGCGCGGCGGAATCGGTGCGCCGGTGGTGATCGTGGACGGTGAAACCGGCAGGCTGCTCGGTACCGCTGACGCCGGTCGTGCCCCCGCCACCCTGCACGAAGGTGCTGTTCACCTGCATCAGGGCGAGGCGTATATCGTCGACGAACTGGATCTGGACGCGGGCGTCGCGTTCGTCCGCGCGGAAAACCCCGGTTGGACCACCAGCGCTCGTCAGGTCACCTCCATCACCGTCGACGAGGTGACGGTGCACCGTAGCCACGGGCCGGTGACGGCGGCCTTGGCCTCGGTGCTGGTGACCAGCCAGGTGGTGGGATATCTGCGCACCCTGCTCTCAGGGGAGGTGCTCGACCTGGTCGAACTGGACCTGCCCGCGCAGATCCTGCCGACCACCGCCGTGTTCTACACCGTGACCCCGGAGCTGCTCCTGCGCGCCGGTATCGATCGAACCGAGCTGCCCGGTGCGCTACATGCCGCCGAACATGCGGCGATCGGGCTGTTGCCTCTGGTCGCAACGTGCGACCGCTGGGATATCGGCGGCGTCTCGACCGCCGAACACCCGGATACCGGCCTGCCCACCGTGTTCGTCTACGACGGCCAGCCCGGCGGTGCCGGATTCGCCGAACGCGGCTTCCGGCGGCTGCGTCACTGGCTGTCGGCGACGCACTCGGTCATCGAATCCTGCGCCTGCGCCGCGGGCTGCCCGTCCTGCGTCCAATCTCCCAAATGCGGAAACGGGAACAGCCCGCTGGACAAGGCGGCGGCCGCGCGGCTGCTCGCCGCGGTGCTCGCCGACCTTCCGATCGATGCGGATGACGAGGTAAGCGCCGAATAAAAAGGAATTCGATCATGTTAACTGATACATTGCCGCAGATATTCATGCCTATGCATGCGAATTCCTCCCTCAATTTTCCGTCCTTGTGCTGGGAATTGGTATCGGTACTGCAATAGCGGACGCTGCCCGAATAGCAATACTCGTCGTTAACAAAATTGAGCATGCGCGCATTGGTCCCCTTCCCGCACCGGTCCGGCACGCGCGATCGCGCGTACACTGCGCGCCCCGAACAGACCTATTGGTACTTTCTCTTCGACAGTTAGCAACACATCCCAATCGGTGACGTCGCACTCCGTGACCCGCGCACGCATCCGCTGTGCGAGCACGCGCGCTTCGGTACAACCCGCCTGCACACCTTCCAGCAGTGCGGCCGCGCCGGCCAACGCCGCGAGGTCGGCCGCCGCTTGTATCCGGTGCCGCGCCACGACAATCATCCCGACCTGCGCAAGCAGCGAAGTCAGCACGATCAGTCCCACCAGCGCCAGGCAGGCAGTCACACTCGCAGCCCCCTCGTCCGCCCGCAGGCCCCGACGATCCACCGGATCTCTCCCAGTTCCAGCCCTGCAACCACCCACCGACCCTCCCCCTGATCCCGCCTCGCGACCACCCGTCGGCCCTCCCCTCGATTCCAGGCCCGCGACCACTACAGCCCTCCCTCGGTTCCAGCTCTGCAACCACTCCCCGCTTCCAGCCCCGCAACAACTCGCCGGTCCTCTCTCGGCCCCAGCCCCGCAACCACCCATCGGCCATCCCCTGATTCCAGCCCCACTACCACTCACCAGTCCGCCCCCGGTTCCAACGCCGCAACTGCCTCGGCTCGCAGCACCAACCCTGGCAGCAGCGGGGTTCCGACGGCGACCTCGGCAATCACCCGCCGCCCGTCCCGCCGGATATCGATATCCGCATCCGGCGGAGCGACCTCCCGCGCGGCAGCAGCCGCATGGGCCCGGTCACCGCGCGCGGCCAGGCGAGCCGCCTCGCGGGCAGCGTCGACGCAGCGCACTTGAGACGACGCCGCGAGCAGTGCTGCCACGCACAGGATTACGGTCGCGACGATCGCGGCGAGCGCGATCGCCGCCTCCACCGTCACCCCACCACGGTCGTCACCGAGCGCCAGTGTGCGCTGCGTTTTCTCCGCCTGTGCTCCGGCTATCCGTAGGCCGGCTACACACTGGTGTCGAGCGCCTTGTCGATGATCTTCGTCAGCGCATCCACAATGCTGTCCCCTGTAACCACTCCATAGAGCACGGCGCCGAATGCCGCGGCAGCTATGGTCCCGATAGCGTATTCCGCTGTGCTCATGGCCTCCTTCCCGGCCACCAACCGCATCAGCCGGACACGCAGGCATGATCCGAACGAACGCGCGACGCCGACAATGCGCCGCACCGTACGAGCGAGCGCCTTTCGACCGGTCTCGATCGGCGACACCTCCGCCGCGCCGGCGCATACCCGCGGTGTCGAACTGGACGCCGTCGGCCTGGTCTGTGTCTCTGCCGGAGACCCGTGCCGCCGAGCGCTGATGCAACCGCGCTGACCTGCAATGGAAATACCCTGTGCCGCAGCATGTCCCGATGAAGAACCACCAACGTTTTCCGCAACGCGCGCTTCCGGTATCGGACGTGTCGCAGCCGCAACAGCCGACGACCCGCTGCTCACCGCCCCCACTCTGCCTCCGATCGCCGTCCGGGCATGGACCGCATCGCGCCGCGTTCCTGCCGAGCAGGCGCGCTCCGCCGCGGCAACGGGCTCTGACGGTACCGGGCTCGACTGCTCCCGAAAGCGGGTCCGCGCTGTCCGGCGCAGGTTCTTTCCGCCACTCATGCTCTCCCCCGTTGGTGGTCGCCGCAACGCGGCGGACCACATCAGCCGCGATACCGCGGTGAGCTGTCGTGTTCTCGTGTGGATATGCACGTGGTTCCCCTCTTCTCTTACCAGCCCAGGCAGCAGTTCCACCCGGGCATGTTCCGGTGGTGTTCACAGCAGACCTCCGCCGAGCACGCTGGTGGCCAGGCCGATGACCACCGGCACGATGCCCAGGCAGATGAACGCAGGTAGGAAGCACAGGCCGAGCGGACCGCCGATCAGTACCCCAGCTCGCTCGGCCCGTGCGGCGGCCTCGTCTTCGACCGTGGCCCGGCGTTGACCCGCGAGTTCCCCCACCGCGACCGCCAGCGAGGAACCCGAGCGCGCGGACCGGCGGGCCAGCCGCGCCAGTGCCTCGAACTCCGTTGGTGTGCCTGTTTTCTCGACCGCCGGTGCCGACCATGCGATGGCGGGGTCGGCACCGAGGGCGAGCAGATCCGCGGTGCGATCCAATGCCGCACGCAGCCGGGCCGGGGCGCCGGGCGCTACCGCGCCTACCGCTGCCGCTGTCGGCATGCCCGCCCGCAGGCAGGCCGCGAGCAGATCGAGTACGGTCGCGACGGCAAGCGGGTCCTCAGCGTCTGCGCGGCCGGACCCCGGACCGGTTGTCCACGATCGACGAGCACGGGCTGGCGAAAGCCTGGTGATCACGGAGGTCCGGGCCGGCTGCACGACCAAGGCCACGGCCAGCAGCATCAACGACGTCTGGATTCCGGTGCCCATGGTTCCCCTGTTCAGCGGCGAGATCATCGGAGCGGCGGTTGTTGGTTTCGACCCGCCCGATATCGGCGGGCCGCCCCAAGGCGGGGCAAAGGTTCGCTCGGGTTGCTCGGACCCGTGGGTACGACAGCGGGCATGCTCAGGAGGTGCGGGCGGCGCGCGGCCCGGCCGCCATAGCAGGAGCACGTCCTTGGTTTTCGGCGCGTCATATCAGCACCTTCCGTGTGATGGCGTCCGACCACAGCAGCCCCGCGCAGGCCAGGCCTGCACCGATCGGCAGCAGGTAGTTCCCAGCCGGGGAGGTGAACAGCACTCCCAGTGGTGCGGCGCCCATAAGCTGACCGAGGGCGATACCGAGCAGGGGCAGACCGGCCAGCACCGCCGCGGTGGCGCGAGCTCCGGCGAGCGCGGCCTCGGTGCGGTCGCGGAAGCGGATGCGGGCGGTCAGGTCGGTGCGGGCCGCGCCGAGTAGTTCGGCGAGGGCCAAACCGTGGTTTTCGGCGACGCGCCAGGCATCGGCGATCCGGCCGAGTTCGGCACCGATCACCCAGCCGTGACCACGCAGGGCGTCGGAGCCGCAGCCGCCCAGCCTGCTGCGCGCCGAACTCACCGCGAAAGCACGCGATGCGACGCCCGCGGCCTCGGCAGCGGCCACCTGAGCAGCGGCACTCGGGTGCGCACCCACTCGCAGCTCGCCGATGACCGCGTCCAAGGCGTCGAGCAGCTGCCCGCATTCGGTTCGCCGCGACCGATCCCGTGCGGCGCGACGCATGCGGATACCGATGGTTCCGGCGAGTATCACGGCGGCGATCAGCGGCCCGCTTCCCAACAGGAACGCTGCAGCACAACCGATTCCGGCCCCTACCCGGTACACCGCCGCCGATCCGTACCGGGCCGCCGGACGGCAGACTGTGGCGAACAGCTCCGAGAACCGGCGCCGCTGCCTGCCCCGCGGCACCGCCAGTAAGGCCAATGCGGCACACACGAGCGCGGGGCTCATCGCTCCAGCCGTTCGCGCAACAGGCCCGACAGGGCGGACGCAGCAGGTACTGCACCGCTATCGGCGCGCCAGGCGGCCGTGATCCGGACGTGTCCGTGCTGGTCACGTTCGAGCAGGCCGATTTCGCGGAGTCCGCGTGACCCGTCGGCGCGGCGGTGCACGTGCAGCACGATGTGGACCGCGGCGGCGAGCTGGCTGTGCAGGGCCGCTCGATCCATGCCGCCGAGGGCCGCGAGGGCTTCCAGCCGGGCGGGTACTTCGGCCGGCGAGTTGGCGTGGACGGTGCCCGCGCCTCCGTCATGGCCGGTGTTGAGGGCAGTCAGTAGGTCGACCACCTCGGCGCCGCGGACCTCGCCGACAACAATCCGGTCGGGCCGCATGCGCAGAGCCTGGCGAACCAGCTCGCGCAGGGTGATCTGCCCGGCGCCCTCGACATTGGCGGTGCGGGCGACCAGCCGGACGACGTGCGGGTGCGGCGGGGCCAGTTCTGCGGCGTCTTCGACGCAGATGATCCGTTCGGCCGGGTCCACCTCGGCCAGCAGCCCGGACAGCAGAGTGGTTTTGCCCGACCCGGTTCCGCCGACGACGAGGAAGGCGAGCCGAGCCCAGATGATCTGTCGCAGCAACTGCTTCGCATCGGGGGGCACCGCACCTGCCGCGGCAAGCGCGTCGAGACCCTGGGTGGCTGGGCGCAGTACCCGCAACGACAGGCAGGTGCCGCCGTGCGCGACCGGTGCGAGCACGGCGTGCAGCCGGACGCCGAACGATTCGCCGAGCGACTCTTGGTGACCCGACAGCCGGCCATCCACCCAGGGTTGAGCGTCGTCGAGGCGGCGACCCGCAGACAGTGCGAGGCGCTGCGCGAGCCGACGGACCGCCGCTTCGTCCGGGAAGGTGATCGAGGTTTTCTCGATGCCGTGCCCACGATCGATCCACACCGCATCGGGTGCGGTGACGAGCACATCGGCGACATGCGGATCGTGCAGCAGTGGCTCCAGGACCCCAGCGCCCGTGAGTTCGGTCTGCAGCAGCCGCAGGGCGCGCAGCAGGTCGGTATCACCGAGCACACCGCCCGCCTCGGCTCTGATCGCCGCCGCCAGCCGCGCCGGATCCGGTTCCCGGGAGTCACCCGCGAGACGTTCCCGGACTCGGTCCAGCAGATCGGCGTTCACCAATCCGCCAGTAGTTTCACCTACAGTCATTCCGCCCCCCTTTCGTCGCGGAGCCGTCGCGATACACAACCGCGAGCCGAGCGACCTCACCATTCATCTCGCGAGCTCCTCGGCCGGTCCGTGCAGGACGGACAGGACCGCGTCGCACGCGTCCCGCAAGGGCCCGCGCCGCAGGGTGAGCCCGCCGCGTTCCAGTCGAGCAGGTAGCCCCGGTTGTGCTCGAACGGCCGCCAGCAGCGGAAGATCGAGCACTTCCGCGATTTCGTGTCCGCGCAGGCTGCCCGGTGCAGGACCGCGAACTAGCAAGCCCTGGTTGGGGTTACGCCGGGCGATGTGTGCGGCGACAGTTCGGGCGGCGGCGACCGCACGCAGCTGGGCGGGAACCACGAGTACCACCAGATCGGCGGCGTCGAGCATCTGGCCGGCGTGCGGCCCACGTTCACTGGAAACATCGCAGACGACGAGATCGCCCGCACCGTGGCTCGCTTCGATCACCGCGTGCACCGCCGCGGAGCCGATATCGCTGCGCGCCCCGCTGTCGCGGCCGCAGGACAGGACGGAAAGTCCGGTAACCGCTTCCGGGAGCGCATTGTGCAGTGCGGTTGCCGATACCCGGCCGTTCTCGACGACCAGATCGGGCCAGCGCAGGCCGGGCGCCTTTTCGATGCCAAGCAGCAGGTCGATCCCGCCGCCGTGCGGGGCGCCGTCGATCAGCACGGTATTGCGCCGGAACCCGCCGGTGGCCGAGCGCAGCGCGGTGGCCGCGGCGAGTGTCGAGGCTCCGGCTCCACCGACCGCGCCCGCTACGGCGAGGACCAACCCGCCCTCGGCGCGGTTTTCGGCGTGTTCGGCGAATTTCTCGATGAGCCCGACCGCGGATCCTGGGAGCGCGATAACGTGTTCAGCGCCGATCGCGGCGGCGGCTTGCCAATCGTCGAGAGCTGCCTCCCCCGCGGTGACGGTGACGACACCGGGACGGCGGGGATGCCCTGTTCTGGCACAGGTTTCAGCGGCTTCGGTGTCGAGGACGACCAGCGGAGCGGCGGTCCAGGGATGTCTGCCGACGGGCGCGGCCCGTTCGTCGAGCCGCCTGCCCGCCGCGGCTGCCACCCGGCGGACTTCATCGCGTAGCCGGGAGTCGTGGATGAGCGCCAGCACCGGCGCTGTGGCGGGAGCCGGATCGCTGGCTGTTTCGGGCAGGTCGTGAGCCATGTCGTCAGCGTGGCGCAGCGGCGTGAGGCCGCGGTAGGCCGTGAACCGGAATGTGGATAACTCGCGGGTTGTGGATGAAACGGTTTCCGCCGTGAGCGCCGAGCCGGAGGGGACCCGTTTCGATGCATTCACCAACGAATCGACCCGGAAAGAGGCTGGTGTCCACTGCGCGGAAAAGAGGCTTCCCAGAAATAGAGGACGGCCCCAGCCGGGGGGGAGGAGGCTGGGGCCGTCGGGTTCAGCCCCGGGGGGTCGGGCTGAACGCGCCTGGAACATGTCCAGGTGCCAGCAATACTACACCTACGCACCGGCCATAATGCAAGCCCGACTTTCGGGAAGTCCCCCGAATCACTGATACGGCTAATTGGAGCGTAAAAGCGCAGTTCAGAGCACCGCAGAGCCACGAAGAAGGGTACAGGAGGCGACATGCCTATCCTGGACAGGTGACTGCCCAGGGCGATCAGACAGGATTTCCGCGCCGACCCCCGACGGGCGGACGTGTTGCCGCGTTCTTCGATCTCGACAAGACGGTGATCGCGAAATCGAGCACCTACCTGTTCAGCAAGCCGTTCTACGCGCAGGGACTGCTGAACCGACGCGCAGTTTTGGAGAGCAGCTACGCGCACTTCCTGTTCCTGCTTTCCGGCGCCGATCACGATCAGATGGAACGGATGCGCGCCCATCTGACGAATATGTGCGCAGGCTGGGATGTCGAGCAGGTGAAATCGATCGTGGCCGAGACTGTGCACGAACTGGTCGATCCGTTGATCTATGCGGAGGCGATGGACCTGATCGCCGATCACAAGATCCGCGGACATGACGTGGTGATCGTCTCGGCCTCCGGTGAAGAGGTCGTCGCGCCGATCGCGGAGGCGCTGGGCGCGACGCATACCGCCGCGACCCGGATGGTGGTCGCCGACGGCAAGTACACCGGCGAAGTGGACTTCTACTGCTATGGCGAGGGCAAGGTCAGCGCCATCGAGAAGCTCGCCGCAACAGAGGGTTACGACCTGTCACGCAGCTACGCCTACTCCGATTCGATCACCGATCTACCACTGTTGTCCGCTGTCGGCCATCCGACGGCGGTGAACCCGGATCGCGCTCTGCGCCGGGAGGCCGCGGCCAGAGGCTGGCCGGTTCTCACCTTCTCCAGCCCGGTTTCACTGTGGTCGCGGTTCCAGGCACCGGCTTCAACGACTGTGGCCGCCACCCTGATGGTAGGTGTGAGTGCGATCGTCGCAGGCGCGGTCAGTTACCGGCTGCTGCGCCGACGCTGAGGTCATCGCGGGTCATCGCGCACTTACTTCACACACCTGCGGAGTACTTTCCGACCCCCAGAACCTCGACCGTCGACACGTCGAAAGAGTGGCATTACAGCACGAAACGCCGAAAGACACGCCGGTAATTCAATACTCAGCAGGCCCTTGATGTGAAAGCGCTCACAGTGTAAAAATGGAGGCACGGAAGGACGGAAGGCCAAGACGCAGCCGGAAGAGAAGGCTCCGTTTCCCATCCCACCCTTCCTGGCACGGACACCAGGTACCCACGCGGAGCTCGCCGCGACAAGGGCAGAAGTGTTGTGGGCCTGCGAAATCCGACCTGCCGACGGCGATGGCCTCGCACAGTTTGCGGGGATGAGCCGCGGTGGGCGCTCGGAGGAACGCCGAGGCCGTGGAGGACAACCCGATAAGCACGCATGGTAACCAGGTAGTTCGTGCCCGCGGGCGGTGAAGTCGATCAACGACAACGCCGCCCGCTTCTACTGTGCGGCCCGACCCAATGGTCATCCCACGGCCGAATCGGCGATCGACTTCGCTTCCCGAGCGCCGTCCTCCAACGCGCCGCAGCACAGGATCACCCATCCGCCGACCTCGTCCACGGTTCCCTCCCCGAACCCGGCTGCCCCGTCCAGATAAGCCTGGCGTCTGCGCAACCAGAACACCTCCGGCACACCGAGGCCGTGCGGATCCAACCCGCTGGATACCGCGACCAGCCGTGACGCCGCGCGCGCCACGATACCGTCGGCGGAACCGAATGGCCGCAGTGTCAACAGTTCCCCGTGTACCACCGCCGCAACCACCGGCGCCGGTGCCGTCGACCCGAGTACCGTCTGCACCAGCAGATCGAGCCGTTCGGCAACACCCGCATCCGCCCGCGGCCTGCCCAGCTGCTCGGGATCGGACACCAGATCGGCCGCGGCCAGTAGATGTAACCTGGCCAGCGCCTGCAATGGCGCCCGCTGCCAGATACCGGTCATATTCCGCAGCGCGTCACCGTCGAGCGCCTGCCCTACCCGCAGCGAACCAGCCAGGATCGGGTCGGAAACATTCCCGTCGGCGGGCAGGTCTACGCTGCCGCCGTCGATTGCGGCCGACGAACGCGCCGCCCGCACCGCCGCCTCCGCCGCCGTGGTCGGCCAGCCGCGGCGGTTCGCTTTGTGCCGGTGCACCTCGGCCAGCGCATCACGGGCCTTGTCGGCGGCAGCGCGCACACCGGGCAGGTCGACGAGGGGCTGCAGCGGATCGGTCACGAGGTACGAGGCTACTTCCGTAACCCAGTTCACCGGACCAGCAGGTCCCGGCCCGGAATGGCGTCGAGCAGGTTACGCGTGTACTCCTCGCGGGCGGCGGCGAACACTTCGTCGGTGGTCGCGGCCTCGACAACCCGGCCGCGCCGCATCACCAGCACTTCATCGGCGATCTGCCGGACCACCGCCAGATCGTGCGTGATGAACAGATAGCTGAGCCCGAGTTCGGCCTGCAGTTCGTTCAGCAGGTCCAGGATCTGCGCCTGCACCAGCACGTCGAGCGCGGACACTGCCTCGTCACAGACCACCAGTTCCGGTTCCAGCGCCAGCGCCCGGGCGATGGCCACCCGCTGCCGCTGCCCGCCGGACAGTTCGTTCGGATACCGGGCGAGCACACTCGACGGCAAGGCCACCTGGTCCAGCAGTTCCCTGACCTTCGCCTCCCGCTGGGCGCGGCTGCCCACCCGATGGGTGCGCAGCGGTTCGGTGAGGCTGCGGTGAATCGAGTACATGGGGTCGAGCGAACCGTAGGGGTTCTGGAAGATCGGCTGGACGCGGCGGCGGAACTCCGCCTGCTCGGCACGGTCGAGCCGGGACACGTCGGCGCCGACGAAGGTGACCGTGCCGGATGTCGGCGGGATCAGGCCGAGCACGAGCTGGGCAACCGTCGACTTCCCAGATCCGGATTCACCGACCAGCGCGGTGGTCGTGCCGCGCCGCAGCTGGAACGAAACCTCCTCGACGGCGGCGAGTTCTGTCGACTTCCAGGGCAACGAGCCGCGGATGCGGTACCGCTTGGTGAGCCGTTCCGCGACCAGAATCGCCGCGTCCTCCGCCGCGCCCCGCTGGGCATCCAACCGGTCCTCGATCACGTACCGCCTATGAACCTCGACCCGCCCGCCGTTCTCGGGCCGCTCACCGACCTCAGTACTCCCACCGATCTCAGCGCCCTCATCGACCACAGCGCGCCCATGAACCTCGGCTGGCCCGCCGTCCTCGAGGCTCTCGCCGATCACCGCAGACTCATCGTCCTCAGTACGCCCGTCGGCCTCGGATGGCCCGCTGACCTCAGCAGGCCCGCCGGATTCGCCCCGCGCCGCAACCTTCGTCCGGGTCGCGCCCACCCGAGCTGCCGCCAGCGACGGGGCCGCGGCGACCAGCCTGCGAGTGTATTCGTGCCGCGGGTCGCGCAGGATGTCCAGCGCTGGGCCGGACTCGACGACCCGCCCCCGGTACATCACCACCAGATGTTCGGCGCGTTCGGCGGCGAGCCCCAGGTCGTGAGTGATGAGCAGCACGGCGGTGCCCAGCTCAGCGGTCAGGCCGTCGATGTGGTCGAGGATCTGCCGCTGCACGGTCACGTCCAGCGCCGAGGTCGGTTCATCGGCGATGAGCAGCGTGGGACGTCCGGCCAGCCCGATGGCGATGAGTGCGCGCTGGCGCAGCCCGCCGGACAGTTCGTGCGGATACTGGTCGGCGCGGCGTTCGGCGTCGGGCACCCCTGCTGCGCCGAGCAATTCGACGGCTTTGGCGCGGGCGGCGCGGCCGCGGGCGATCCCCTTGGCGGCCAGTGTCTCGGTGATCTGGAAACCGATCTTGTGCACCGGGTTCAGATTCGTCATCGGATCCTGCGGGACGAACCCGATGCCGGTGCCGCGCACGGCGACCAGCTGTTTCCGGGATGCGGTGGCCAGCTCCCGTCCGGCGAAGCGGATGCTGCCGGAAACCACCCGCCCGCCAGGGGGCAGCAGGCCGATGATCGCATGCGCGGTGGTCGACTTCCCTGACCCGCTTTCGCCGACAATCGACACCGTCTGCCCCGGGTAGACGATCAGATCGACGCCGCGGACCGCATCGACCTGGCTGCCGCTCGTGCCGAACGCGACACGCAGGTCCCGTATCTCCAGCAGCGGGCCCTTGTCTTCGACGCTCTGCCATTCACGGGTTTCCTGCTCGACACTCATGCGCGCCTCCCACGGGACTTCGGATCGAGGGCATCCCCCAGTGCGTCGCCGAGCATGATGAAACCGAGCACGGTCAACGCCAGCGCGGTCGCCGGGTAGAAGAGGATCAGCGAACCGCCGCGCAATTGGTCGCGCCCCGTGGCGATATCGGCGCCCCAGGACACCTCGGTGGGCGGCAGCCCCACTCCGAGGAACGACAGCGTCGCCTCGGTGACGATGAACACGCCCAGCCAGATCGTGGTCACCACAATGACCGGTCCGAGCGAATTGGGCAGCACATGCCGCACCAGAATCCCGAACCGGGACACCCCTAGGGCTCGCGCGGCCAGCACGTATTCGCTGTTCTTCGCCGAGATCACCGCGCCGCGGGCGATCCGCGCCACCTGCGGCCAGGTGAAACCGGCCAGGACGACGATCACCGTCCAGATGGTGCGTTCGGTGGACAACTGCATGATCACGATCGCGGCCAGCATCAGCGGTACGGCGTACACGATTTCCGAAAGACGCGAGATCACCGAATCGACAAGGCCTCCATAGAATCCGGCGAGCGCGCCCAGCGTCGCACCGATCAGGAGGAACAGCAGTGCGGTGCCGACTCCGGTGAGCACCGAGGCTCGCGCACCGTAGATGGTGCGCGCGTAGATATCGCAGCCCTGCAGGTCGAAGCCGAACCAGTGCTGCCCGTCCGGCGGGAGCAGGCTGTTGGTGACCACGCAGTAGCGCGGGTCCTGGTCGGTGAACAGCCAGGGGAAGGCGGCGACCAGCACGACGAGCAGGATCAGCGCTGCCGAAACCAGGAATATCGGGTTCCGGCGCAAACCGCGCCAGGCCTCGCCCCAGAAACCGCGCGGTGCGCCTGTCACCCGCACCTGGTCGGTCGCCTCGACTGTCACCTCTTCGGCCGGAGCCACCCAGCGCTGCTGCCCCGGCCGCTGCGGGCGCTGCTCATCGGACATCGACTACCACCCCCGTTCAGGCGTAACGGATACGTGGATCCAGTGCCGCGTACAGCAGGTCCACGATCAGGTTGGCGAGCAGGAACACGACGATCAAGACGGTGACGAAGGAAACCACGGTCGGCGCCTCACCACGCACCACCGCCTGGTAGAGCGTGCCGCCGATACCGGGAATATTGAAAATGCCCTCGGTGACGATCGCGCCGCCCATCAGCGCGCCCAGGTCGGCGCCGACGAAGGTGACCACCGGGATCAGCGAATTGCGCAGGATATGCGCGGTCACCACGCGCCGGCGCGGTAAACCCTTCGCGGTCGCGGTCCGCACATGGTCGGCGTCGCGGTTCTGTGCCACCGCGCCGCGGGTCAACCGCAGCACATAGGCAAACGACAGCGAACCCAATACCAGCCCGGGCACCAGCAGCCGGGCGAAGCTCGCATCCGCACCGACCGTCACCGGCGCTATCCCCCATTCGATGCCGAACAGGAACTGGGCCAGGAACCCCAGCACGAACACCGGGACCGCGATCACGACCAAGCTGAGCACCAGCATCGTCGAATCGAACAGTTTGCCTTTGCGCAGGCCGGCCAACACCCCGAACAGCACACCGAAGATCGTTTCGAACAGCAGCGCGAGCAGCGCCAACCGGAAGGTGATCGGGAATGCGCGCGCCATCTCGTCCCGTACCGGACGCCCGGAGAACGATTCGCCCAGGTCGAAGGTGAAGATCCCCTTCAGGTAGTACAGGTACTGCACCAGGAACGGCCGGTCCAGGTGATATCGGGCGCGCAGCTGCTCTTCCAGCGCCGGGGTGAGGGCACGTTCCCCGGCCAGCCCCGCCACCGATCCGCCGGTCACCTTGTAGATCAGGAAGTAGATCAGCAGCGTCGCGCCGAAGAACACCGGAACCATCTGCAGCAGCCGCCGCACGATATACCAGGCCATGGGCTCTCCTCTCCGGTGCGTGGCTCAGCGCAGTTCGATGTTTTCGAAGTCGGCCATACCGTTCCAGGCGAAGGTGACGTTGTGTACCCGCTCGGAGTAACCGGCGGTGTTGACGTAGTCGAAGATCGGAATGGTCGGCAGATCGTGCAGCAGCACCGACTGGGCGCGGCCGACCAGCCGCCACGATTCGGCTTCGGTCGGGGCGGCCTCGGCGGTGGCGATCAGCGCGTCGAAGTCCGGGTTGCGGTAGGCGAAGTCGTTGGTGGCCGATCCGCCGAGGAAGCTGGGCTCCAGGAACTGCAGCATGGATGGATAGTCGCCCTGCCAGCCAGACCGGAATGCTTTGCCGATGGTGCCGGAGGTGATCTGGTCACGTAGCTGTTTGAACGTCGGGTACGCCGCGCCGACCGCCTCGATGCCGAGGGTGTTCTTGATGCTGTGGGCGACCGCGTCGATCCAGGCCTGGTGGTCGCCGTCGGCGTTGTAGGCGATCTCGAATTTCCCGCTCCACGGTGCGATCTCGTTCGCCTTCGCCCAGAGTCTGCGCGCCTCGTCGGGGTTGTATTCGAGCACTTCGGAACCGGGCAGTTCGGGATCGTAGCCGGGCAGTACGCGGGAGGTGTAGTCGCGGGCGGGCTCTCTGGTGCCGCGGAAGATCTTCTCCGCGATCGCCGCTCGGTCGATCGCCCTGGAGATGGCGTGCCTGCGCAGCCGCCCCTCTTCTCCGTCGAAATGCGGTAGGCCCGGCTGCGTTCCGATCCACTGGTTCTGCGCGGTCGGCGCACGCACGATCCGATCGCCGAGATCGTCGTCGACGACCGTCAGCGCGCTGCTCGGGACGGTGTCGAGGACGTCCAGGTTACCGGCCAGCAGATCCGAGTACGCTGCGTCGAATTCGGAGTAGAACACGAAGGTCAAGCCCTTGTTCTTGGGCGGACGGCCACCTCGGTAGCTCTCGTTGGGGACCAGGTCGAGCTTGACGTCGTGCTGCCATGCGTTGCCGTCGGCGAAACGGTAGGGCCCGTTGCCGATCGGATGCTGCCCGAACGCTGCCATATCCTTGAACGCGACCTCGGGCAGCGGATAGAACGGGGCGGAGGCCAACCGAGTGCGGAAGTCGATGGTGGGGGCTTTCAAATCGACGGTGAAGGTCAATTCGTCGAGCACTCGCAGCCCTGACATGCTCTGCGCACGAGGGGGATCGGCCTGCACATCGTCGAATCCGACGATCGGCGCGTAGGCATAGCTCTGCAACTGTGCGTTGGTGATCAGAGCGCCGTAGTTCCAAGCGTCGACAAAAGAGTGTGCCGTGACCGGCGAACCGTCGCTGAAGGTCCATCCCGGCTCCAGCCGGATCACATAGTGCTGCTGATCGGTCGTTTCAATGGAGCGGGCCACTTCGTTGTGCAGGCCACCATCGGCGTCGATGCGGCGCAATCCGGCGAACAAGCGATCGACGATACGGCCGCCACCGTTTTCGTTGGTGTTGGACGGGACCAGCGGGTTCTGCGGTTCCGAACCATTGACCGCGATGGAATCGCCGAGCGCCGGGGTGATCGTGCAGGCGGGCAATACCGCGACCCCCAGCAGCACCAGCACAAGTCCGACGATCCGGAACGCGCCGCATCGCCGCCGGGACCTCCAGAGCACGCCGCCGGCCGTCCGCAACGCCCTCGATGACCTCACAGGTACCCCCGACTCACCATCGCCCCCATTTCCGCCGAAGAGTTGGTGCTGACCATAACCGCGCCATCCGGTTCCCGCACCACGATCACCCCGGATTCGGCTCAATGCACCTTCCCGGCAAGCTTTCGCCCCCCGCCACGAGCGGCGTGGATCACAGTTCAACTAGTGTCGAATCGGCTTTATCCGTGGTGAGAAGGAAGTGACGACATGACCGAAACCGTCGAGCACCCGGACTCCTATCCGCCGAGCGCGGAGTTCGCGGGCGCCGCGAACACCGACGCGGGCATCTATCAGCGTGCCGAGCAGGATCGCGAGGCGTTCTGGGCCGAGCAGGCGAACCGGCTGCACTGGGACCAACCGTGGCACCAAGTGCTCGACTGGTCCGAGGCACCGGTAGCGAAATGGTTCGCCGGGGGCAAACTCAACGTCGCCTACAACTGCGTGGACCGGCATGTGCTCGACGGGCACGGCGACCAGGTGGCCATCCACTGGGAAGGCGAACCCGGCGATTCCCGGTCGATCACCTATGCCGAACTGCTCGACGAGGTCAGCCGGGCCGCCAACTATCTCACCGAACTGGGTCTGGAAGCCGGCGACCGGGTCGCCATCTATATGCCGATGATCCCGGAAGCCGTCATCGCGATGCTCGCCTGCGCGCGGCTCGGGCTCACCCATTCGGTGGTGTTCGCCGGGTTCTCCCCGGCAGCGCTACGCCAGCGCGCCGACGACGCGCGCGCCCGGCTGATCATCACCACCGACGGACAGTGGCGGCGCGGTAAGCCCGCCCCGCTCAAGGAGGCCGTGGACGAGGCCCTGTATGCACACGGCGATGTCCCGCACAGTGTGGAACACGTGCTGGTGGTGCGGCGGACCAACACCGAGATCCCGTGGACCGAGGGCCGCGACCTGTGGTGGCACGAAACCGTCGCGAAAGCCGACAGCAAACACCAGGCGCAGGCCTTCGATTCCGAACATCCGCTGTTCATCCTCTACACCTCCGGCACAACCGGGAAACCGAAGGGCATCCTGCACACCAGCGGTGGCTATCTCACCCAGACCGCCTACACCCACCACTACGTCTTCGACCACAAACCGGGCGACGACGTCTACTGGTGCACCGCCGATATCGGCTGGGTGACCGGGCACAGCTACATCGTCTACGGTCCGCTGGCCAACCGCGCCACCCAGGTGCTCTACGAGGGCACCCCGAATTCCCCCGATGAGCACCGCCACTTCCAGGTCATCGAGAAGTACGGCGTCACCATCTACTACACCGCCCCCACCCTCATCCGCACCTTTATGAAATGGGGTAGGCAGATCCCCGACAGCCACGACCTGAGCAGCCTGCGCCTGCTCGGTTCGGTCGGCGAACCCATCAACCCCGAAGCCTGGCGCTGGTATCGGGAGGTCATCGGCGCGAACCGGACCCCGGTAGTCGACACCTGGTGGCAGACCGAGACCGGGGCCATCATGATCTCCCCGCTGCCCGGCGTCACCGCCACCAAACCCGGCGCCGCCATGACCCCGCTGCCCGGGATCAGCGCCCGCGTCGTCGACGAGGACGGTAACCCGGTGCAGGCGTCGGAGCACGAGGCGGTCGGCTACCTGGTCCTCGACCAGCCGTGGCCGGCGATGCTGCGCGGTATCTGGGGCGATATGCAGCGATACCGGGCCACCTACTGGGAGCGGTACGCCGCGCAGGGCTGGTACTTCGCCGGTGACGGCGCGAAACTCGACAGCGACGGCGATCTGTGGGTACTCGGCCGCGTGGACGACGTCATGAACGTTTCCGGCCATCGCATCTCCACCGCTGAGGTCGAATCGGCTCTGGTCGGGCACGCCGGTGTCGCCGAAGCGGCGGTGGTCGGCGCCAGCGACGAGACTACCGGCCAGGGCATCGTCGCGTTCGTCATCCTCACCGCGGGCGCCGCCGACACCGGCTCGCTGATCGCCGAACTGAAGGCTGAGGTGGCCCGCGAGATCAGCCCCATCGCCAAACCGCGCGAGATCCACGTGGTTCCGGAGCTGCCGAAGACCCGCAGCGGAAAGATCATGCGCCGACTGCTTCGCGATGTGGCCGAGGGCCGCGAGCTCGGCGACACCTCGACACTGGTCGATCCGCACGTCTTCGAGGCGATCCGGGCCAGCCGCGCCTGATCGCTGCGGTTTCGCTGGTATACGGGTGGGGTCGGAGGAATTCCGGCCCCACCGTTAAAATCGTGACAGGTGAGCCGGGAAGTCTGGTCGGCATGTGGTCGTGTAGCCCGGGGGTCGCAAGGTCCCGGTTGGGCGGCCGTGGTCCTGCCCGACCGACCGAAAGGTTCTTGTGATCACCCCGACCCGCTCCGAACTATCCCGGTTTCTACGTACCGAAACCGTCGGTGGATCACTGCTGCTGATCGCCGCCGCGGCGGCGTTGCTCTGGGTGAACTCCCCGTGGGGCGCGGCCTATACGACGATGACCGAAACCGTCGTCGCCATCGAGCCACTACACCTGGAGCTGACTCTCGCCGACTGGGTCAAGGACGGGTTGCTTGCGGTCTTCTTCTTCGTTGTCGGGCTGGAACTCAAACGCGAACTCGTCGTCGGGGAACTCGCCGACCCCAGACGCGCCGCGTTGCCGATCATTGCCGCGTTCGGCGGAGTCGTCCTCCCCGCGGTCATCGCTTACACCGTCGGTTTCGGGGTTCCCGGTATGGACCGTGGCTGGGCTATCCCGGTAGCCACCGATATCGCTTTCGCGCTCGCGGTGCTGGCGTTGACCGGGTCGCGTATCCCGGCCGGGGCACGGGTGTTCCTGCTCAGCCTCGCCGTGGTCGACGACCTGCTGGCGATCATCCTGATCGCAGTGCTGTTCACGACGGGGCTCGCGCTGCTGTGGCTGCTCGCCGCGGCCGGATGTTTCGCGGCGTGGTGGCTGGCGCAGCGGCAGCGGATCCGGACCCCATTGGTGTATGTGCCGTTGGCGTTGGTGTCGTGGTATGCGCTGCACGAAGCCGGTATCCATCCGACACTCGCGGGCGTCGCGGCCGGTCTGCTGACCCGAGTCCGACCCGATCCCGGCGAATCGCAGGCACCCGCTACCCGATGGGAACACCTGTTCCAGCCGATTTCCGCAGGATTTTGCGTTCCGCTGTTCGCCTTCTTCGCCTCCGGAGTCCCGTTGAACGGCGAAGTTTTCGGCGAACTGTTCACCGAACGTCTCTCGCTCGCGGTGATACTCGGGCTGCTGATCGGCAAAATCGTCGGCATCTTCGGAATCAGCTGGCTCGCAATCCGGTTCGGCATTGCCAAACGTCCCACACGGCTCGGTTATCGCGATATGTTCGCCCTGTCGGTGCTCGGCGCGATCGGGTTCACCGTTAGCCTGCTCGTGGCAGAACTCGCGCTGACCGACAACGCCGCTGTCGAATTGGCCAAGGCCGCGGTATTGGTGACATCCCTGACCGCATCGGTGGTCGGTTCGGCGCTACTGTTGCGCCGTGGGCGTGTCCACCAGGCGCGGCGCGACGCGGCTGCGCTAGAACGACAAGAGGCCGAGCAGTGCCGGGACAGGGAGAGGGTCGACCAAGTGAGTGTCACACAAGGCGGTAACGGAAACGACGCGCGAGGAAGCACGGTCGCGGCCATTCCGCTGTCCGAGGTCGACCCGCACGCATCGGCCAGTTTCGGCAGCCTGGTCCGCGATGCCACCGAACAGGTCTCCACCCTGGTGCGCGCCGAGGTGGAACTGGCCAAAGCCGAGGTCACCGGTGAGATCAAGAAGGGACTGCAGGGCAGTGTCTTCTTCATCGTCGCGCTGACCATTCTGCTGTTCAGCAGCTTCTTCTTCTTTTTCGCCGTCGCCGAAACCCTCGCCATCTGGCTGCCCAGGTGGTCGGCGTTCTGGATCGTGTTCGCGCTGATGGTGCTCGCCACCGCCGCGTTCGCGTTCCTCGGCTACCGCAAGGTGAAGAAACTGCGGGCGCCGGAGAAGACCATCGATTCGCTCAAGCAGACCCGCACCGTGCTGCCCAGCGGATTCGGTACCCATGAACAGCCCGCCCAGCTGGAGAAGACCACCGCCGCTCGGGGCTGAACAGGCACGGGCGTGCACGGTCCGCCCAGCTACCGCCTTTGGGCGTACCTCCGCCTTCGCTCCGGCCATGCGCATTCAGGCGTACAATCTCCGCGCTCGCTCCGGGGCGGGTGCGGTCTTGCGTATCTTCGCATTCGCTCCGGGGCGGGTGCGGTCTGCGGAGAGGGTTGGGTTCGGAGGCGCCCTAGCGGATCCGGGCGGCTGCGCGTTTATTACGCTCGGTCGCCGTGGCGTCGAACTTCCTCCCGGACCCGTCCAGTGTGCGTTATGAAGGTCCGTGGACCCATCGCGACGTACACGCCAACGGTATCCGCCTGCATGTCGTCACCGCCGAGCCGGAACAGGCCGACGCGCCACTGGTGGTGCTGCTGCACGGATTCGCTGACTTCTGGTGGTCCTGGCGGCATCAGCTCACCGCCCTGGCCGGCCTCGGCTACCAGGCAGTCGCGGTGGATCTGCGCGGCTACGGCGACAGCGACAAACCGCCACGCGGCTACGACGGCTGGACACTGGCCGGGGATATCGCGGGGCTGATCCGCGCGCTCGGCCACACCGAGGCGACCCTCGTCGGGCACGCCGACGGCGGGCTGGTGTGCTGGACGACGGCAGTACTGCATCCACGGCTGGTCCGGTCCATCGCCGTGGTCGCTTCCCCACATCCGGCAGCCTTGAAAAGCGCGGTCCTGCGGGATCGTGTCCAGCGCGCGGCGTTGCTGCCCAACTTCCTGCGCTACCAGCTGCCCCGCTACCCCGAACGGCTACTCACCCGCGGTGACGGCGCCGAAGTACAACGGCTACTGCGCCACCGGGCCACACCGGCCTGGGCCGGGACGGCGGACTTCGCCGACACCGTGGACCGGATGCGTTCAGCGATCCAGATCCCCGGCGCAGCACACTGCGCGCTGGAATACCAGCGCTGGGCGTTCCGCAGTCAGTGGCGGCCGGACGGACGCCGGTTCATGGCGACCATGCGCACGCCCATCGATATCCCGGTGCTGTCCCTGCGCGGCGCAGCCGACCGGTACGTGCTGGCCGACTCTGTCGCCGACGGGCAGCAGTTCTCGCCGCAACGCCGTCTCGTCACCATCACCGACGCCGCGCACTACCCGCATCAGGAAAACCCCGAAGCGGTCACCGCCGAATTGGCGACACTACTGAACTGACCGTCAGCTGAGCACACACGGCCCAGTCGCCACCGGCGAGAGGGACGTGGACGCGGCATCGATACGGGAACGCACCTCGTCCAGAGTCAGCACATACCCGGTGTCGTCATCGGTGACGGCCGCGCCGAAAACCATACCCAGCACCTGGCCCTGGGTATCCACCAGCGGGCCGCCGGAATTACCCGCCCTGACCCGGCCGCGCACCGTATAGACCTCACGTTCGACGGTGCCGTCCCGGTAGATCGTCGGACCGGTCAGGTCCAGCGTCTCCCGCACCCGCGCCGCGCTGGCGGTATAGCGTCCACCGCCCGGGTAGCCGAGCACGATCGCACTCTCACCGGAACGGGCCTCGCGCGGGGACTGCGGGATCACCGGGGCGGTCAGCCCGGGCACCGACAAGACCGCGACATCCATGGACGGATCGAATTCCACAACCGTGGCCTCGAGCGGGCCGTTGGCCGAGTCGACGGTGAGACTGGTCGTCCCGGCCACCACATGCGCATTGGTCATCACCCGTTCCGATGCGATCACGAAACCCGAGCCTTCCAGCGCGCGTTGGCAGCTCGGCGCGACACCGCGGATACGCAGCACACTCTGCTGCAACGAAGCTGCGACCGGGCTGGCGAGCACACTCGGGTCCGGTGGCTCCACGGCCGCGATCGGCGCGCGTCCGAACGGACCGATCACATCCGGCAGACCGGAAGTGTTGAGCAGTTTGGAGAATTCGTTGGGCAGCTTGCGCAGCCAGTTCGGCGCGACCTGGTTGACGTCGGCCAGCACGCGCGACCCGTTGATCGCAGCAGCGATAGCGGGCTGCGACGACGTCGCCAGCGGCAGGGCGAGCAGCCAGGCCGTCACCAGCACCGCGACCGCCTGCAACACCGCGCCGACGGCACTGTCGGCGCCCCGCGCGAACGGATTGCGCATCCCGCTGCGCGCCGCCCGGCCGAGCACCATGCCCGCGACCTCGCCGACGATCACCAGCACCACGATCAGCAGCACACCGGCCAGCACCCGGCTGCGGCCCTCGTCGATATGGATCAGAATGTGCGGCGCGATCAAGATTCCGGCAACCGCGCCGAGCACCACCCCGAGGAACGCCAGCGCCGAAGCCACCGCCCCCTGCCGCCATCCCGATGACGCAGCGAGCAGCGCGAGCACGACAACCGCAATATCGAGCCAAGCCGAAGCGCTCACAGGGTCATCCCCACAGCCGCCAGCGCCTCCTCCAGATCACGCACATCGGTGCGGTCCCAGTCCAGCTCCCAGCCGAGCGAGGAGATAAGCCCGGCCAAGATCCCACCGGTCAACCCCCACACCAGCATTCCGTCCACCTCGAACGCGGGGCTCTGATAACCGAGTCCGCTACGCACCACAAAACGATTAGCGGGGGCGAGCAGATCGGCCATCGACACCCGCACCACCCGCTCGGTTTCGCTCTGGTCGACGACGCGCACCTGGCTCGGGTTCCGCCAATACGCCACCACCGGCGTCACATCGAAACGCGACGGCGGCACGAACAGTTTCGGCAGCACCGCGACCGGATCCACGCCGTCGCGGTCGAGGCCCGTTTCCTCCCATGCCTCCCGCAGCGCGGTATCGATCGGTCCGGAATCCTCCGGATCGACGGCGCCGCCCGGGAAAGCCACCTGGCCGCGATGCTGGCGCATGGTGGACGCGCGCTGCGTGAGCAGCACCTCCGCGTCGGCGGGCAGACCGCCCGGCGCGCCCGGATCGGATTCGGGCGAGCCGCCGAACAACACCAGCACCGCGGCTTGCCTCGGCTTGGACGCGACCGCCATCACCCGGCGCACGGCGCGCGCCCGGCCGAGGGTATCGGCGAAATCCTCGTGCACAGAGTCGGTCGCGCGATGCAGCCACGGTGGTATCCGGTCGAGCTTCATACCGTGACTCCCAGCTTGTCGGCGACGATGCTTGCGATGTCGTCGACATCGTGGAACGGGCGCGCTATGTAGTCGGCGATGGTGCCGTCGGCACGAACCAGCACCGTGATCGGCAGCGCGTTCGGTGCTCCCGCGGCGGCACGAACCCGCGCATCGGGGTCCTGGAAACCAGGCAGCCGCAGTTCGGGGGCGCCCTCGGCACGTAACTGCTTGTTCAGCGCGGCGAGCATGGACAGCGCTTTCGCTTCCCCCGGATCGCTGTGCACCGTCACCACGGCGACCGCGGACCCGGCGCGGGCGGCGTATTCGGCCAGGATCGGCAGCTCGGTCCGGCACGGCTCACACCAGTAGGCCCACAGGTTCAGCACCGCGGGGCGGCCGGCGAGCGCGACTGCCGGATCGACGGGACGCCCGTCGGCGAGGCAGCCCAGCGACAATCCGGCCAGCGGGCCGTGGCCCTCCACAGTATCCACGGGACGTGGACACTGCGCGGCACCCGACGCCGCACGCAACTCCGGCCCGATCTCGGTAGCCGCGGGCGCCCGATCTGCGGTCTGCTCGCCGCCCCCGTCACGCGGCCACAGGGCGACAGCGGCCGCCACCACAACGATCACCCCCGCCAACAACCAACGCCATGCCACAGGTACTCGGCTCACCGCCCCACCAGTTCGAGCAGATGCTCCGCTTCCGGTCCCTTCACCAGCGCGGCGGCGGTATCCGGATCCGTCGGTCCGATCCCATAGGAGGGGCAGTCCTTCGCGAGCACACATACTCCGCACGCCGGCTTGCGTGAATGGCACACCCGCCGCCCGTGGAAGATGACGCGATGGGACAGCAGTGTCCACTCCTTGCGCTCGATGAGCTCGCCGACGGCGTATTCGACCTTCACCGGATCTTCTTCGGTCGTCCACCCCCAGCGACGCACCAGACGGCCGAAATGGGTGTCGACGGTTATACCCGGGACCCCGAACGCGTTTCCGAGGATGACATTGGCAGTCTTGCGCCCGATACCGGGCAAACGGACCAGTTCCTCCATGGTGTGAGGTAATTCACCGTCGTAATCGGCCAGCAACGCTTGCCCGAGCCCGATCAGCGAGTTCGCCTTGTTGCGGTAGAAACCGGTCGGCCGGATGTATTCCTCCAGCTCCGCACGGTTGGCCTCCGCATAGGCGCGGGCATCCGGGTAGGCCGCGAACAGCGCGGGAGTGGTCATGTTCACCCGGGTATCCGTGCACTGAGCCGACAGGATCGTCGCCACCGCCAATTCGAGTGGAGTGGTGAAATCCAGTTCGCAATGCGCATCAGGGAAGGCAACCGCCAGCACTCGGTTCATCCGGCGCGCCCGGCGGACAAGCCCCAAACGGGTTTCCGCCTGTCGGGACCTGGTTTTCCGTTTCGCCGCCCCGGCCGCAGCCGGACGCGGAGCAGCCGCCGCGGCGGGGGCAGCAAGCTCGTTCCCGGCGGTTTCGGAGGGGGAGACACGCACCCATCCACCATACGGAACGGTCCGACAACGTTGGCTTCCCCGTTCGGCTCCCGTATTCCATCTGAGACCTCGAGCGTGTTTACTGCTCGGCATGCAAGGACTCGCTGTGGTGCTCTTCCCAGTGGTGTTGATGCTGTTCGCGCTCGTCATGGAGCGGGTCGAGAACCGACTGCGCAATCTGCTCGAACCAGACGAGGAAGTGCAGCGGTACCTGGACAAGGCAAGCAACGCCGAAGTGAAGGAGCTGACCAAGCTCGGCCTACCGGCCGCCGTGGCCCGGATGCGTAAGCGCCGGTCACGCACCGACGACGCCGAAGAACTCGATATCGCCCGCGCCAGCTGAGCGGCGATACAGCGCCGAACCACCCCGCTACCGCGCTGTATCCACACCTATACGTGGTGTCTGTCACTACGCGCTCTCCGGGCCGCGTAGACTGCACTGTCGGCCGACCCGCTTCGGTCCAGGACTTACAGCCATTTCCCAAAAGGAGCACATTCGTGGACGAGGCCCTCGCCAGAGCTGGCATCTTCCAAGGCGTTGAGCCCACCGCGGTGGCGGCGCTGGCCAAACAGCTGCAGCCGGTGGATTTCCCACGCGGCCACATCATCTTCAATGAAGGTGAACCCGGCGACCGGCTGTACATCATCACGTCCGGCAAGGTGAAGATCGGCCGCCGCTCCCCCGACGGACGGGAAAACCTGCTGACCATCATGGGTCCGTCGGATATGTTCGGCGAGCTGTCGATCTTCGACCCGGGACCACGCACCTCAACGGCCACCACGGTCACCGAGGTCCGCGCTGTCACCATGGACCGCGAAGCGCTCAAATCCTGGATCGACCAGCGGCCCGAAATCGCCGAACAGCTGCTGCGAGTCCTCGCCCGCCGCCTGCGCCGCACCAACAACAACCTCGCCGACCTGATCTTCACCGACGTCCCCGGCCGCGTCGCCAAAGCGCTGCTACAGCTCGCGCAGCGGTTCGGCACGCAGGAAGCAGGCGCCCTGCGAGTCACCCACGACCTCACCCAGGAAGAGATCGCGCAACTGGTCGGCGCCTCCAGGGAGACGGTCAACAAGGCCCTCGCCGACTTCGCCCACCGCGGCTGGCTGCGACTGGAAGGCAAGAGCGTCCTGATCTCCGACTCCGAACGCCTCGCCCGCCGCGCCAGGTAATTTGGCTGTTACATGGCCGCGCCTCCGGCGCAGCGGGTTCGCGGCCCCCTGGTGGCTCGCGTTTCAGCCCTCGCGACTGGCGCCTTCGGCGCGTGCGCGAGTGTCGGACGTTCGTCCGCCCCGGCGCTCCTAGCTGCGAGGGCTGAAACGCGAGCCGGGCCGCAAACTGGACGGGGGCGGTTTGGAGTGCGGACAGGAGCGGCTGGCTCAGGGCCGCCCCTGGAACTGACCTGGCAAGCAGACCGCGCTCTGGCACTGTTGAGAACCCCCGCCGACTGGCCGCGATCGTTGAGCTTGCCCCTCCTCTAGTTTTCAGGCCGCAGATAGCCGCCCAACGGCTCGCAACCTCGGTCGGATGTAAAGGCTTCGATCAGTGGAAGAACAGGGCGTGTTCGATGTCGGTCGGCGTTCAGCCGGTGGAGCGCAAGTAGTCCAGTTGGGCTTTTACGGAGCTGCGGGCGGCGGGCCAGAGGCGTTTGTCGACGTCGGCGTAGACCTTGCGGACCACCGCCATGGCGCCCGCGTTCTCGCCGAGTTCGCGCAGAGCCGCGCGGACCTGGTCGAGGCGTTCCTGGCGGTGCGTGATGTAGTACCGCGCCACCGGCTCCAGGTCGGGGTGGTCGGGGCCGTGGGCGGGTAATAGCGCCCGGCCCGCGCCGACCTCGAGCAGGCGGTCCAGGGAACGCAGGTAGTCACCGAGGCTGCCGTCGGCGGATTCGAGGACGGTGGTGCCGCGGCCGAGGATGGTGTCGCCGGTGAGGACGGCGTCGTCGAGGACGAAACTCATCGAGTCGTCGGTATGACCGGGGGTGTGCACTACGGTGATGCCGAGGCCTGCGGCGTCGATGACCTCGCCGTCGCGCAGCGTCGTAGCGCTCGCGCGGGTGTGTTTGTCGTCCATGGCACGCACCGGCGTCCCGGTCAGTTTCACCAGGCGGTCGATACCGTCGGTGTGATCGGAATGCCGATGCGTGATCAGGGTGAGCGCGATATTACCGTCGGTCGCGCGGGCGATCGCCTCGATATGCGCGCGCTTGTCCGGACCGGGATCGACGACGACGAACTCCGAACTTCCCGGCGCCCGCAGAACCCAGGTGTTGGTGCCGTCCAGGGTCATCTGCCCCGGGTTGTCCGCCAGCAACACCGACGCTGTCGGAGTCACCTGCCGCAGTTGTCCGTATGCGGGATGGGTCGGCGTCATCGCAAATACCTCGCCCTCGATCGGGGAACGTTGCCCAGGAACCTGTTTAGCGCACCTCGGCGATGAGTTCGACCTCGACCGGGGTGTTCTTCGGTAGTTCCGAAACCCCCACCGCGGAGCGCGCGTGCTCGCCCGCGGGCCCGAACACCTCGCCGAGCAACTCGGAAGCGCCGTTGATAACCAGCGGTTGATCGGCGAAACCCGGCGCGGAGGCCACGAACCCCACCACCTTGACGATCCGCACCACCTCGTCGAGCCCGACCAGATCGTGTACGGCCGCCAGCGCGTTGAGGGCACACCAGCGCGCCGCCGCCGCAGCCTCGTCCAGCGACACCTCGGCGCCGACCTTGCCGGTCGCCGACAGCTGACCGGACACGAACGGCAGCTGACCTGAGGTGTAGACGTGCGAGCCGGTGCGCACCGCGGGAACATACGCCGCGACCGGGGCCGCGACCGGGGGCAGTGTCAGGCCGAGGCGCTCGAGGTTCGCACGCCACCCGGTGGCGGGGCCTGCGGCCGTCGAATCGGTGGTCACGGCGTTACTTCTTGGGCCGCTTGAGGTAGGCCACATGCTGTTCGCCGGTCGGCCCTGGCAGCACCGTCACCAGCTCCCAGCCGTCGACACCCCACTGGTCGAGGATCTGCTTGGTCGCATGGGTGAGCAGCGGAACGGTCGCATACTCCCACTGGGTCACATCGCTCATGCGCAGGAAGCCTAGAGGCCCGCGAATGTCTGGTACAGCACACCCCGGTTCGCGGAGCCTACGGGCGTCATTTCGCCCTGGGTTATAGGCTCGCGACCGTGGCAGTACCAACAGCGGCGACGCATCCGGCCGAAACCGAGCTGAATACAGGCTGGCCGGAACGCGCAGCGAAAGCCCGCTTGCACTACGTCTCCGGCAAAGGGGGTACCGGCAAGTCCACCGTCGCGGCAGCGCTGGCCTTGGCGCTGGCCGCTGGGGGGCGCCGGGTGCTGCTGGTGGAAGTGGAGAGCAGGCAGTCGATCGCGCAACTGTTCGATCTGCCGCCGCTGCCGCCGACCGAGACCAGGATCGCCACCGCCGACGGCGGCGGCGAGGTGGTCGCGCTCGCCCTCGACATCGAGCATGCGTTCCTCGAATACCTGGAAATGTTCTACAACCTGGGTTTCGCGGGTCGGGCGATGCGCCGCATGGGGGCCATCGAATTCGTCACCACCATTGCGCCCGGGCTGCGCGACGTCATCCTCACCGGCAAGATCAAGGAATGTGTCGCCCGCGTGGACAAGGGCGGCAGACCGGTCTATGACGAGGTGGTGGTGGACGCCCCGCCCACCGGCCGGATCGCGAGCTTCCTCGATGTCACCAAAGCAATGGCCGAGGTGGCCAAGGGCGGGCCGGTCGCCACCCAGGCCGAGAGCGTGTCCCAGCTGCTGCATTCGGACCAGACGATGATCCATCTGGTCACCCTGCTGGAGGCGCTGCCGGTGCAGGAAACCGCCGACGCGGTCGCCGAACTGACCGCCGCCGACCTGCGGATCGGCGCCGTGATCGTGAACCGGGCCAGCCAGAGCCCGCTGCCCGCCGAACTGCGCAATCGAGCCGCGGCCGGTGAGCTCGACATCGAGGCGGTGCGCGCCGGGTTGAAAACCTCCGGTATCCACCTGTCCGACCTGGATTTCCAGGGTTTGATCACCGAAACCGTGGAGCATTCGGCGACGCTGCAGGCACAGGACGACAGCGCCACCGAACTACTCGAGGTGAACGTTTCCCGGCTGTCGCTGCCCGCGCTGGCCGACGGCATGGACCTGGGCGGGCTTTACGAACTGGCCGAACATCTGATCGCGCAGGGAGTCCGATGAGTGCACCGCGCCCGACCCAGCCATCCCCGCTGGATCTTTCGAGGATCATCGGCGACCCGAACACGCGAGTGCTGGTGTGCTGCGGCTCCGGCGGTGTCGGCAAGACGACCACCGCGGCCGCGATCGCATTACGCGCCGCAGAGCAGGGCCGCCGGGTGGTGGTGCTCACCATCGATCCGGCGCGGCGACTGGCCCAGTCACTCGGAGTGGCCGATCTCGGTAACAGTCCGCAACGGGTTGCGCTGGGGCCGGAGGCCGAAGGCGAGCTGTACGCGATGATGCTGAACATGCGCCGCACTTTCGACGATATGGTGCTGGAACACACCAGTCCGCAGAAAGCGGAGCAGATTTTCGCCAACCCCTTCTATCAGACCGTGGCCTCCTCCTTCGGCGGGACGCAGGAGTACATGGCCATGGAGAAGCTGGGACAGCTTGCCGGGCGGGGCAACTGGGACCTGATCGTGGTCGACACCCCGCCCTCGCGCAACGCACTGGACTTCCTCGACGCGCCGAAGCGGCTCGGTAATTTCCTCAACGGCCGGATGATCCGGGTGATCATGGCACCCGGACGCGGGGTGGGCCGGTTCGTCACCGGGGCGATGAGCCTGGCAGTGCGCGGTGTATCCACCGTTGTCGGCGGCCAGATGCTCACCGACGCGTCGAATTTCCTGCAATCGCTGGAATCGCTGTTCGGCGGGTTCCAGGAACGTGCCAACCGGACCTACGCCATGTTGTCCGCACCGGGCACGCATTTCCTGGTTGTCGCCGCCCCGGAGCCGGATGCGCTGCGTGAGGCGTCGTTCTTCGTGGATCGGCTGTCGACGGAGCGGATGCCGCTGGCCGGACTGGTGCTGAACCGAACTCACCCGATGCTGTGCTCGCTGCCGGCCGATCACGCACTGACCGCCGCCGATCAGCTGGCCGAATCCGATCCGCTGACAACCGGCGTGCTACGGGTTCACGCCCATCGCATGTCGATCGCCCGGCGAGAACAGCATCTGCTGCACCGTTTCACCGGGGCTCACCCCCGCGTGCCGATCGTCTCGGTTTCCGCTTTGCCGTTCGAGGTCTCCGATCTAGAGGCGCTACGCGCGGTGGGTGTTCAGCTCGCCGACGGGAGCTGAACACCGCCGCGGTCGTTGGTCACATGGCCACCTGGTGCCGACGCTGGGCCTGGAAGAAATCGGCCCATGAGGTCACTTCCGGGTGTTGTTTGAGCAGTGCGCGCCGCTGCCGCTCGGTCATCCCACCCCACACACCGAACTCCACCCGGTTGTCGAGGGCGTCGGCCCCGCACTGCATGAGCACCGGGCAATGCCGGCAAATCGTCGCCGCCTTGCGCTGCGCCGCGCCACGAACGAACAGCTGATCGGGATCCACTTCCTTGCATCGCGCCTGTGATACCCAGGCGATCCTCGCTTCGGCCTGCTCTACGTCCAATCGAGCGATGGGGGATGTCATGTGCATTTGGTGTGCCCCTTTGCAGTCCGAACACCGGTGAACGGCGCTCCGGAATCGCGTGCCACCCGCAGCAACCAGAACCCCGCTGCGAAGTGCACCACATTCCACTTTGAGTGTTAGCTCTATCACACTGGGTCTCAATTTAGGTAAAGGTATGGCGCCAGCGCAAGACCGAATGATGACTTTTTGGTACGTCCGTGCCTGTGACCACGCGACACGCCGTGCCCCGGTTCTGCGACACGCGGCCCCCGGCTACGGAGAAAACAAGCATCGCGCCACCGGATCGATGACCGGTTCCCGCTGCGGCATACCGGGTCCGGGCAGCGGCAGGAGGCAACGACACGACCGGGCCACACACCCGCAGGGCCGAACGAGCCAACCCCGTAGGCTGTGGCCGTGCCGATCACACATTCGCTCGCGAAGCTGGCCGGCAGCTGCGCGCTCGCCGCGGTGCTCGTCGCCGGGCTGTTGTTCCCGTTGGCAGGCGGCTTCGGTTTCGTGTCCAACCGTGCGGCGGACGCCGTCGACAACGTGTCCGCCGAACTGGTCGAGGGCACTGTGCCCGCGGTGTCCACCATGGTCGATGCCGCAGGGAACCCGATCGCCTGGCTGTACGAGCAGCGGCGTTTCGAGGTGCCGAGCGATCAGATCTCCAACGATATGAAGCTGGCCATCGTCTCGATCGAGGACCGCCGCTTCGCCGACCACGACGGGGTCGACTGGCAGGGCACGCTGCGCGCATTCCTGACCAACACCTCCAGCGGTGAGGTCCAGCAGGGTGCCTCGACCATCGACCAGCAGTACGTGAAGAACTATCTGCTACTGGTGGCCGCCAAAACCGACGCCGAGCGGCGCGCCGCCACCGAGACCACCCCGGCCCGCAAGATCCGCGAGATCCGGATGGCGCTCACCCTGGACAAGGAACTGAGCAAGGACGAGATCCTGACCAGGTATCTGAACCTGGTTCCGTTCGGCAACTCCTCGTACGGCATCCAGGACGCAGCGCAGACCTATTTCGGGATCGACGCCAAAGACCTGAACGTAGCCCAGTCGGCGATGCTGGCCGGGATGGTGCAGAGCAGCTCGAAGCTCAACCCGTATACCAATCCCGACGGGGTACTTGCCCGCCGCAACGTCGTGCTCGACACGATGATCCAGAACATTCCGAGCCGGGCCGACGAATTCCGCGCGGCCAAAGAGCAACCGCTGGGTGTACTCCCCGAACCGGAGGGCCTGCCGCGCGGTTGCATCGCGGCGGGTGACCGGGGTTTCTTCTGTGATTACGCACTGCAGTATCTGGCCGAAGCCGGGATCAGCAAGGAGCAGATCGACAAGGGCGGTTATCTGATCAAGACCACCCTCGACCCGGCGCTGCAGGATTCGGTGAAACGCGCGGTCACCGAGGCCGCGGACCCGAATCTGGAGAATATCGCCGAGGTCATGTCGGTGATCGGGCCGGGACAGGACAAACATCCGCTGCTGGCGATGGCCAGCAGCCGCACCTATGGCTTGAACCGCGAGGCCAATGAAACCCTGCTGCCACAGCCGTATTCGATGGTCGGCGACGGCGCGGGCTCGGTATTCAAGCTGTTCACCACTGCGGCGGCGATGGAGAAGGGTATGGGCATCAGCGCCCAGCTCGATGTCCCCGGCCGCTTCGACGCCAAGGGCATGGGCAACGGCGGCGCTCCTGGCTGCCCGCCCGAAACGTACTGCGTGGAGAACGCGGGCCGGTACAAGTCGCCGATGTCGGTGACCGAAGCACTTGCGACGTCACCCAACACCGCGTTCGTGAAGCTGATCCAGCAGGTGGGCGTGACTCCAGCCGTCGATATGGCGGTCCGGCTCGGCATGCGCAGCTACAACGAACCGGGCAGCTCGGGGCAGGACAATCAGAGCCTCGCCGACATGATCAAAGAACACAATATGGGTTCGTTCACCCTCGGCCCGTTCGCCATCAACCCGCTCGAGCTGTCGAATGTCGCTGCCACGCTGGCCTCGGGCGGCAAATGGTGCCCGCCCTCCCCGATTGCGGAGGTGATCGACCGCTACGGCAAGCCGGTTCCGTTGACCGAGCAGGCCTGCGAGCAGGTGGTCGAACCGGGTCTGGCGAACACCCTTGCCAACGCGATGAGCAAAGACGATCAGCCAGGCGGCACCGCGGCAGCCGCGGCGGCGGCGGCCGACTGGAAGCTGCCGATGTCGGGTAAGACCGGAACTACCGAAAGCCACCGCTCCTCGGCGTTCGTCGGGTTCACCAACTCGCTCGCCGCCGCCGTGTATGTCTACGGTGACAGCCCGACTCCCGGCGAGATCTGCTCCTTCCCGCTGCGCAACTGCAGCGCGGGCAATGCCAGCGGACTCTTCGGCGGTAATGAACCGGCACGTACCTGGTTCAATGCGATCAAACCGGTCGTACCGAACTATCCGCCGCCCGCGCTGCCCCCGCTGGACGAAAAATACGTGCGCGGCGCGCAGAACGCCCAGGTCCCCGATGTGGTCGGGATGACGAAGGGCGAGGCGACGACCGCACTGACCTCCGCCGGTTTCAAGGTGAACGCAGTGGATTCGGCCGGTTCGGCGCCCAAAGGCACGGTAACCGGTTCGGCGCCGAACGGATCGGCGATCCCGGGTTCACTGGTGACGATCTACGTCAGCGACGGGACAGTACGGACCCCGCCGCCACCCGGACGTCCTGCGGCACCACCGCCACCAGGGATCCCCGGCCTGCCGTTACCGCCGCTGCTGCCGCCCATCCCGATCCCGATCCCCATCCCGCGCTGAGATGAGCCGCTGACAACGCCGGCCGGAGACAACCGGCTGGCGTTGTCGCTTCACCGGACTACAGTCGTGCCTTCACCGCAGCCGAGATACGGGAACCGTCGGCCTTACCCTTGGCCAGCGCGGTTGCGATCTTCATGACCTGACCCATCTGCCGCATCCCGGGCCGCTCCCCGTTTTCCTCGGCGACCTCGGCGATGGCCGTATCGGCGAGGTCGGCGACCTCGGCGTCGGTCAGCTGGGCAGGCAGGTATTCATCGATGATGCGGGCCTCGGCGTGTTCGTTGGCGGCCAGTTCGCCGCGCCCGGCCTGGGTGTAGACCTCGGCGGCCTCGTTGCGTTTCTTCGACTCCTTCGCCAGCACCGCGATCACCTCGGCGTCGGACAGTTCCTTGGCCTGCGCGCCGGCGACCTCGGCATTCTGGATGGCGGCCAGCAGCATGCGCAGCGTGGCGAGGCGCAACGAGTCCTTTGCTTTCAGCGCGGCGGTCATATCCGCGCGCAACTGGGATTTGAGTTCCGACATGTGCCAAACGTAGCGGTTGGGTGGACGCTCGCCCATCACATTCCGCGGCCGCGACCTGTCCGGTGAGCCGGGTAGCGCTATATCCCACTCGGCCGACTCGCCGAAACCTGTGCGTGAACACACCGCGCACTCCCGGACGTGGTCACCTATGCTGGGCAAATGCCCGTAATCTCCACCTCCGCTCTTCGTCGAACCGCGTTCGGCGCCGCCGGAGCCGCGGCGGCCGGAGTCGGTTACGCCTCGCTGATCGAACGCAATGCCTTCACCCTGCGCGAAACCACCATGCCCGTGCTGCGGCCCGGTTCGGCGACGCTGAAGGTGCTTCACCTCAGCGATCTGCACATGATGCCCGGTCAGAAACTCAAGCAGCAGTGGCTGCGTGAACTCGACCGCCTCGAACCCGACCTGGTGATCAACACCGGCGACAACCTGTCGCATCAGAAATCGGTGCCCGCCGTCGTCCAGGCCCTCGGCGGTCTGCTGTCGCGGCCGGGCCTGTTCGTGTTCGGCAGCAACGACTACTTCGCGCCGGTCGCCAAGAACCCGCTGAAGTACTTCAACAAGAACCACCGCCGCACTCATGGGGCGCCCTTGCCCTGGAAGGATCTGCGCGCGGCGTTCACCGAACGCGGCTGGCTCGACCTCACCCATGTGCGCCGCGATATCGAGGTGAGCGGAATCCGTATCGCCAGTGCGGGCGTCGACGATCCGCATCTGCAGCGGGATCGCTACGACACCGTCGCGGGTGCGCCCAACCCGCTCGCCGATCTGCGGATCGGCCTCACTCACTCCCCTGAGCCCCGGGTCCTGGACCGCTTCGCCGAGGACGGTTACGACCTGGTGCTGGCCGGCCACACCCACGGCGGCCAGCTGTGCCTGCCCGGCTACGGCGCGTTGGTCACCAACTGTGATATCGACCGCTCCCGGGTAAAAGGCCCCTCCCAATGGGGCGAGCACACCCAGCTGCATGTTTCGGCTGGCCTCGGCACCTCCCCGTGGGCACCGTACCGGTTCTGCTGCCGCCCCGAAGCGACGCTGCTGACCTTGGTTGCGGCTCCGCCGAAGCGCCCGAGCTCCGATAGTGGCCACGGCGTCAACCCTTCGGAGGCCGTCGCCCGCTGAACTGGGCCCGAAAAGAGCGTTTGACCTGCCGGTTTAACGTCCGAGCCACCCCTGATGTAAGCTACCTGAGGTTCGCTTCACGGGGTGTGGCGCAGCTTGGTAGCGCGCTTCGTTCGGGACGAAGAGGTCGTGGGTTCAAATCCCGCCACCCCGACTCGTGTGGTTGAGACACGAAAAGGGCTCCTGATCAGAAAGCTGGTCAGGAGCTCTTCTTCTTATCCGGGCCGCAGCTGACTACGGCCACCGAACAGTAGCCGTCCGAGGAACTGTCCGAGCGCCTTACCGGAACCACTTGCGCTACCGTTGTCTCAGTCCTTCTGAGCCAGCAGGCCCCCACGTGCAACGGACCGTACGGCTGCTGCGGAGCGTCTGCCGCCGTGGGGATTATCCCTGCCGACACACTGCGGCAGATCCCGTCACGTGATGACGATGGTGTCGTCCAGCAGGAATGGAAGCAGGAAATTGCGTAGAAGGGCGCGTTCTTCGTCTTCGCCCGCGGGCGGCAGGGTCAGCAGGGAAACCATGACGCGGACCGCCCAGCGGCCGAGACGTTCGGCGGCGGCGGGGTGCAGGTCGGGGCGGAAGTGGGCAACGAAGGCGGTGACCAAACTGTCGATCACAGCGGACGAATTCGACAGTTGAGCGACGATACCAGCGTTTGCGGGCTCGAACCACACCGCAAGGTGCGGGGTTTTGCGGGCTTCGGCCAGCGTGGCCGCCATACCGTCGAGCAGCTGATCGGCGAGGTCGGGGCCGTCGAGCGGGTAGTCGCGCCAGACCCGCTCGATCAATTGCCGGGCTTCGCGTCCGGCGAAGGCGACATACAGGGCTTCGCGGTTATCGAAGTAACGGTAGAGCGTGGCACGCGAACAGCCCGCGGCCTCGGCTACCTCGGCCATCCCGACAGTGGTCACGCCCTTGTCGAGGAACAGGGCGCGCACGGCGTCGAGAATGCGTTCGCTTGCCAGTTCGGCCCGGCTTTCGGCCAGCCAGCCGGTGCTCATGCGGCACACCGGAACGGCACGCTCGTCGGCCTGCGCACATAGGGACCGGGCGCATACCGCACGGCATCGCAATCCACCTGGTACTCAGGGAACCGCACCAGCAGTTCCTCCAATGCCACCCGTGCCTGCATACGAGCTGCGGCCGCGCCGAGACAGTGATGCGGTCCGTGCCCGAAGGTGAGGATGCGCTGCGGGTTGCGGTCGATATCCAGCTCCGCCGCGTCTGCGCCGAACACTCGTTCGTCGCGATTCGCCGAACCGTACACCAGCAGCACTTTACGTCCCGCGGGGATCGTAACCCCGGCGAGTTCCACCTCGCGGGTGGTGGTGCGGGCCAAACCCTGGACCGGCGAGGTGAGCCGCGCGAGCTCCTCCACCGCGACCCGGATGCGGTTCGGGTCCTCGGCAAGGGCGGCGCGCTGGTCGGGATGTTGCTGTAGTAGCTGCACGGCGCCACCGAGCAGACCCGTGGTGGTGTCGTTGCCGCCGGAGACCATGGTCCAGGTGTAGGCGAGGATCTGCACCAGACCGTTGACATCCGAGTCGTCGGCCGCCACACCAGCCTGAACCAGCAGGGAGACGGTGTCGTCGCCAGGGTCGGTGCGCCGCTGTTCGATGAGTTCGGCGAAGTAACCGAGCATCTGCATCGATGCCTGCTGTGCGGCGGCGGAGCGCTGGGTGCTTGCCGCGACGACCGCGTCGGTCCAGCCGTCGAATCTGGACCGATCTGCCTCGGGAACACCGAGGTAATAGGCGACAACCATCGTCGGCAGCGGTTTGAACAGTTCCTCGACGATATCGCCACCGCCTCGTTCGGCCAGCCGGTCCAGTCGCTCGCGCACGAACCGGCGAACCACCGGTTCCACCTCTTCGACCTGGCGAGGCGTGAAGCCGCGTGCGACGAGTTTGCGGAAATCGGTGTGCTCCGGCGGATCCTGCATCACCAGTGGCGGATTCGCGGTCAACCCGATCTGCTCGAGTTCGCCGTATTCGACGGTCAGCCCATCGCGCGAGGAATACGTGCCGCTGTCACGCGCCGCCGCGAATACCTGCTCGTGCCGAGTGAGTACCCAGTAGTCGCGGTCCGGCCGGTCACGCGGCACCACATGATGCACCGGGTCCTGTTCCCGCAGCGCGGCATACATCGACCACGGATCGCGCCACGTCTCCTCCGAGCGCAGCTCGAACCGCACCCGCCCCTGATACTCATCCGCATACATGTCCCGAAGTTAAGACAAAAACAATATTTTGTCTACAAGTGGCTACGAGGCCGAACTCCCCATGCGCGTGGCACCAGATCGCCCCTGCCACCCGACATCGAACCCCGCCGCCAGAATCGCTTTCAGCCATGCGGTGCGAGCGCCGCGATCGCAATCGCCAGCTCTTCACCGCTGGGCAGATCACCTTCAGGGTCGCCCATCCACTGCAGAACCAAGCCGTTCAACAGCGTGAAGTACAACCAGGCGACAGCTTTCGCCTGCGTTTCGCCCAACTCCGGATGCGCCTGAGCAACCTCCGCCGCAATATCGGAAACAGCCAACACGGCCATCTCCCCCATCCTCGTTTGCTCACTCGGCGTCCGCTGGATCCGGACCAGATTTTCCAGACTGGCCACCAGCACCTCCCGGTTGCGCTCGAACAACTCGGCGATGCCCTCCCACACCAAGGGGAATGCAGCGGCAGGTGAGCGCCCTTTGCCTGCTGCCGTGATCCGCTCATCCAGGGCGTCTCCGATCTCCCTGCCGGTTTCCTCGGTGAAGGCCTCGGTCAGCAGCCGGTCTTTGGAGCCGAAGTGGTATCCGATCGCGGCCAGGCTCACGCCCGCCTTCGTTGCGATGTCCCGTGCCGTCGTCGCGGCGAAACCCCGCTCATAGATGCAGCTCCGCGCAGCCGCAAGCAGATCTTCCTTGTTACCCATGCGGCCCATCATAGCCTCGTCTTACACAAGCGTATTAGACATGCGTGCAAATCTGTGTTAGACATTTGTCTTATACGAGCGTTCGAGTTGGGCGCTCACCGACGTGAGGAAGAGCCGATGCGCAACGAACCCAACCCTGCAGCCCCGCGGATCCTGATCTCCGGCGGCGGTATTGCAGGCAATGCCGTGGCCCTGCAGTTGCTGCGTCGGGGAATCCGGCCGACAGTGGTCGAACGCGCGCAGGCGCCGCGGCCGGGCGGACAGGCTGTCGACCTACGCGGACCGAGCCGCGAGGTCGCCGAACGCATGGGATTGATGCCGGGTATCGAAGCCCACCGCATCGACGAGCGCGGCATCATTCAGGTCGACGACACCGGTAAGGAGCTGTACCGCACGCCGGCCGAATTGTTCGAGGGCAAAGGCGTGGTCGCCGATATCGAGATCACCCGCGGCGATCTGAACCAGGTCCTGCTCGACGCCATCGCCGACCACACAGGCGGCTCGGACGCTGCCGCGACAGCTCCCGACTACCGGTACGGCGAATGGATCTCCGATATCGCCGCCGATTCGACGGGTGTCACGGTGACGTTCGGATCAGGTACGACCGAACGATTCGATATCGTCATCGGCGCCGACGGCCTGCACTCGGTAACCCGCAGACTGGTATTCGGGCCCGAAGAACAGTTCGCCACCTACCTCGGCGGCTATATGTCGTTCTTCACCATGCCGACCCCCGCGGGCATCGAACCGCACTGGTTCACCATGCGCGCCCTCGTCGGCGGCACCGGTATCGGGATGCGCCCGGACGCCGATCCGGCGACGTCGAAAGCTCTCGTCATCATTCGCGGCGACGCCGACCCCGCACTGCGCCGCGATACCGCCGCCCAGCAGCAATTGATCCGGGAACGGCTCGCCCGGGGCGGCTGGGCAGCGTCCGCGATCACCGCAGCCATGCCCGAGGCCGACGATTTCTACTTCGACGAACTCGCCCGCATCGATATGCCGCACTGGGTCTCCGGCCGGGTCGCGCTGGTCGGAGACGCAGGCTACTGCGGCTCGCCGCTCACCGGCCAAGGTACGGCAATGGCGCTGGTCGGGGCGTACGTGCTGGCCGGTGAAATCGGTGCGGATCCAGGCAACCCGCAGCGGGCGCTGGCTCGCTACGAGGAGATCCTGCGTCCATTCGTCGCCCTCGCCCAGGAACTGCCGCCGGGCGGGTTGAAAGTGATGACCCCGCGCAGTCGGCTGGGCATCCGCGTTGCGGCAACAATGGGCAAGCTGATGACCACCCCGGTGTTGAAACCGCTCATGATGCGCATGATGACGGCCACCGAGAACTACGACCTGCCCACCTATCCGCCCCATCAGCGCACAGCCGGAACTGCGGCGCTATAACAGGCTTCCGCGGGAGAGTGGCGGCATACGATCCGGCGTCGGGACCAGGGAATCGGGCGCTGCCATCGACGAGCACTGGTTGGTTACCTTCGGCGGCGGCGAGGCCTGGGTCGCGGCGGGCGTCTGGGCCGCGACGGCACTGGCTCTGCTGCTGAGCTTCCGGAAGAGCCGGTTTGTGTGCCGGTGACGAGCCGGCCGGACCGGTCACCCCGCGAGACCGGTCCGGCCGACATGCGCCCCCTTCGGTGGTCCGGCCTGTCACCCCGCGAAGACAGGCCGGACACCCCCTGGTCCCCTCCCAACTCCCCCCGGTGAGCCGGTTCCTGGCCCTCCCCAGGTCCGGAGTCCCGGCTCGCCCGCTCCCCTCGGGCAGGCACAGCCGACTACTCGCAGTAATCGAAAGTGCCCAGTTCGGTGCGACCATCCTTGATCAGGTAGCTGGTCGCGGGCAGGTCGGCTTCGGCGACCACGTACTTGCCATCCGGGGCCAGCCACTCCACTTCCTGGATCACCCGGTAGGAGTTCGGGTCGTTGCGCAGGATCTTCAGCTCTGTGTCGTCCATATCGGCAGGATCGGTAGCGGTGGCCTTGCCGGTCTCCCATTCGCCCGCGCCGACCAGCTCGTCCAGTACATCGAAGACGACGGTGCGGTAGCGGACCTGTTGGTGTTCTCCGGGCAGGTAATCGGGCTGGGCGTACACGATCGGGGCGTCGATCTCCACGACGATCTCGTCGCCGTCGTGCCCACAGGTGGCCTGACCGGTGACCGCGGCGCCCGGCTCACCGTAGGCGGCAGCAGTACCCGCGCCGAAGAAGAGGGCGGTGGTTGTGGTTGCGGCAACGATGACGGTGCTGAGCTTGCCGATCATGGTGTTCGTGTCCTGTTCCGGTCGGTGGCTTCCGGATTGCTCCGGGTTGACACAAACAGTGCGGGTCGGCGCTTAGCGCCTGCTTAAAAAGATCTTACAAAGCTGAAAGTGCAGGTCAGAGCGCTGCAATCGAAGGAACGAAACAAGATCGGGCAAAGCAGGGAGTTTCGCGCCATCATGGAGGCACGTTCGGCAACGAGATTTGGGAGTGCCGCTATGGAAACTCTGATCGTATGGGCGCTGGCGTGCGCGGTCTACTGGTTCGGCCTGCTGTGATGCCACAGCCAGAAAAACAAAACCGCCCCTGACCGTGCGGTCAGGGGCGGAATCGTCTCGTTGGACCGTACCTGGGCAGCTCGCGCCTGCGAAGGGGTAGCTCAGCCTTGCGAAGGCGCGGGCTTGGCGCCGCCGTTCAGCCCGGCGCGAACACCTTCCTCGACCCGTTTGCCGAGATCGGTGTCGACGTTCTTCCAGTATTCGAAGACCCGGCTCAGCACCGGCTCCCGGACACCACCGAGCACATGGCCGACGATATTGCTCACCAGACGGTCACGCTGCTCATCGGTGAGCACCTCGCGGACGAGGGTGCCCGCCTGGGTGAAATCGCCGTCCTCGGCGTGCTGGATATAACCGGCGCGCACCATGGTCGGATCGAATTCCCAGCTGCCGTCGTCGCCTGCCCGCTCGGGGTCGGCGTGCGGGCCGCCAAAGGAGTTCGGCGCATACACCGGAACGCTCGGATCGTTGTAGTAGTAGCGCATGGCGCCCTCCTTGGAGTAGGAGTTCACCTCGGCCGCCCGCGCCTGGTTGGGCGGCAGCTGCGCGTAGTTGGTGCCGATGCGGTAGCGGTGCGCGTCTGCATAGGAGAAGACACGGCCGAGCAGCATCTTGTCCGGCGAGAAGCCGATACCGGGGACGATATTCGACGGTTCGAACGCGGCCTGTTCGATATCGACGAAGTAGTTGGCCGGGTTGCGGTTCAATGTCCATGTGCCGACCTCGATCAGCGGGTAGTCCTGCTTGGACCACACCTTGGTCAGGTCGAACGGGTTGAACCGGTAGCCCTCGGCCTCGGCGACCGGCATGATCTGGACGTAGACGGTCCAGCTCGGGAAGTCGCCGCGTTCGATCGCCTCCCACAGGTCCTTGCGGTGGTAGTCGGCATCTTCACCGGCGATCCGGTCGGCCTCGGCCTGGGTCAGGAATTCGTGGCCCTGGTCGGTCCTGAAGTGGTATTTCACCCAGAATCGTTCGCCCGCGGCGTTGATCCACTGGTAGGTGTGCGACCCGTAGCCGTTCATATGCCGGTAGGTCTTCGGGATACCGCGGTCACCCATCAGCCAGGTCACCTGGTGCGCTGTTTCCGGGCGCAGGGTCCAGAAGTCCCACTGCATGTTGTGGTCGCGCAAGCCGTTGCCGGGTAGGCGTTTCTGGGACCGGATGAAGTCGGGGAACTTGATCGGGTCCTTGATGAAGAACACCGGCGTGTTGTTGCCGACGAGATCGTAGTTGCCGTCCTCGGTGTAGAACTTCACTGCGAAACCACGCGGGTCACGCCAGGTGTCGGGGCTGCCGAGTTCGCCTGCCACGGTGGAGAAACGGGCCAGCGATTCGGTGCGCGCACCGGGCTGGAACAGCTTCGCCTTGGTGTACTTGCTGACATCGCCGGTGACGACCAGCTCGCCGTAGGCGCCCGAGCCCTTGGCGTGCACGATGCGTTCCGGCACCCGCTCGCGGTTGAACTGGGCCAGCTTCTCGATCAGGTAGTGGTCGTGCAGGAGGATCGGCCCCTGCGTGCCCGCGGTCAGCGATTCGTTGTCGCTTTCGACGGGGACCCCGGTGTTCGTCGTTGTCGGCTTGGTCATTGAGAAGCCTCCTCGGCTGCTACACGTCCCGGGACGGGTTCGCCCGGGTAGACAGGGTTTTCGCCGCCGGGCCGGCGGCAGTTCGGGCACAGACCCCAGAAGACGACCTCGGCCTCGTCGATCACGAACCCGTGGTCGTGCCCGGGTTCCAGGCAGGGGGCGCTGCCCACGACACAGTCGATATCCACGACCGTGCCGCAGCTTCGGCAGACCAGATGGTGATGGTTGTCACCGATTCTGGCCTCGTACAGGGCGGCCGAGCCAGCGGGTTCGATCCGCCGCAGCAGCCCGGAGCGCACGCAGGCGTGCAGTACGTCATAGATGGCCTGTATGGATACCGAGCCCAGTTTCTCGCGCACGGCGGTGGCAACGGTGTCCGCATCGGAATGCGGATGCGCGGTGACCGCATCGAGCACCGCCAGGCGGGGGGCAGTAACCCGCAGGCCAGCCGCACGTAAGCGGGTGCGGAAGTCGGTGTCGTCGGTGTGCATACCCAACAGTGTGCCCCTTTTCTGGAATTAGTCAAGAAAAGAACATCAGGTCCAATGCGGAGAGGCACCGTGTCGCACGTCACAAAAGATACCCGGAATAGCTTGCATACAGGGGTGGTTGAACCAAACTGTCGGCGTCCCGACAGCCCCGGGCCGCACCCTTTGTCGCTACGAGCGACCACTCGCCGAGAGGCGCTTGTTGGACGTCGGCTTCGACTTCGAAATAACAGCTGAACGTCGCCAGGTGATCGCTGGCGACGTTTGCTATTTCGGGACAGAACAGCGGCACCCAGGAACACCACCGATGCCGTTCATTACCGCGCGAACCGAGGAACGGCATTAACCTGATTCGCATGGGGTGTCTGGGTGGGCTCCTGGCCGGAGTCGCTGCGGTATCGCTGGTCGTTGGACATGTATTCACGGGCGGCACCGCCATGGCCCGAGCCGAACCCGGCTCCCCGCCCGCCGAATGCGAAGTGCAGACCGGGCGCGAACCACAGCGAACAGCACCCGAACAGGTAGGGCTGGATCCCGAACGATTAGCGGCGGCACTGGACTTCGCAGGCAGTCGCAACCGGCTGAACGTACAGGTCTACCGACACAACTGCCTGATCGGCGAAGGACCGACGAACGCGCAGACCGGCAACGTCGCCTGGAACGTCTGGAGCGTAACCAAGAGCGTGGTCTCACTGCTGACCGGAATCGCCTGGGACCAGGGCAAAATCGATATCCACGCCCCGATCGACCACTATCTTCCGTCCGGACTGGGTGACGGTAAGCGCCGCGCGATCACGGTGGAGAACCTGCTCACCGAAACCTCCGGCATGCGAACCGGTGTGATCACCGAAGGCCTCACCGGGATCATCCCGCTGGACCCCAACAGCGCGGTCCAAGCGCTCGGCGTCCCACTCGACCACGAACCGGGCACAGTGTTCAGCTACAGCCAGCGCAATGTCGACCTACTGGCATATGTGCTCGAACTGGCTGTCGGGGAACCACTGCAGCAGTTCGCGCAGCGGGAACTGTTCGAGCCGCTCGGAATTGCGCGCGGCGACTGGTATTGGGCGCGTGACCGCACCGGGCACACCTACGGTTACGCGCACCTGATGATCCCGCCGAACGATCTCGCGAAGATCGGATTGCTGGTGAGCAACGACGGACGTTGGGGCGCACGGCAGATCGTGTCATCGGACTATCTCCAACGGGCGCGGACCCCCTCGGCAGCCAACCACTGCTACGGCTACTTGTTCTGGGTGGGGCCGTCCTGCGCCGAGACCCCAAACTTCCTGCCTCCCGATGCGTATGCGATGGCCGGGATGGGCATGCAGAACATCTTCTTCATCCCCAGCCTGGATCTGACGGTGATGTGGACGGGCGTCTACGGCAACGTCAGCCGCCACGGCCTGCCCGGAGTGCTGCAGAACCAGACCGAGCTGCCACACGAGTTCTTCCGGCGACTTTTCGCAGCCTTCCACGAACCCCCCGTCCCCGACCCGGGCCCCTATGTCGAACCACCCCTGAGATTCGACCCGAACGCCTATATAGACACCGATATCCTGCTCGCCGTTTTCGGTATCGGTGCCGCCGCGTACCCGGGCTGCAATGTCTTCTCGTGCCTGCACTACCCGCTCACCCCGCCGTTCAGCGACGCCCCACCTGGCTGCGCGGTCCTCGTCTGTCTCGGCACCGACCCACGCACACCAGGCATCCGCTGATAATCGCCGCGGGCGGCACTACTCGTGGTAGTGCCGCCCGGCGGTGGCGCTGAGGAACGGTCAGCGATCGGCGAGCAGGACCTCGGCGATCTGGATGGTGTTCAGGGCGGCGCCCTTGCGGAGGTTGTCGCCGGAGATGAACAGGGCGAGACCGCGGCCTTCGGGGGCACCCGGGTCCTGGCGGATCCGACCGACGAGGGATTCGTCGCTACCTGCGGCCTGCAGCGGGGTCGGGACGTCGACCAGCTTGACACCCGCCGCCTTGCCCAGGATCTCCTTCGCCTGTTCGACAGACAGCGGATCGGCGAATTCGGCGTTGATCGACAGCGAGTGGCCGGTGAACACCGGGACGCGCACGCAGGTCCCGCTGACCAGCAGGTCGGGCAGGCCGAGGATTTTGCGGCTTTCGTTGCGCAGCTTCTGGTCCTCGTCGGTTTCGCCGGAACCGTCATCGACCAGCGAACCGGCCAGCGGCAGCACGTTGAACGCGATCGGCGCGACGTATTTGTCCGGCGCCGGGAAGTCGACCGCGCCGCCATCATGGGTGAGCTTCTCGGCGTCGTCGATCACCGCGCGCGCCTGCGTGGCGAGTTCTTCGACACCGGCCAGCCCGCTACCGGACACCGCTTGATAGCTCGACACCACGAGCCTGCGCAAACCTGCCGCGTCGTGCAGCGGTTTGAGCACCGGCATGGCCGCCATGGTGGTGCAGTTCGGGTTGGCGATAATGCCTTTGACCAGGTTGCGGGTCTGCTCGGGATTGACCTCGCTGACCACCAGCGGGACGTCGGGATCCTTGCGCCAGGCCGACGAATTGTCGATCACCGTCACCCCGGCGGCGGCGAAACGCGGCGCCTGCACCCGCGACATCGTCGCGCCCGCGGAGAACAGGGCGATATCCAGACCGGACGGATCGGCGGTCTCGGTGTCCTCGACCACGATTTCCCCGCCACGCCACGGCAGCTTCTTGCCCGCCGACCGCGAGGAGGCGAAGAACCGCACCTCGTCGGCCGGGAAGTTGCGCTCCTCGAGGAGTTTCCGCATCACAGCGCCGACCTGCCCGGTCGCGCCGACGACTCCTACGCGTACGCCCATGCTCATCGCCCCGTTCCAGCGTGTACGACGGCGACCTCGTCGCCGCCCAGATCGAATGCCCGGTGCAGCACCTCGACGGCGCGGTCCAGGTCGGTGTCTTTGACCAGCACCGAGATCCGGATCTCGGAGGTGGAGATCAGGTCGATGTTGATACCGGCCTCGGCCAAAGCTTCACAGAAGGTGGCTGTGACGCCGGGATGGCTTTTCATACCCGCACCGACCAGCGATACCTTGCCGATGTGGTCGTCGTAGAGGAGTTCGGAAAAACCGATTTCGCTCTGCTGTTTGGTGAGGGTTTCCACCGCGCGCGCCCAATCGGATTTCGGCAGGGTGAAGGTGATATCGGTTTTGCCGGTCTCCACTTTGGAGATGTTCTGCAGCACCATATCGATGTTGATCTCGGCTTCGGCCACCGCACGGAACACCTTGGCGGCGTAACCCGGCTCGTCCGACAGGCCGACCACGGTCACCTTGGCCTCGCTGCGGTCGTGCGCGACGCCCGTGAGCATTGCTTGTTCCAAGGGGATGTCCTCCATCGATCCGTAAACGTAGGTGCCCCGCTTGTCGGTGTAGGACGAGCGCACATGCACGGGCACGTTGTAGCGGCGCGCATACTCCACACAGCGCAGCATGAGCACCTTGGCGCCGCAGGCGGCCAGTTCCAGCATCTCCTCGTAGGAGACCTGCTCGAGCCGCTGGGCCTCCGGCACGATCCGCGGGTCGGCGGTGTAGACGCCGTCCACGTCGGTGTAGATCTCGCAGACGTCGGCCCCCAGCGCCGCCGCCAGCGCGACGGCGGTGGTGTCGGAGCCACCGCGGCCGAGCGTGGTGACATCCTTACTGTCCTGGCTGACGCCCTGGAAGCCGGCGACCAGCACGATGGTGCCTTCGTCCAGCGCTTCGCGCACCCGGCTGGGGGTGACGTCGATGATCTTGGCTTTACCGTGCGCGGAGGTGGTGATCACACCGGCCTGGGAGCCGGTGAACGAGCGGGCCTCGGCGCCGAGGGAGTGGATGGCCATGGCGACCAGCGCGTTGGAGATGCGCTCACCCGAGGTGAGCAGCATGTCCATTTCCCGCGCAGGCGGTGCGGGCGCCACCTGCTCGGCCAGGTCGAGCAGTTCGTCGGTGGTGTCGCCCATGGCAGAGCAGACCACGACGACGTCGTGCCCCTGCTTCTTGGTCTCCACGATCCGTTCGGCGACGCGCCTGATCCGATCGGCCGACGCGACCGAGGATCCTCCGTACTTCTGGACAACGAGAGCCACGACAGGGTCCTCCAATGTCGGCGAACAAACGATCAGTGACTCAGAGTACCGGCGCACGGCCTGGGCTTTTACCGCTATCTATGCGTCTGTGGAATAACCCACAGACGCACGAGGTCACGTTTACATCTCGGCCCACAGGGTTGACACGGGCGTGCGACGCCCGGAGCCGGGTTCCCGTTCAGGCCCGGCTGAACCAGGTGACCTGCGTTCCATTGCTGAACTCCTGACGTCGCTGCGGGGTGAAAAGCGTCGGCCGGAACCGCCCGTTCAGCAAGGGGATGCCTCGTCCCGCCAATACCGGATAGCTCTTGATGACCATCTCGTCGATCTCATCGATCAGCTCTCCCGCGAGCTTTGCACCGCCGCAGAGCCAGATGTCGAGGCCCTCTTCCTGCTTGAGGGCGCGCACCTTTTCCACTGGATCGGTGTCGACGATCTCGACCTGGGGATAGTCGGCGGGGTCGAGGGTGCTGGAGAAGACGTACTGCTTCAGATGCGGGTACGGGCTCGGCACCCCTTCGGCCAGCCCCGGTTCGTAGGTTCCCCTGCCCATGAGCACGGTGTCCCATGACCGATTGGGCAGATCGACCGGGATCCCGACAAGCTCTCGCACATGTACCGGGATGGATTCCGGGTAGGGGTTCCACGTCTTCATGTCGTCGGGTACCGGAAAGAAGTCGAACTCCCCGCCGGGCCCGGCGATGTAGCCGTCGATCGTGACGGCGACGTAGTAGACGAGCTTTCGCATAAGACCACCTTGCCTGTAGTACTCCAACTGAAGCGGTTTAAACGTAGTACTACAGTTGGAGTGGTGTCAAGCGCGGGGAAGCCCCGAATACGGGAAGGCGCTCATCGACGCGGCGATCGGGACATCGACCAGGGACGAAGCCGCGAGCTCACCTTCCGGGAGACAAACAAAGAGACAGCGCGCCATAGCCGCATGAGCACCCTTGTGATGTATGGCACCGACTTCGATAATGGAGCCCATGATGGCGAACGTCGGAGATCGACTGCATGTGCACGGGCACATCGTGGGGCAGAGTGATCAGGAAGGCGAGATCGTCGAAGTTCGTGGGCCGGATGGTTCACCGCCGTATATGGTGCGTTTCGAGGACGGACACGAATCGCTCGTCTTCCCCGGCCCGGATGCGACAATAGAACGTTTCACTTCTGCCTGACCCGCACCCTACCTCGGCCCCGCTGATCCGCGCCCGCCCACGCCGCCGCGGACGGCCCGTCACCGCTCGACGAAGTGTTGACGATCACTGCACCGCTGAGCAGAATCGGGCCGACTGATACACACAGGGGGCGCGGAGGTAAGTCATGCGTACGAAAACCGACATCAGATTCGACGTCGAAGCGGACCCCGCCCAGGTGATGGACGCGCTACTGGCTGTCGAAATGCTGCCGGAATGGTCGTCATCCTATGTGGACGCCCGCGTGGCCACCCGCGACGACCACGGCCGTCCGCTCCGCGTTTTCGTCAAGGCCGAGATGATGGGAGCGTCCGACCTGCAGGTTCTGGAATACGACTGGGACGTCGACCGCTCCTCGTGGGAAGTCACCGACAGCACCCGCGGGGTCAAGGGCGGCGGGTTCTTCGAAATCGCCGACAACGAACAGGGCGGCACCAGCGTCTGGTACCACACCGAGCTCTACCTGCCGATTCCCGCACCCGGCTTCCTACTCAGCCGTACCCTGCGGCGCACCAACGAGGCGGTGGTGCAGAACTTCATCGAATTCGCCGAGCAGTTCCCCGAGACCGAGCAGCGATACCAGATCGTCTGATCTCCCCGATCAGTCCCGGCGCACAGTGGTCAGATGCCGGGCCGTCGCCTCCAGTGGCGTCGGACCATAGGCCGACGGCGCCACCTTCACCCCGTTGCGTACCGACTCCCGGATCTGATCGACGTTCTCCCTGATCATGTCCGAAACCAGTTCATCGGTACGCGGGTCGGCCAATACCTGGAACATGATCCGGAACGAAGTGTCGGCGATGAGCCGGATGATCTCGTCGTGGAATGGGATATAGCGGACCCGGCCTGCCTGCGGATCATTCTTGATCAGCTCCACGATCATCTCGTCCAGTTCGCCCCGGTTCTCCTCCAGAGCGGCCGCGATATTGCGGGTGTAGTGGCCGGTGCGCAGCACATCGGCGACCTCGTCCAGCACCGCCATGGTCATCGGGCGTTTGATCGTCTCCACGATCGTGACGACCGACCGGTTCACCACAGCGGCGGTCACCCGGTCGCCGAATACGCGGTCGGCGACCCTGGCCAGCCGGACCAGGATCACCACCACCCGCAGCAGCCGGAAACCGCGCAACCACGGGCTGGTCACCGGGATCATGCCGAGCACTTCGTACCAGTAGACGAGCGGGAACGTCCACGGCCAGCCTGCTCGGTGCCAACGCCACAGAAACTCTGCCGCGAATACCGCGCAGATCGCGTAGTCGGCGATCACGATCATGCGATAGGTGTCGCCGGAAACCTCGAAGAAGGTGATCCAGCCGACCAGCACCACCGAGACGATGGCCAGCGCCAGCATCAAGAAATCGGTCCACAGTGCGGGCGGTTTACGCGGGAATCCGCCCTGATTGTCGGTATCGCAGGCGTCGCCGAGGCCGTAGTCAGTGGGCGGCGCAGTTGCCACGTGAAGCTTCCCTTCGACGCCGAACCGTCCCGCCGGCATCAATACGCCGCCGGGGGCCCGGTACGGATGTTGCGGTTCGATCCGATCGCGAGCGCTGTCCGGTCGTCAATGCCCCGCGCGGATGATCGCCTCGATATTGCGTTCGGCCAATGCGGTGATGGTGAGCGACGGGTTGACGGTGGCCGTGCTGCCCGGAACGGCCGCCCCGTCCACCACATACAGGCCCTTGTGCCCATGCACCCGGCCGTAGCCGTCGGTCGCCTTCCCGAGCACCGCACCACCCAGCGGATGCGCGGTGAACAGGGCGTTCGCGGCGTAGCCGAGGGCGTCGTATTCGACCATCGCTCCGGCCCGTTCCGCGATCCGGCGGTCGACCGCGTGGGCTGCGGCCACGACCTCGTCTCGGTTCTTACGCGGCCAGGAAAGCCCGACACCGCCGGTGGCTTTGTCGTAGCCGAGGCGGGTCCTGGTCGGGTCGAGCACCAACCCGAGCGAGGCCAGGGCGCCGGTCTCGAACGGAATACCGGGGATGTACCAGCTCTCCAGGGTAAGCGGGACATCCGAATCGTCGAAGATCCGGCTCGCGCTGGGCACACCTTGGCCGAAACCGCCGATCGAACTCGCGCCGCGAGCCAACGCCACATCGCCGTTGGTGCCCCAGCCGTCGCCGATATGCTCGTTGAGGTCGGGCAGCGTCCCGGTGGCCTGGGCGCGAACGAGCAGCTCGGAGGTGCCGATCGAACCCGCGCCGAGGAACAGGCGGTCGCAGGTGAGGGTGCGAGTGCCCAGTTCCGCTCCGGTCGGGGCGAGTTTGGTCACGGTCACCGCGAACCGGCCGCCCGACTCCTTGGCGATCGAGTCGACGCGGTGGCCGGGGAAGATTGTCGAGCGCCCAGTGTCCTGCGCGTACTTCAGATAGTTCTGATTGAGGTCGAACTTCGCGCCGTTGGAGTTACCGAGGTTGCTGCGGGCAGCAGTAGCCGAGGGCCGAGTGGTGCCTGCGAGCTCGCCACGCAAGATGTCCCAGGTGAAGATCGAATCGTTCGGGATCGGCTGGTAACCGGCCTTACGTACCTGTTCGTCCCAGGCGCGGGAATGGGCGAACGGCGCGGAGGCGTAGATATCCGCTGGCATTCGATCCAGTCGCAGCATCTGCCGCACCCGCGGGTAGTAGATCCGCTCCAATTCGCCGTAGTCGACGACGCCGCCGAAAACGTGATCGAACAGTTTGCGTTCCGGGGCGATCATCGCACCGGTGAAAACCACCGAACCGCCGCCGACCACGGCCGCCCGCCACACATCGATGCCCGGATATGTGGTGCAGTCGAGGACTCCGCCGAAATCGGCGAAATGCATCGTCACCTTGGTGACCCCGGTGAAATTGGTGCGATGCCAGAACCCGCGGCCGTCGGGCAGATCGTCGCCGGTGAAGATCTCCCGCCACGGATCGTTGGGCCAGCGGGAGCCGCGTTCGAGCACCGTATTGGTTATGCCTGCCTCCGCCAGCCGCAGCGCCGCGACCGCCGCGCCGAACCCGGAGCCGACGATGATCGCTTCGGAATGCTCGGGCGGGTCGGGAATCGGAGCGAAGATCTCCGGCACCCACTGCCGGAACAATTCGTGCCACACCGGTTGCGCCGCGGCTCGCGGTAGCGACGGCCGCACTGCCCCCGTCGCCGACCCTGCCGCCCCGATCAGGGCAGCTGCCCCCGCCGCCTTGAAGAGGGCACGCCTGTCCACTGGGCCACCTTTCTGATCATGTCTATAGCCGACGGATGCTACCGATATTCGGTCTTGATGAACAGTCCGAACACGACTGTGCACCAGGGGATACGCGCGCAGGCCGCTAAGACGTGAGCAGGCGGACCACAGCGGTACAACCGACCATGACGATCACCGCCCGCAACACGTTCGGCGGCAGACGCCGGCCGAGTTTCGCGCCGAGCTGGCCGCCGATAACCGCGCCGACGGCGATGAAGGCGACGGCCTGCCAGTCGATTTGGGCGATCACGATGAAGATCACCGCCGCCAGGGCGTTCACCAGCAGAGCAAGAACATTCTTCACGCCATTGAGGCGCTGGATGTCTTCATGCACGAACACGCCGAGCAACCCGAGCAGCAGCACGCCCTGGGCCGCGCCGAAATAGCCACCGTAGATACCGGTCGCGAAAACCGCCGCGAACAGCACCGGACCGCCGTGCACCGGTCCGGTGTCGGCGTCACGGCGCTCCTTCACCCAAGCGGCCAGCCGGGGCTGGATCACAACCAGCACCAGCGCCGCGATGATCAGCACCGGCACGATCGCCGCGAACGCCCTATCCGGCAGGGTCAGCAACAGCGCCGCGCCCACCGCCGCACCCAGCAGCGAGGCCGTGCCGAGGCGGATCAGCCGCACCCGCTGGCCTGCCAGCTCCCTGCGATATCCAATCGCCCCGCTCAGCGAACCGGGAGCGATCCCGACGGTGTTCGACACATTCGCGGTGACCGGCGGCAACCCGACCGCCAACAGCACCGGAAAGGTGATCAGGGTGCCGGACCCGACAATCGTATTGATCCCACCCGCAGCAATCCCCGCCCCGAAAACGGCCAGCTGTTCCAGCCAAGTCATAGGTGAACCCTTCGGACGTCCCGTCGGCCCGCGAACGGTACCAGCGCAAGCTCACCTTGTTCGCACGACCGAAGCGAATGCGCAGGTACGCGAACGCACGACTGAAGCAATTGCGCAAGTTCACGCAAAGCACATGACCAAAGCGAATGACAGAGACACGCACAAGCGCATAGCCGGAAGACGAAGACGCAGAAGGTGCACAGCAGAGCGCACGGCCGCAGCGCAGACGGAGTACGCCCGGAGCGAGTGCGAGAAAATACGCAGGCCGCACGCCCGGAGCAAAGGCGGTAGGTAGGCAGACCCCACCCAGCCGTGCGTCGTGCAGGATGTAGACATAAATGCGCATGGCCGGAGCGAAGACGGAGGTACGCCCGGAGCGAGGTACGCGTGCCCGGCGTGGTCCGAGCGAATTCGGCACGGTAAACTCGGCGACGTCATGCAGCGGGCTCTTCTTCTCGGCCGCCGCGGCGGGGTCTGAACGGACCGGCCTCCCGTCGCGGGGTTCCACCGTGCCGGTCGACCCGCATACGGGACACATCTCACCCCACGGAGAAATCGCATGTCACCCGCTGACGCCTTCGTATCCAGCTCGCGCACCATCACCGCGCCCGCTAAACCCGCGCCCGCCGACCAGCCGGCGTGGAACAAACAGAAGAACTCGTCGATGCCTGCGTTCCGCTACCGGCCGTTCGCCGAGGAGGTGGAACCGGTCACCCTGCCCGACCGCACCTGGCCGGATAAGGTCATCGACCGCGCTCCCGCCTGGTGCGCGGTCGACCTGCGTGACGGCAATCAGGCGCTGATCGATCCGATGAGCCCGGCCCGTAAACGCCGCATGTTCGATCTGCTGGTGCGGATGGGTTACAAGGAGATCGAGGTCGGTTTCCCGTCGGCCAGCCAGACCGACTACGACTTCGTCCGCGAGATCATCGAGGACGGCGCGATCCCCGACGACGTCACCATCCAGGTGCTCACCCAATGTCGCCCCGAGTTGATCGAGCGGACCTTCCAGGCATGCGCAGGCGCGTCCAATGTGATCGTGCACTTCTACAACTCGACCTCGATCCTGCAGCGGAAAGTGGTGTTCCGCGCCGATCGCGACGCGGTCTGCAAGATCGCCACCGACGCCGCGCGGCTGTGCTCGGAAGTGGAGCAGCGCTACCCCGATACCAACTGGCGTTACGAGTACAGCCCGGAGTCCTACACCGGTACTGAGCTGGAATACGCCAAACAGGTGTGTGACGCGGTTTCGGAAATCATCGCGCCCACCCCCGATAAACCGTTGATCATCAACCTGCCCGCGACCGTCGAGATGGCGACACCGAACGTGTACGCCGATTCCATCGAGTGGATGAGCCGCAACCTGGCCCGCCGGGAGGCGATCGTGCTGTCGTTGCACCCGCACAATGACCGCGGCACCGCCGTCGCCGCCGCTGAACTGGGCTATCAGGCGGGCGCCGACCGCATCGAGGGCTGCCTGTTCGGTAACGGGGAACGCACTGGCAACGTCTGCCTGGTCACCCTGGGCATGAACATGTTTTCCCGCGGGATCGACCCGCAGATCAATTTCTCCGATATCGACGAAATCCGCCGCACCGTCGAATACTGCAACCAGCTGCCCGTGCACGAGCGTCACCCGTACGGCGGCGACCTGGTCTACACCGCGTTCTCCGGCAGCCACCAGGACGCGATCAACAAGGGGCTGGACGCGATGAAGGCGACCGCCGACGCGGCGGGCGCGGATATAGCCGATACCGTCTGGGAGGTCCCGTACCTGCCGATCGACCCCAAGGACGTCGGCCGCACCTATGAGGCCGTGATCCGGGTCAATTCGCAGTCCGGTAAGGGCGGTGTGGCCTACATCATGAAAACCGACCACGGCCTGGTACTGCCGCGCCGGCTGCAGATCGAGTTCTCCCAGGCCATCCAGAAGATCACCGACGGTGAAGGTGGCGAGGTCACTCCCAAGGAGATGTGGGATGTCTTCGCAGACGAGTACCTCAGCCCGGTCCTGCCGCTGGAACGGATCAGGCAGAAGGTCACCGCATCGGAAACCGACGGCGGCACCGACACCATCACCGCCGTGGTGAAAGTGAACGGCGTCGAACAGGAGATCTCCGGGACCGGCAACGGCCCGCTCGCCGCATTCGTCGACGCCATTGCAGGTGTCGGCTTCGACGTGCAGGTGCTCGACTACTCCGAGCACGCCATGTCCGCAGGCGACGACGCCCAGGCAGCCGCCTACGTCGAATGCGCGGTCGGCGACAAGGTTGTCTGGGGTGTCGGCATCGCCACCTCCATTACCACCGCATCGCTGCGCGCCGTGGCATCCGCGGTCAACCGCGCCCACTGAGTTAGGTAGACGGGCCGGGCAGGAACGGCGGTCGCGCAGTCCCCGTTCCTGCCCGGCTCTGTCATGTAAACCCACCGAGACTCATCCGAAGCCGACCAGGTAAGTCTTACGAGCCGCTCGCCGCGCAGGTGTTTCCCGGTATCTGCCGTCAGCAGCACGTGTCCGGGTGAGTCTTACGAACCCGCGCGCGCCAGCGTGCCAATAAATACTGATAGCGTTGTGGCAACTCCAGCCGCCGAGCTTTCTGCTTGATGTACCGAGCAGATGGGGGAACTGTGACTAGTAACGACCACGACCCGACTTCTCCGCCATGGCTGCAGAGTCACCCGGTGGACACTGCTGAGCCTGATGCGTCAGCGCAATCAGGTGAGGTAGCAGATGTTTCCGCTGATGGTGTGACGGATGCGCCGGGTTCGTCCGGTGATGGTGATGTATCTGGCGCGGTGTCCTCGGACAGAGAATTTTCCGAGCATTCTGATGGTGTCGGCGCGGCGGATACGGTCGACGTGTCCGATAACAGTGGGGTTCCGGGTGTTCCGGGTGGGGATGCTGTAGACGGGGTGGGTTCGGTTGAGGATGCTCCCAGTGGTGGGATGTCGCCATCGTTCTCGTCGGCGCCTGGTTCGTCGTTCGAGGATGTTGGTGGTGATTCCCAGCAGTCCGAGGGGGTTTTCGCGCCGCCCGCGTATACGAGTGGGCAGTTCATGGTGCCGGATGTGGGTTCGCCTGCGGTCGGGTCGGATATGGGTTCCCCGGATGCGGGTGCGGCGCAGTTTTCTGGTGTGGATTCACCGTTTGCGCAGGCGGGGGATGGTCCGTCCAGCTCGTATTCGAGTGATCGGTTCCCGCAGCAGAATCCGTACGACAATCCGGCCGCAGGGCAGTTCGCGCCGCCTTCGGGTGAGCAGTTCTCGCAGGCTGGGGCGAGCTATCCGGGGACGGGTGGCGGACCGTACGCTGCGCCGAGCGGCCAGTTCAGTGAGCCTGGTGGGCAGTTCGCCCCGCCGCCACCTGGGCAGTTCGCGTCGCAGGGCGGCCAGTTCCCGGAGACCGCCGCCGGGTCGTCGCCGTACAGCAGTGGTCAGTTCGCGCAGCCGCCAGGACAGTTCGATCAGCCGCACAGCGGTAACCAGTTCACTCAGTCCCCTGATGGTGGGTTCGCGCCACCTGCGGCAACAGGCCAGTTCACCCAGTCCGCTGAGGGTGGGCAGTTCACTCACGGGCCGGGCAGCGGGCAGAGGCAAGCGTCCGGGCAGTTCTCTGAGCCCGGCGCAGACCAGTTCAATCAGGCGGGCAACCAGGTATCGCAGCCGAACGCGCCGTACGGTTCTGCCGCGCCGTCGAGCGATGCCGACCAGGCGGGTAACCCCATTTACAGCTGGGCTCCTCCGCCGGTGCAGCAGCCGCAGCAGTTTCAGACACCCACTCCTCCGCCTGCCGCGCCGTCCGCGCCTCCAGCAGGCCCGCCGACCGGTCAGTACCAGCCTCCCGCAACAAACCAGCAGCAGCAGTTCCAGGCCGCGCCGCAGCAGCAGCGTCTGCAACCGCAGCAGCCGTTCCAGCCGCAGAATATGCCCGAGCCTGGTCAGGCCGGTCATTCCGTCAACGACCTGAACCTGCTGAAACGCGTTCGCAAGGCCCCGCGCAGCGGTTGGCGGCGCGCGGTGCACAAGGCATCTCGGGGCATGATCAACCCGGGTGAGTCCCCTGCCGATATGGTGCATCGCGATCTGGTGGCGCGAGTGAATCAGCCCGTGCGGGGCGATCACCGGATCGCGATCCTGTCGCTCAAGGGCGGCGTCGGCAAGACCACGACCACTGTGGGACTGGGTTCGACGTTCGCGTCGGTGCGCGGTGACCGTGTTATCGCCATCGACGCCAACCCCGACCTCGGTACGCTCGCGCATCGCGTGCCGCGGCAAACCCGTTCGACGGTCCGCAACCTGCTGGAGGATCCGCATATCACGCGGTACTCCGATGTCCGGGCGCATACGTCTCAGGCGCCGAGCCGGCTGGAAGTGCTGGCCAGTGAACAGGACCCGGCGGTGTCGGAGGCGTTCAGCGAGGCTGATTACCGCAAGGCGATCACGATCCTGCAGTCGTTCTACAACATCATTCTCACCGACTGCGGCACCGGTCTGATGCATTCGGCGATGGCCGGTGTGCTCGATATGGCCAGTTCGCTGGTGCTGGTGACCTCGCCCGCCATCGATGGCGCGCGCAGCGCCTCGGCGACCTTGGACTGGCTGGATCATCACGGCTACGACAGTCTGGTCAAGCGAACCGTGGTGGTGGTGAATGCTTCCCGGCGGGGTTCCTCGTCGGTCGACCTCGATCATCTGCGCAAACTGTTCCTGGATCGTACGCGCGCGGTGCAGGTGGTCCCGTTCGACGACCATCTGGCCGAGGGCGCCGAGATCGACCTGGAACTGGTGAGCAAACCGACCCGGCGGGCACTGTTGGAGCTGGCGGCGATCGTCGCCGAGGATTTCGAGTACGTCGCGAATCAGCAGTACATCCGATTCCAATCCTGAGGCCAGACCGGGGTTTCGGTCAGTCGGAGGTGGATCGGTGTCGGTCCACCCGACGGTCAGGCCTGCATTGACGGCGGTCGCCGAGTCCCGTTTGCCCGCAACCTTGTGAAGTAAACCGATCGATCAGCGTTATCCCGAGGCTAGGCAGCAGAGCGACACATGAGTGGACAATGTGGGGCGGTGTCGCGTCGGGCTGTACTGGCCGGTGCCGTCGCGGCAGGTGTGGGTGTGGTCGGCTCAGCGACGGTGGGGGTTTCGCGGGCTGCCGGGAGCCCGGGGCAGCGGGTTGCGGTGTTGGGGGGCGGGGTTGCCGGGCTCACTGCGGCGCATGAACTGGCCGAACGCGGTTTCCGGGTCACGGTTTACGAGCGACGCGCGTTGGGCGGTAAGGCGCGCAGTATCCCGGTGTCCGGCACCGGGACCGGTGGGCGTCTCGATCTTCCCGGCGAGCACGGTTTCCGTTTCTTCCCCGGCTTCTACCAGCATGTTCCGGATACGATGCGGCGTATCCCGTTCGCGGAGAACCCGGATGGTGTGTGGAACAACCTGGTCGCGGCACCGGTTGCGCGGTTCTCCCGCCGCGACGGCGACGACTTCCGGGTTCCGTTGGGTTTGGCGCATCTCGGTGCAGCCGACCCGGATTCGTTCCGGGAAACGCTGGGCGCCGCTGTTGCGACAGCCACCGGAATGCCGCCCGCGGAGGGGATGTACTTCGCCAACCGGTTGCTGGTGTTCAATACCAGCAGCGATGCCCGCAGGCTCGGCCAGTGGGAGCGTATGTCCTGGCACGAGTTCGTGGGTGGGCATCAGCGGTCGCACGAGTTCCGCGCGCTGCTGTCGCGCACGCTGACCAGTCTGCTGGTCGCGGCGAAAGAGGATATGGCCAGCGTGCGCACCATTGGGACGATGGGTGAGCAGTTCCTGGGAAACCCGCTGGAAATCGGATTCGACGGCAGCCTGGACCGGGTGCTGAACGGCCCGACGAACGCAGCCTGGATCGATCCGTGGGTACGGTTGTTGCGTGAGCTCGGGGTCGCTTTCGAGCTCGGAGCCGAAGTCCGTGGACTCGAGGTGCGTGACCGGCGGATCCGCGCGGCACGTGTGGTCGATTCCGTGGGTGTTTCCCGTTCGGTGGCGGCCGACTACTTCGTGGTGGCGCTGCCCGCGGAACGCGCCCGCACCCTGTGGAACGCCGAGGTGCTCGCCGAGTGGCCGGAGCTGGAACGGATGCACCGGTTGCATACGGATTGGATGAACGGCATCCAGTACTACCTGCGTGAACCGGTTGATATCAGCGACGGTCACATCGCTTTCATCGACTCCCCGTGGTCGCTCACCGCGATCACCCAGAATCACCTGTGGGCGCGCAAACTGCCGGAATTCGGGGACGGGTTGGTCGCCGAATGCCTGTCGGTGGATATCTCCAACTGGCATACCCCGGGCATTCTCTACGGCAAACCGGCCCGCGAATGCACGGCCGAGGAGATCGCGCGCGAAACCTGGGCGCAGATGTGCGCGCACCTCAACGATCGCGATGATCTGCTGCACGAGGCGAACCTGCATTCCTGGTTCCTCGACCCGGCTATCGTCTGGCAGCAAGGCAGCGGCCACAACACCAACGCCGACCCGCTGCTCATCAACACCGCCGGGTCGTGGGAAGCACGCCCCGATGCGCACGGCCCGCTGGAGAACCTCTTCTTGGCAGGCGATTATGTGCGCACCAATATCGACCTGGCCACCATGGAAGGCGCCAGCGAATCCGCGCGCACCGCGGTGAACGCGCTGCTGGACGTAGCCGGCTCGAACGCGCCGCGCTGCCGCACCTTTACCCTCTACCGCGCCCAGGAACTCGAACCGCTGCGCCGAATCGACGCCGACCGCTATGCCGCCGGGCTGCCCAATCTGTTCGATATCCAGCTCTGAGCCGGGCTGCGGCCCGCGCACCGCGGACTATCTCGGTAGTCGCTGCAGACAGCCGACGGCAGATAGCGGTGGGCAGCGCAGGGGGGCGGTGGCGGCGCTGGTGAATACGCGGCGCGACCGCTCGACGGGCGAACATTAGACTGCGCGCGTGGCAGATATATCTGTGCGCGGGCGGATCGCGCTGCGGGCGGCGGCGGCAGCGTCGTGGGCCTCGCAGAAAGCCGGTCGCGGCAAAGGGTCGATGATCGGCGGTCTGATCGCGTTGAAGATCGATCCGACGATCATGGATCAGCTGGGCCGCGGGCGGCGCACGGTGCTGGTCACCGGCACCAACGGCAAATCAACCACCACCAGGATGACCACCGCCGCGCTGAGCACCATCGGGGACGTCGCCACTCAGGCCGACGGCGCGAATATGGACGCAGGCATTGTCGCGGCGTTGAGCGTGCACCGGTCCGCGCCGCTGGCGGCGATCGAGGTCGACGAACTGCATCTGCCGCATGTCAGTGATTCGCTCAACCCGTCGGTGGTTGTGCTGCTGAACCTCAGCCGTGATCAGCTCGACCGGGTCGGCGAAATCAACACGATCGAACGGCGGCTGCGCGCCGGGTTGGCACGGCACCCGCACGCCGTGGTCGTCGCCAACTGCGACGATGTGCTGATCACCTCCATTGCCTACGACCACCCGAATGTGGTGTGGGTGGCGGCGGGCAGCGGCTGGGCGATGGACGCCACCAGCTGCCCACGCAGCGGGGAACCGATTCTCTGGGAAGGCGAGCACTGGCACAGCACCGGCGCCGATTTCCGGCGGCCGCCACCGGATTGGTGGCTCGACGGCGACAAACTCTGCGGACCCGACGGGGTGCGGCTGCCGCTGCGGCACCCGCGATCGGACGCAGCAGCCGCAGCCTGCCACCCGTACGGGCACTGATTCGCGCCTGTCTGGCCCCGATCTCCTGGTTGACCGCTGCCACC